>CAYMRQ010000020.1:0-23508 GCA_964392845.1 uncultured Rhizobium sp.
GCGGTTGCGACCGGGATCGGATTGCCGCCCGCATCAATGAGCCGGACGCCCGCGCCGTGATCCATCGTCCCGATTGCGGTGATCGGCAGCCCGAGCTGCGCCGCGAGACGGCCGATTGCCTCGTCGGCTTCGGGGGGCGCCGTGAACAGCAGCTCGTAATCATCGCCCGCGGTGGCGAGACGCTCTGGCAGATCCGGTTCGTCGGCGGCCACAAGCTGCGCGACCAGGGACAGCGGCAATGACCCGAGCGCGACCGTGGCGCCGACTTGCGAGGCATCGCAGATATGGCCGAGATCGGCCAGGAGCCCGTCGGAGACGTCGCACATCGCGTGCGCGACGCCGGCGAGACGCGGCCCCAGCCCGGTGCGCGGTTCGGGCAGCTGGAAGCGCGCGGTCAGCGCCGCCCGGTCGGCCGGTGCAAGGGTCGGGTAGCCCCCGCGCAGCACCTTGAGCCCGAGGAACGCGTCGCCGATCGTGCCGCTGACCCAGATCCGGTCGCCCGGAAGCGCGCCGCTGCGGCGGATCTCGGCGCCGGACGCGACTTCGCCGATCGCGGTCAAGGACAGCACCGCCGGCCCCGATGTCGCGACCGAATCGCCGCCGAGGAGGTCGACGCCAAACAGACGCTGATCCCCGGCGAGCCCCGCGGCAAAGCGCGCCACCCACTCGTCGCCGAGCGTCGCCGGCAAGGCCGTCGCCAGCAGGTAATGGAGCGGCCGCGCGCCCATCGCGGCGAGGTCGGACAGGTTGACGCGCAACAGCTTGCGGGCAACCAAGTCCGCCGGATCGTCGGCCAGATAATGCACGCCCTCGACGATCGCATCGACGGTGACGACGAGCCGATGCCCCGAAGTGCAATCGACGAGCGCCGCGTCGTCCTTGAGGCCGAGCCCGCCCGGCCCGGCGAGCGGGGCAAAGAAGCGCCGGATGCGGCCAAACTCGCCGAGCCCGCCCGGACTCGCAACGGCGCTCATGATTGCCGTGGGCTACTTGCGTCCTTCGAGACGCGCTCCTGCGGAGCGCTCCTCAGGATGAGGAAAAGCCGTTTGTGGCATCAGAGGCCTACCTCATCCTGAGGAGCCCGCGCCGCGGGCGTCTCGAAGGACGCATCGATGTTTGTCCAAGCCACATCTGCTCTACAGATCGGCGGCGCGCAAGGTGCGGGCGAGGCGGTCGAGCACCCCGTTCGCCAGCCCCGGTTCCTTGCCGCTGAAGAAGGCGTAGGCGATCGCGACATACTCGCTCATCGTCACCCGCGGCGGAATGTCGGGCCGGTGCACCAGCTCAAAGGCGCCGGCCTCGAGGATCAGCCGCAGCAGCATTTCGAGGCGCGACAGCGGCCACTCCTCGCTGAGCGCCGCCGAGACCGCCTCGTCGAGCCGCTCGCGGTCCGTGACGACGCCGCGAACGATGTCGGCGAACAATGCCTCGTCCGCCTCGCCGTAGAGATCGCCATCGATCTCGCGACCGAGGCGGTCGCGGACAAATTCGCGGATCGCCGCCTCGGTCCCGAGGCCGGGGTTCAGGGCCAGCTGGTAAAGCGCCTGCACCGCGAATAACCGGGCGATGCTGCGGCGCCGCGCGCCGCCGCTCTGGCGCGGCGCACCTTCGGCCGTGCTCACCCCCGGTTTCCGCGAAAGCGGCGCTTCAGCTCGACCAGCGCGAGGCAGGCGCGGGTCGCCTCGCCGCCCTTGTCGCGCCCGCCCTTTGTATGCTCAGCCGGGGCGGCGCGCACCAGCGCCTGCGCCTCGTTCTCGACGGTCAGGATGCCGTAGCCGATTGCGAGGCCGTCGCGCACTGCCAGATCCTGCAATGAGCGCGCGGTCTCGGCGCAGATGTGGTCGTAATGGGTCGTCTCGCCGCGGATCACACAGCCGAGCCCGACGAACCCATCAAAGCGCCCGCCCGCCTTGGCCGCCAACGCGATCGCCGCGGGGATTTCGAAGGCGCCGGGCACCGTCACGGTCTCGCAGGTCGCGCCGGAAGCGGCGACGGCGCGCTCGGCGCCCTCCTGCAACAGCGCGGAAAGGTGAGCGTAATAGGGCGCCACGACGAGCAGCAGGTGAGGAGCACGGTCCATGGTCAGCTCTGCTCCGGATTATCCGGCCGCGTCCCGAGCAGCCGGGCGACATAGCGCGCGATCGGATCGATTTCGAGGTTCATGCGCTGACCGGGCCGGGCCTCGCCCAGGCTGGTATGCGCCAACGAATAGGGGATCAGGTTGACGCCGAAATGGCTGTTTGCGACCTCGTTGACCGTGAGGCTCACGCCGTCCAGCGCGACCGACCCTTTGGAAGCAATATAGGGCATCAGCGCAGCCGGACCCTCGATGACGAACCGCACCGACTCGCCCTCCGGCCTGCGATCGATGAGCCGCGCGACGCCGTCGACATGACCGGAAACGATGTGGCCGCCGAGTTCGTCGCCAAGCCGCAACGCGCGTTCGAGGTTGACCGGCGTGCCCACGACCCAGTCGCTGAGGGTCGAGCATGCCAGAGTCTCGGCCGAGGCCTGCACCGAAAACGCCCCCGATTCGACCGCGACAACGGTCAGGCACGGTCCCGAACAGGCGATCGACGCGCCGAGCGGGATCGCGGCGCTGTCATACGCGGTCGCGATCGTCGCCTCGAGGCCGCCCCCGACCCCGGGCCCGCGGCGCAGCCGGCGCACCCGGCCGACATCGGTGATGATCCCGCTGAACATGGCGGCTAGCCTAGGGGCCAATCCGGCGCTTAGCCAGCGCGTTTCGCGCATGCGCTCCCGGCGGGAGCCGCTATGGCGAAACGGACGCCGCCTTCTCGGCGCGGCGCACCCGGAACATCGTCAGCACATCCTCGCCGACGATCTCGCCCGACAGGCGCTCGAAGGCCGGCGCCTCGGCCAACACGGCAAGGCCGAGTTCGGCGACCGCTGGAACCGCGTCGCCGCCGAGCAGCAGCGGCGCGTGAAACCACACGAGCCGGTCGACCAGCCCCTGGCGCAGCAGCGCCGCGGCAAGCCGGCCGCCGCCCTCGACGAGGAGCCGGGTGAGGCCCTCCTCGCCGAGGAGGCCGAGCGCCGTGCCGAGATCGATCCGCCCGGCCTGGTCGGGCTCAGCGGGGATGACGATCACCCCGGCATCGCGCAAGGCTTGCTGGCGGGCCTGATCGGCGCTGGATAGCGTCACCACCCAGGTCGCGGTCTGCCGCGCCTCGGCGACAAGGCGGGCGTTAAGCGGAACGCGCAACTGCCGATCGATGACAACCCGCACCGGCGAATTGTGGCCGAGCCCTGGCAGGCGGCAGGTCAATTGCGGATCGTCGGCAATGACCGTCTCGGTGCCGACCAGGATCGCATCGTGGGTGGCGCGCAACAGATGCGCGCGCTCGCGCGCCGGCGGGCCGGTGATCCAGCGGCTTTCGCCTGAGGGTGTCGCGATGCGGCCGTCGAGCGAGGTTGCCAGCTTCAGCGTCACCAGCGGGCGCCCAAGCCGCACCCGATGCAGGAAGCCGGCGTTGATCTCGGCGGCTTCCGCCGCGCAGAGCCCGGCCTCGACCGCAAGCCCGGCCGCGCGCAGGCGCGCCAGCCCGCCACCGGCAACCCGCGGATCGGGGTCTTCGAGCGCGACGACGACGCGGCGCAGACAAGCGGCGATCAGCGCATCGGCGCAAGGCGGCGTCCGGCCCCAATGGTAGCAAGGTTCGAGCGTCACATAGGCGGTGGCGCCTTGCGCCTGATTTCCGGCGCGGGCCAGCGCCTCGCTCTCGGCATGCGGGCGCCCGCCAGGCTGGGTCCAGCCGCGGCCGACCACCCTGCCGTCCCGGACGATGACGCAACCGACGGCGGGGTTGGGCCAGACCGTTCCCAGCCCGCGGCGCGCCAGCGCGAGCGCCGCCCGCATCGCCGGCAGGTCCGAGCAGGGATTCGGTGGACAGGGCAAGGTGTCGCCTCTGTTAAGCCCCCACCTTCCCACGGCCCCTCTCGGCGCGAGCGAAGCTCGCGCCTGTCGGGCCGGCGCATCTTCGATGCGCCGGGCGCGGGTCCCTCCCTCCCCCGCATGCAGGGGAGGGAGGGGGTGGGGGCTCACTTGCACAGACTGTCGTGATTAGCCGCTCCTGTCTGGGCAGCGCCGCGAGAGCCCGACGGTGCCGCCTCACTCGCCATCGGCGGCGATGCGCCCGACAAACTCGCCGAAATCCTTGGCCTCGCGAAAATTGCGGTAGACTGAGGCGAAGCGGATATAGGCGACCTGATCGAGGGTCGACAGCGCCTCCATCACCAGTTCGCCGATCATGTCGCTGGGGATTTCCGTCTCGCCCGAGCTTTCGAGCTGGCGCACCAGCGAATTGATGATGCGCTCGACCCGCTCGGGCTCGACCGGCCGCTTGCGCAGCGCGACATAGATCGAGCGGGCCAGCTTGTCGCGGTCGAAGGGTTCGCGCTGGTTGTTCTTTTTCATCACGGTCAGCTCGCGCAGCTGAACCCGCTCAAAAGTCGTGAAGCGCGCCGCGCAATTGGCGCAAAACCGGCGCCGCCGGATCGCGCCGCGATCGTCGGTCGGGCGCGAATCCTTAACCTGGGTGTCATCGGCACCGCAGAACGGGCAGCGCATGTCATCCTCCGTCTCGTCGCGCCCGCTTGACGCGGGCCGTCACATCAGGCCTGGCCGGTCTCGGGATAGATCGGGCTCGGGATAGATCGGGAAACGAGCGCACAGCGCGGCAACCTCGTCGCGCACCAGCGCCTCGCTATTGCCGTTGTCGCCGGGATCACGCGCCAAGCCATGCAATACCTCGGCGATCCACTCGCCGACCCGGCGAAATTCGACGACTCCAAAGCCGCGCGTCGTCGCCGCCGGCGAGCCCAGGCGAATCCCCGAGGTGACGGTGGGTTTTTGCGGGTCGAACGGAATGCCGTTCTTGTTGCAGGTGATGCCGGCACGGTCGAGCGCCTGCTCGGCATCGCGGCCGGTCAATCCGAGGGGGCGCAGATCGACCAGCAGCAAATGCGTATCGGTACCGCCCGACACGATCGCCAGCCCGGAGGCCTTGAGCGTTGCGGCGAGGGTTTGCGCATTCTCCACCACGGCACGCGCGTAGACCGCAAAGCCCGGCTGCAACGCCTCGCCCAGCGCCACCGCCTTGGCGGCGATCACATGCATCAAGGGGCCGCCCTGCAGGCCCGGAAACACCGCCGAATCGATCCGCCGGGCAATGTCGGGATCATTGCATAGGATCATCCCGCCGCGCGGGCCGCGCAGCGTCTTGTGCGTCGTGGTGGTGACGACATGGGCATGGGGCAAGGGGCTCGGATGCGCGCCTCCGGCAACCAGACCGGCGAAATGCGCCATATCGACCATCAGATAGGCGCCGACCCGGTCGGCGATGGCGCGAAACCGCGCGAAGTCGATGATCCGCGGATAGGCGCTGCCGCCGGCGATGATCAGGCGCGGCCGATGCGTGTCGGCCTGGCGCTCGACCTCGGCGAAATCGATCCGCCCGTCCTCGGCGCGCACACCATAAGTGGCGGCGCGGAACCACTTGCCCGACAAATTCGGCGGCGCGCCGTGCGTCAGGTGGCCGCCGGCGGCGAGCGACATGCCGAGGATCGGGTCGCCGGGCGCGAGGAGGGCGAGGAACACCGCCTGGTTGGCCTGCGCCCCGGCATGCGGCTGCACATTGGCAAAGCCGCAGTCGAACAGGCGCTTGGCGCGGTCGATCGCGAGCCTCTCGGCTACATCGACAAAGAAGCAGCCGCCATAATAGCGGTGCCCGGGATAGCCCTCGGCATATTTGTTGGTCAGCACCGAGCCTTGCGCTTCGAGGACCGCGCGCGAGACGATATTCTCGCTGGCGATCAGCTCGATCTGGGTTTGCTGCCGCTGGCATTCGCCGGCGATCGCCGCGGCCAGTTCCGGGTCGGCGGTGGCGAGTGCATCGACAAAAAAGCCGGCTTCGCGCGCGGCCGACAACGAGAGAGTGGAGGAGATCGCCAGGACAACACCTCTGGGGATAGGGGGAAGCAAGCGGCGACAGCGCCTATTTGAAATCTACCATATCTCGGGCGCCGATGTCAGCCGCCTACCAGACATCGCGTCGTGATCGGCAGTGAGCGCAGGCGCGCGCCGCTTGTCTCGGGCGATGGCAAAAATCACCGAATGAATAACCACATCCATTGATCAGAATCTGCCCTGTCTCGACGATCACAAGGGCACCCACCCCGATTCTCTAGCGCCGTCCAAGTCCTAGCCAAGCCTCATTGTTGACCATTACTGTCCTCTCTCGGGAGTTTCGGTTGACATGAACAAATCACTCTGCGATTGTGCCGACTCGGCGAACTCAAAAGCGGGATCGAGGGAGAAAATGGCGGAATCAGCGGCGCCGAAGATGGCGGAGGATGAATTGCTGCGAATGACCGCCGAGGTCGTCTCGGCTTATGTCAGTAACAACACCTTGGCGACCGGGCAGCTGGCCGATGTAATTCAGGCCGTGTACGGCTCATTGCGCGGCTTGGAAGGACAGGCGGCGGAACCGCCGGCCGAGCCGCTGAGACCCGCGGTGCCAATCCGTAAGTCGGTCACGCCGGAATTTCTGATCTGTCTCGAAGACGGCAAAAAGCTCAAGATGCTGAAGCGGCATCTGCGCTCGACCTATAACCTGACCCCGGATGAATACCGGGCGAAATGGGGGCTGGCGCAGGATTACCCGATGGTCGCGCCCAAATATGCCGCGCAGCGTTCCGAGTTTGCCAAAAAGATCGGTCTCGGGCGTGGCACCGGCCGCAATTCGGCGCGGGCATCGGCCAAGAAATAGCCCGGCCGGCCGACAGACAAGGACCGAAAAGGGCGCTCCAGGCGCCCCCTTTTTTGTCGCAGGCTGGCGACACCCCCTCAGCCCCGTTCCTCTCCCTCCCCGGGCTTGACCCGGGGAGGGAGAGGGACAGGGTGAGGGGCTTTTGCCGGCGCGTCAGTTCAGTCCATACAGTCGGGCCGCGTTGTCGTGCACGATCTTCTTCTGCACGCTCTGCGAGAAGCCCGCGAGGTTCTGCTGCAGCGTCTCGTGCGAGTTCGGCCAGATGCAGTCCGGGTGCGGGTAGTCGGCGCCCCAGATGATGTTGTCCTCGCCGACCAGCGGCACAATTGGCTCGAGGTATTTGTCCTGCTGGTAGGTGACGAAGCCCTGGCGGCGGAAATAGTCGCTCGGCTTCATCTTGAAGCCGAGGCTGCGCGCCCGGTCGTGGTACTCGGTGTCGCAGCGGTCGAACACGTAGGGCAGCCAGGTCACGCCGGATTCGCCCAAGACGAAATTGAAATCGGGGTATTTTTCGCAGGCGCCGGAGGCGAGGATCGACGCCAGCACCTCCATCGTATCGAGCTGGAACAGCGTCGAGCGCACCAGCCGCCATTGGGTGAAGACCTCCTTTTCCATCTCCGGCGTGTCGGGCGCGCGCACCGCCTTGAACCCGGTCGAATGGAACGAGATCGGGAATTTGCACTCGGCCGAGGCTTCCCACAGCTTGAACCAGGCCGGGTGGTAGAGCGGCGGGGTCATCCGCTTGAAGGCGAGGTCGCCGCCCTTCAGCCCCATCCGGGCGCAGCGCCGCACCTCGGCCGCCGCCGCTTCCGGGTCGGTATTGGGGATGATCGCCAGCGGGAATACCCGGTTCGGGTCGGAGCGCTTGGCGAAATCAGCCACCCAATCGTTGTACCGGGCGTTGACCCAGATGCGCAGATCGGCGTCGTCGATCAAATCGTTGACCATCAGGCAGCCGTAAATGATCTCCTTTTCGATCCCGTCGCGGTCGAGATCGGCGAGGCGCAATTCCGGGGTCGTCGGCCGCGGCTGGGCGCCGGGATAGCAATTCCACTCGAAGCCGAGGCCCTTCATCTCGTCGATATGGTCGAAGGCGCCCTTGGTGTAGGGCAGAAAGCCCGGGCCGACGCCGTTCCACATGCCGCGGTCGGTGTCGTCGACAAACCAGTGCTGACCGTCGTTGCGTTCCTCGACGCGCGGCGCCAGCTTCTTCCACTTGGCCGGCGCCTCCGATGACCACAAATCGGCCGGGCAATAGGTCAGGTCGATGTGGTTGTCGCCGGAAATGAGCTTCTGTTGCATCGCGCTTCTCGCTCCTTCTCGATTAGCCGCCGGTGAACGGGTGGCTCAGCGCTGCCCGTCGCAGCCGCGAGGCGATAGGATAGCGGGCAGCGCCGGTCGGTTTCAACGCGCTTCGTCGCAGGGGTGATCCGCGCCGGTTCGATCGTCGGAAGGCGCGCGGCCAAGTCTGCGAAGCTGCCTCTCGCCAACCGTCCCGGGTGGTCGTTACTCCTGTTTCACCTGTTTTTTGCAGTCCCACAAGAGGCGTGAGGATTTCCCTCCGTTCGCACACCGATCCCCGAGCAGATGCAACAAAAACAGTGTGCGACATGAATATGGCAATTTTAGCGTCGCCATTCGGGAAACGGGCTTGACGGCGACTCGGCTCGCGTTGCACGGGCGGCTGCATCGTTGATCGGTTTCCGGCGCGGGAGCAGAGTGCGGGTGGGCTGTCGATCAACGGCAGCCTCAGTCGATTTGGGGGTTGTCCCGGTTGCCACAGGGGAGGGCACCTTGAGCGGAGAGCGGGTCGAGCGCCGGCTCGCAGCGATTTTCGCCGCCGACATCGCCGGCTACAGCCGGCTGATGGCGCAGGACGAAATCGGCACGCTCGCCCGGCTTAAGGCGTGCCGCGCCATCGTCGATCGGCTGATCGCCGCGCATCGCGGCCGGATTTTCAACACGGCCGGCGACAGCGTCGTTGCCGATTTCGCCAGCGCGGTCGATGCGGTGCAATGCGCCGTCGCGGTGCAAGCGGCGGTCGCGGCGGAGAATCGAGGCCGCGATGCCGACGAGCCGATGCTGTTCCGCATTGGCGTGCATGTCGGCGACGTCATGGTTGACGGCACCGATCTGCTCGGCGACGGGGTCAATATCGCCGCCCGGCTGGAGGCGCTTGCCGAACCCGGCGCGATCTGCGTGTCGGCCGCCGCGCACGGCCAGATCGGCAACAAGCTGCCGCTGACCTTCGACGATCTGGGCGAGCAGCAGGTCAAGAACATCGCGCAGCCGATCCGGGTGTACCGGGTGCAAACCGAAACACCGGCACCCCCTCCTGTCGCCGCCTTGCCACTCCCCGACAAGCCGTCGATCGCGGTGTTGCCGTTTCAGAACATGAGCGGCGACCCTGAGCAGGAGTATTTTGCCGACGGTATGGTCGAGGAGATCATCACCGCGCTCAGCCGCATCCATTGGCTGTTCGTCATCGCCCGCAACTCGACCTTCACCTACAAGGGGCAGGCAGTCGATGTAAAGCAGGTCGGGCGCGAATTGGGGGTCCGCTATGTCCTCGAAGGTTCGGTACGCAAGGCCGGCAACCGGGTGCGCATCACCGCGCAGCTGATCGACGCCGAAACCGGCACGCATCTGTGGGCCGACCGCTTCGACGGCTCGCTTGAAGATGTGTTCGAACTTCAGGATAAAATCGCCGTCAGCGTCGCCGGGGTCATCGAGCCGGCCTTGCAAGCCGCCGAAACAGCACGTTCTGCCGCGCGGCCGACCGCCGACCTCACCGCCTACGATCTCTACCTACGCGCGGTCGCGACCTTCTACCCCATAACGCAAGAGGGACTTGTCGAGGCTCTTCGGCTGCTTGAACAGGCGATCGCGATCGACCCCCGTTACGGGCCGGCACTTTCCTGGGCTGCGATGTGCCACCGGCGGCTCGCCATCGACGGCTGGGTTAAAGGAAATTGCTGTAAGGCCATCGATTTTGCCCGGCAGGCGCTCAGGGTGGCGCAGAACGACCCTGGCGTCCTCGCCAACGCCGCCTTCGTGCTGGCGTATTTCGGCGAGGACATCGGTGCCATGATCGGTCTGGTCGACCGTGCGCTGGCGCTGAACCCGAGCTTCGCCCACGGTTGGTATCGCAGCGCCGTTCTCAGGCTTTGGGCCGGCCAGCCGGATCTCGCGATCGAGCATGCCGAAACCTCGCTACGCCTAAGTCCACGCGAGCGTCCGGGCACGCCCCTGACCATGATCGGCGAAGCCTATTTCCTCAAGCGTCAGTTTGACGAAGCGGTGGCGAAGCTGCTGCTGTCGATCCAAGACCAGCCAGGCTATACCCACTCATACCACGTTCTCGCCGCGTGCTATGCCCATATGGGGCACCTCGACGAGGCCCACGCGACCCTCGCCCGGCTGCGTGCGATTACCCCTGAAATCATGCCGAGCGTCATTCCGTTGCGCAACCCGGATGACCGCGAGCTGTTCCTCTCCGGCCTGCGCCTCGCGATGGGCGAGGCAACATGACCCAATCCCGCCGTCTCGCCGCGATCCTGGCTGCCGATGTCGCCGGCTATTCGCGGCTGATGGGGGCCGACGAGGAAGGCACGCTCGCGCATCTGAAGGCGTTGCGCGCCGAGCTGATCGATCCGGCGATTGCCGAGCACCACGGGCGCATCGTCAAGACGACCGGCGACGGATTGCTCGTCGAATTCGCCAGCGTCGTCGATGCGATGCGATGCGCGATCGAATGGCAGGCGGCGATGGCCGATCGCACGCAGCCGGCGGAGACCCGCATCGAATGGCGCATCGGCGTCAATCTCGGCGACGTGATCATCGATGGCGGCGACATCTTCGGCGACGGGGTCAACATCGCCGCCCGGCTCGAAGCCCTGGCCGAGCCCGGCGGCATCTGCATTGAGCGCACGGTGCTGACCCAAACGCGGGGAAAACTCGATTTCCCGGTCGAAGACCTCGGCGAGCAGGCCTTGAAGAACATCGCCCAGCCGATCCATGTCTTCCGCGTTGGACCGCGGCCGTCCCGGCCGCATGCGGGCGAGACGCCCGCGGTCCGGCCAATGCCGGACCCCGCCGCCCTGCCGCTGCCCGACAAGCCGTCGATCGCGGTGCTGCCGTTCCAGAACATCAGCGGCGACCCGGAGCAGGAATATTTCGTCGACGGGATGGTCGAGGAGATCATCACCGCGCTCAGCCGAATCCGCTGGCTCTTCGTCATCGCCCGCAATTCGAGCTTTTCCTACAAGGGCCAAGCCGTCGACATAAAGCAGGTCGGGCGCGAGCTGGGGGTCCGCTATGTTCTCGAAGGCTCGGTGCGCAAGGCCGGCCAGCGGGTGCGCATCACTGCGCAGCTGATCGATGCCATTACCGGGACGCATCTGTGGGCCGATAGTTTCGACGGCTCGCTCGAAGATGTCTTCGAGCTTCAGGAACGGGTGGCGGTCAGCGTTGCCGGAATCATCGAGCCGGCATTGCAGGCAGCCGAAACGGCCCGCGCGGCCGCTCGCCCGACGACCGACCTGAGCGCCTATGACGCCTATCTGCGCGCCTACGCCGTGCTCTTCACATCCGCAGCTCAGATCCCGCACGCCCTTGATCTACTGGAGCAGGCGATCGCGCGCGATCGGAGTTACGGTCCGGCGCTCGCCTGCGCGGCGGTCTGCTGTATGCGGCTCGTGGGCGACGGTTCCAGCCAGGACACAGAGTCAGATAGGCAGAAGAGCATCGATTACGCACGGCGGGCGCTGGAAGCGGCGGGCGACGACCCCGCAACCGTCGCCAATGCGACCTTTGCGCTCGCGTCTTTTGGCGAGGACATCGGCGCGATGGTCGCGTTGGTGGATCGCGCGCTCGCATTCAACCCTAGCTACGCGCGCGCCTGGTTTGTCAGCGCCCATCTCAGGCTACAAGCGGGCCAACCGGATCTCGCGATCACGCATGCGGAAACAGCCGGGAGGCTCAACCCGCGGGGCCAGATCGGTGTGGCCTATGTCATCGGTGCCGCGCTGTTCTTCAGCAGGCGTTTCGAGGAGGCGGTTCCGAAGCTCCTCCTTGCCGAGCAGGATCAGCCAACCTTTCCATCCTCATACCGCTTTCTTGCGGCGTGCTATGCCCTCATGGGGCGGCTCGACGAAGCGCACGCGACCGTCGCTCGGCTGCGCGCCATCACCCCACTGGTCGAACCGACCAATCTGCCTTACCGCAACCCCGAGCACCGCGAGCTGTACCTGTCGGGCCTGCGGCTCGCAATGGGCGAGCCGATATGACGGGCACCCGCCGGCTCGCCGGTGCGGCCGGCTACAGTCTTGTCGACAGCCAGATCGCCAGGCGCGAGCCGGTTTTGACCAAGGCGGAGATCAGCTCGTAGGCGGGGGCTTCGGTCGCACCGTGCTCAAGCGCGGTCTGGCGGTGCTGGAGTTCGTCGGCGCGGAAGGCCTCGATCGCCTCCTTGAGCGCGGGGTCGGCGTCGCCGAGGCGTTCGGCCTGGGCGCGGTAATGCTCGTCGATGACCTCCTCGACCGCGACGGTGCAGGCCATCGCGGCGCGCTCGCCGAGGAGCGCGGTTGCCGCGCCGAGCGCGTAGCCGGCGACATGCCACAGCGGCTGCAGCACGGTCGGGCGGACATGGCGCGCGCGCACCAGCGCGTCGAAGGCGGCTAGGTGGCGCTTTTCCTGATCGGCCATATGGCGGATCTCGTCGCGGGCACGGCCGCGGCCCCAGACCAAGAGTTGGGCGACCGCAAGCTGGCCGTCATAGATGCGCACCGCGCCGTATTCGCCGGCATGGTCGACTCGGATCATGGCTGCGATCTCGGCCTCGGGCAGCGGATCGCCGGGCAGATAGGGCGGGCGCTCGGGGCGCGATGTGCCGGTCATGCCGCTGCCGGCGCCGGCGATGCCGGCCGGCGGGTACGCGCGAACACCATGACGCAGATCACCGCCATGGCGAGCGAGGCCAGGAGGTTCCAGCCGGCCAGCGACACCCCGAACAGCGCCCATTGCACCCGGTCGCACAACACCGGGGCGGTGCCGAGGATCTGCCGCTTCATCTCCTCCAGCGTCATCGCGCCGGTGGCGCTTGCGGTACAGGCGCTCGGGCCGGCAAACCAGTGCTGCTCGACCCCGACATGGTAGAACGCGACGGCCACGTTAAGCGCGAACACGATCGCGAGAGCCAGCGCGACCCAGGGCAATGCCGGGCGGCTCCCGGCAACGAGCGCGACGAGGGCGATCAGGGTTGCCGCGGCCCACGGCCAGCGCTGCAGGATGCACAGCTCGCACGGGGCCAGCCCGCCCCAATACTGCGACAGCAGCGCCGACCCGAGCACGACCGCGCTCGCCATCAGCACAAAGCCGGCAAAAGCCCGGGGAGTGAGAATCATCGGCTAAAGATAGCGCAGCGCCACGAAGCCGCCAACGAGCGCCACCACGAACAGCGTGGTGACGAGCATCAGGCGGCGCTCGATGAAATTGCGCACGGCGTCGCCGAACCACCACAACAGCGCGGCGACCAGAAAAAACCGCAGGCTGCGCGAGATGATCGAGGCGCCGATAAACGAGGCGAGGTCGAACTGCGCGACGCCGCTGGCGATCGTGATCAGCTTGTAGGGGATCGGCGTCATCCCCTTGATGATGATGATCCACACGCCCCATTCGGCAAAGCCGGCCTTGAGCGCGTCGTAGCTGTCCATCGCGTGATAGAATTCGAGAACCGGCCGGCCGATCGCGTCGAAAAGGAAGTAGCCGATCGCGTAACCGAGCAGCCCGCCGACGACCGAGGCGAGCGTGCACAGCGCGGCGAGCCGCCACGCCTCGCGCGGCCGCGCCAGGATCATCGGGATCAAGAGGATGTCCGGCGGGATCGGGAAAACCGAGCTCTCGACAAACGACACGACGAGCAGCGCGGACAGCGCATTGGGGCCGGCGGCAATCTCGAGGGTGCGCGCGTAAAGGCGTTGCAGCATGCTCGGCTGGGATCAGAGGATTGGCGAGACAGCGGTTGGGATCAGCCCGTCCTGCTTCGGCCAACCCTTGGCGCCGGCAGCGGAATTCCCTCATAGATCTCGGCCAATGGGATGGCGAGCGGTATGGAGTTGAGGGACAAGGTTGCCGCCGGACCCTGGACGATTTCGGTGATCCACTGATCGCCATCGCGACGAAGAACTTCGGCGAAGACGGTTTCGCTGTCGATCAGCAGAATTTCTTGCACGCTTGGGATCCGGCGATAATCGGGGACCTTTGTCTGTCGATCGAAAGCGGTGGTGCTCGGCGATAGAATCTCGTCCCGGTCCGGTCGTGCGATGCTGGCTTCGCCGTATACACCGCAATGACGACGACTACGCAAGGCAGCGCGAATTTCACCTCCGAGCGCCGTAGCCAAACGCCCGTGTGGTGGGGCTGGCGGCGCCATAGCCACGACGAACCCCTTGACGAGTTCGTACCGCGTGTCGGTACCGTCCTCCCAGCCAAGAAAATCGTCGACCGTCATCCCTCTGATCGCGGGCTCGGCCATCTGCGCATTCCCTCGATTGCCTGCGACGAATATAGAGCAATTCTCCGCAATCGCGAGATGGCGCCGAGGTGGGGTCAGCCGCGCCCCACCCGCTGCCGCCGGGGTTTCGACGGCGACGATCTCATCCGGGCTGAGCGACAGGCGCCTCCTCGGCGACCGATTCGAGCGCGTTGCGCAGCACTTCGAGCATGACCGGATCGATTGCTTTGCGGCGCGCCCCATCCCTCATGCGCGAAACGTCATTCATGCGCCGAACTCATCGCGAGCGGTCCGCTGCGCATGATTGCGCCGCCGGTCATGCCGCCATCGATGACCAGTTCCGTGCCGGTGATGTAGCTCGCCGCGTCCGAGGCGAGGAACAGGACGCCATTGGCGATGTCCTGCGGCTTGCCGACGCGGCCGAGCGGCGCCTGGCGGCGTCCCATCTCCTCGATGTCGATCGGTGCGTTGCGTCCGCCCGCCATCAGATCAGGCCGGATCTTGCCCCAGATCGGCGTATCGATGACCCCGGGATGCACCGTGTTGACGCGGATGCCGTCGCCGCGCGAGGCGCACTCCATCGCGATCGCCTTGGCGAAGAGCCGCACCCCGCCCTTGGTCGCGCAGTATCCGGCCAGGGTCGCCGAGCCGCGCAATCCGGCGATCGACGAGGTCATCACGACGGAGCCGCCGCCCGCCCCAGTGCTTGATGAGCGGCGCATCAGCGGCAGGCAATATTTGACCGACAGGAAGACGCCATCGAGGTTGACCGCGGTCTGCCGCCGCCAATCGGCGAGGCTCATCTCGACGATCGACGGCGTCATGATGCCGATGCCGGCATTGGCGACGAGGATGTCGAGCCGGCCATGGCGCTGCTCGATCTCGGCGACGACCTCCTGCCAGCGCGCTTCGTCGGTCACGTCATGCGACAGGTAGATTGCGTCATGACCTGCCGCCACGATCGCGCCGGCCAGCGCGGTGCCGCGCGGGTCGTCGATGTCGCTGATGACGACCCGGGCACCTTCGCGCGCCAGCGTCTCGCTGCAGGCCGCGCCGATCCCCGACGCGCCGCCGGTGACGATCGCAACCTTTCCCTCGACTTGGCCCATGACTGTCCTCCCGTGTCATCAGTCCGTAGTCCGTAGACGCTATGGGGCGGGCGGCGAGGGATGGCACCCTTGTCGCTGATCCACCTTCGATGGAGCGTCCCATGCGAAAGTTCGACGATCAGAGCAGGTCGCTCGTCGTCCTCGATCAGGATAGCACGCTGATCGCGGTAATCGAGATGAGCCAGTTGCGCTGGCTGGTTGGCGGGTTGGTTCCGGGGCTCAGCCGGGAACCGGAGAAGGGGCTGGCGCCTGAGGCGGAAGGGCTCTTGAAGCTGTTGCATCGCTGGCGCGACGAAGCGGTCAAAGCGGGCCGCCGGATCGCGCGGGTGTGCATCGCCTATGCAGCCGGCCGGGACGGCTTCTGGCTGGCGCGCTGGCTGCGAGCCCGTGATATCGAGTGCCATGTCATCCATCCCCCTGGCATCCGACGAGCATCCCGGTGTCGCGCGAGCACCGGCGGGCAAAGACCGATCGGCTCGACCTCGGGCTGCTGAAGCGCGCCGGCGGCCGGCGGCCACGAGCTAAAGAGAAACCGTGCGGTTCGGCCGGGCTCGCCGTCGCGAGCCAGGGCCGAGAACGATCCGAGGTGACGGTGTCCCGCTTCCGCCCATGGCCCTGGTGCCGCTCCTGTAGAATGGGCCCGTCCTTCGGGGCCTTGCCGCCGATGCGCATGACTGCATCAGGGTCCGGATCCCGCCGGGATCCACCGAATACAAGGTTGCGGCGCGGCAATCGCGCCCTTCTGGCAGGCTCCCCTCCGATCGTGCCCCGGTTCGACGACCGCCTCCGTCATCGAGATGCCCGGCAAATGCCGCTTGACAGTGAAAGCCCCATACAAGCCCCATACAAGGGCGGAAAAGCGCAGCGCATTCCGCCGATCTTCCGCGGGGATGAAAATCCGCCACAGCGCGGGCGATGTAATGGCGCATTGTCCGGTCGGTCTGCGGCTGGTGCTTCTGGTCGGCGAGGGTTGGCGGAATGCGCTGCGCTTTTCCGCCCTACGCTGACCGGGGTCAGAAATTTGGGTCACGCCAGCGCGTCCCGCGCCTCGCGGTTCTTCAGCGTCGCGAGCGGGATGCGGTAGGTTCGGGCAAACTCGTGCTGCGACATCCGCAGCTCCCGGCGGATGGCCCGCACATCGGGCATCTCGACGATTTGAACGCGCACCGCGCCGGGCTTGCCTTCGGCGTGGTCGCAGGCCTCGGTCAGGCTCTCGATCAATTCCTTGCTGAATTTGTTCATCACGGTGTCCTTCGTTACCGGCGCTGTGCGTTTTTCAATCTCGCGGCGAGCGCCTGCACCGCCCGCTGAGCATCCGGCGACAGATCATCGCGGCACGCCTTCGCGTAGATCATCAGCAGATAAAGCGGGATATCGCCGCCATAGAAATGGCTATCGTGTACGCCAATCGTACCCGAATACAATATGGTATTCATCTCGGAACCGCCGGCCATAGTCTGCTGCGAGGAATATCCAGACCGACCACTAGCGGGCTTTCGGGACACCACGGGGATGGAGCCGTCGCAACGATGGATGGTGTGGACAAAGCATTGGTGCAAGATAAACCCGCGCCGAGCGCGCCGAGCGAAATTTCGACCAGCGAAATCTCGTCTGGGGAGGTAACCACCGGACGGCGTCGGCCGGGCGATATCGGGGTGCTCGATCGCGAGCGCACGATCGCTCCGCCGGGCTTCAATCGCTGGCTCGTGCCGCCGGCGGCGCTGGCGATCCATCTGTGCATCGGCATGGCCTATGGGTTCAGCGTTTTCTGGCTGCCATTGACCCGCGCCGTCGGCCTCGATCATTCGGTCGCCTGCGCCGCCGGCACGAACCTTTTTTCCGCGCTGTTCGCGACGAGCTGCGACTGGAAGGTCAGCGATCTCGGCTGGATGTACACGCTGTTTTTCGTGTTCCTCGGCTCGTCGGCGGCGCTGTGGGGCGGCTGGCTGGAGCGGGTCGGCCCGCGCAAGGCCGGGTTTGTCGCGGCGCTGTGCTGGTGCGGCGGGCTGTGGATCTCAGCGGTTGGGGTCGCGACGCATCAATTATGGCTGATGTGGCTCGGCTCCGGCGTGATCGGCGGGATCGGGCTTGGCCTCGGCTACATCTCGCCGGTGTCGACCCTGATCAAGTGGTTCCCGGACCATCGCGGCACGGCAACCGGCATGGCGATCATGGGGTTTGGCGGCGGTGCGATGATCGGCGCGCCGCTCGCCGACATGCTGATGAACACCTTCCGCACGGCGAATTCGATCGGGGTCTGGCAAACCTTTGTCGTGATGGGCGCGATCTATTTCGTGTTCATGATCGCCGGCGCCTTCGGCTATCGCGTGCCGCCAGCCGGCTGGCGGCTCGATGGGTGGACGCCGCGCGCTGACCGGAAGGCGATGATCACCGCGGGCCAAGTCGATTTCCGCAACGCCCACAAGACGCCGCAGTTCTGGCTGCTGTGGGCGGTCTTATGCCTCAATGTGAGCGCGGGGATCGGGGTCATCGGAATGGCCTCGCCGATGCTGCAGGAGATCTTTGGCGGGTCGTTGATCGGGGTGCCCGAGATCAAGTTCACCGCGCTCGACGACAACCAGCGCCGCGCCGTCGCCGCGATCGCCGCCGGGTTCGCCGGGCTGTTGTCGCTGTTCAATATCGGCGGCCGGATCTTTTGGGCCTCGCTCTCCGACAGGATCGGCCGCAAGACGACCTATATGATCTTTTTCGCCCTCGGCATCGCCCTCTATGCCGCTGCACCCTGGACCGCCCATCGCGGCAGCGAAGCGCTCTTCGTCCTCTGCTTGGCGATCGTCGTGTCGATGTACGGCGGCGGCTTCGCCACGATACCGGCCTATCTCGCCGACATGTTCGGGACGCAGTTCGTCGGCGCCATCCACGGGCGGCTGCTGACGGCATGGGCAACCGCCGGGATCATCGGCCCGGTCGTCGTCAATTACATCCGCGAAGCGCAGATCGCCGCCGGACTGCCGCGCGACCAGGTCTACGATTTCACGATGTATGTTCTCGCCGGCATGCTCGGGCTCGGACTGGTCTGCAACCTGCTGGTCCGGCCCCTCGCAGCGCGCTGGTTCATGACCGACAAGGAACTGGCCGCACTGCACGGCGGGGCTCACCCTGCCCCTGGCGAAATGCCGGGCTCCTTCGGCATCGGCCGCGGCCGATTGGACATGCCGGCGGCGCTTGCTTGGCTGGCCGTCGGGTTGCCGATCCTGTGGGGGGTGTGGGTCACGCTGACGAGCGCGTTGGCCCTGTTCGGCAATTAATCCCGGCGTTCCAAGGTCGCCATTGGCAGCCAACCCTCCCCCGCAAGCACCGCCGCTGCGCGCATAGCTCGGCGGCGACCCATGCGGCGAAAGCGGGCATGGCGGGGAGGCCCGCGTGTTACAGTTGCGCCCGAGCCGGTCGCCGTTCGGGTGACCCGCACCGCGGAGGGAACCCGATGGCGTATGATCTCTTGATCAAGAACGGCCTGATTGTCGACGGCTCGGGAATGCCGGCCTTCCGCGGCGATGTCGGGGTCAAGGACGGCAAGATCGTCGAGATCGGCAAATTGTCCGGACCAGCGACAAAGACCATCGACGCCGCCGACCGCGCCGTCGCGCCCGGCTTTATCGACAATCATTGCCATTACGACGCGCAGGTCACCTGGGACCCGCTGTGCACCTTCTCGCCCGAGCACGGCGCCACCAGCGTCATCTTCGGCAATTGCTCGCTGTCCTTGGCGCCGGTCCACAAGGGCAAGGAAGAGCGGCTGGCCGAGTTCCTCAGCTATGTCGAAGCGATCCCGATGGAGATATTGAAGACCGTCGAGTTCGACTGGGAGACGGTGCCGCAATACATGGAGCGGCTCGACAAGAACCTCGGCGTCAATGTCGGCAATTTGATCGGCCACACCGCGGTGCGCCATTATGTAATGGGCGACGACTGCCAGAAGCCGGGCGCCACCGACGAGCAGATCAAGGCGATGCAGGATGTCGTGCGCGACGGGATTCAGGCCGGCGCATTGGGCCTTTCAGTATCGCGCGAAAAAGGCCATTTCGATCCGCAGGGCGTGCCGATCCCGGCCTTATGGGCCGACGAGAAAGAGATCTTCGCGATCGCCGACGTGCTGCGCGACCTGAGCACCGGCACCATCCAGGCCGGCGGCGGCCAGTATGTCGAGTTGCAGGACGGCATGATGCGGCGCCTCGCCGAAGCGACCGGCCGCACCGTCGTCTACAACAGCCTGTCGCACACCATGCGCCGCCCGGATGAGTGGAAGATCCACATGGCGCGCATCGAGGAGACCGCGGCCTTAGGCATCCGCGCCTATCCGATGTGCAGCCCGAACCGGGTCACCCAGGACTTCACGATGAAGAACAGCCAGGTCTTCCGCGGCCTGCCGACCTGGCACCCGATCCTGTTGATGTCGAATGAGGAAAAGCTGCGGCTCTACGCCGACCCCGAAATCCGCGTCAAGCTGCACGACGAAGCGGTCGTCAACAAGCCCGAGAGCGCGGTCGGCATCTCGAAGACCTGGTGGAACTACATCTGGGTCAACAAGCCCGTCCTCGACAAGAACAAGTGGATGCAGTCCAAATCGATCGGCCAGATCGCCGAAAAGCAAGGCAAGCGGGTGATCGACGCCTTCCTCGACCTCGTCGTCGAGGAAAAGCTCGAAACCCGCTTCCTCCAGGCCGAGAACAATACCGACGATGAGGCGCTGACCAAGATCCTGACCCACCCCAACGCGGTGATCGGGCTCGGCGACGGCGGCGCCCATGTGCAGTTCCACGGCGGCTACGGCTACATCACCAAGCTGTTGGGCGAATGGGTGCGCGAGAAGCAGGTGATGACCCTGGAACAGGCGGTGCGCCGCCTCACCTTCGACTCGGCCTCGACCTTTGGGCTCTACGACCGCGGCCTCATACGCCCGGGGATGGCGGCCGACATCGTGATCTTCGACCCCGACACCGTGAAGTGCGGGCCGGAGATGGTCGTGCACGACTTCCCGGTCGGCGGCTGGCGCATCAAGGAGCCGGCCGAAGGCATCATCGCCACGATCGTCAACGGCGAGGTGCTGCTCGACCACGGCAAGCACACCGGCGCACTCCCCGGCCGCGTGCTGCGCAATACCTACTACCACGCGAACCACTGACGCCGCGCGAACCCTCTCCCCCATTGGGGGAGAGGTCAGGGTTAGGGGCCGACATCAGGTCTGGGGGGCATCCCTCGCCCGGCTCGCAAAATTCACCACGCTCTCCCCCGGTGCGCGAGAGGGTTTGTTTTGCCCGGGTGCGCCGAACGCCGGTTCCAAGCAAGCGCTGCGTCATCATGCCGGAGTGAGCGCTCGACTGACGTTTGCCGCACGCGGTAACGTGTGCGCATGCAGAACCGCAGAATATGCGGCACAAGTTCATTCGACGGGAGGAATGCATGTGGCCTTCAAATCCCCTCACCGACAGACTGAAACTCAAGTTTCCGATCATCCAGGCGCCGATGGGCATCATAACAACCCCGGCGCTCGCCGCCGCCGTCAGCAATGCCGGCGGGCTTGGCGGCCTGGGCATGTGGGGCCTCTCGGCGGAAGACGCGGCGCGCCGCATCGCCGGTTTTCGCCAGCAGAGCGACGGCAGTCTAAACGTCAACTATCCGCTGTGGCCGGATCCCGCCTGCGCGGCGGAAATCAGTGAGGCGATGCGGCGGCATTTGCAATCTCTATACGACGACAAGGGGTTGGGGCCGGTGCCGCAGCCGCAGGGAGTGGCCAGCGACGTCAGCCCCGAACACGTCGCGATGCTGCTGGACATGAAGCCCGAGGTGGTCAGCTTTCACTTCGGGCTGCCCGAACCGGAGGTCGTCAAGGCTATCAAGTCCGCCGGCATCTTCATCGTGTCGAGCGCGACGACCGTGGCCGAGGCACGAACGCTCGAGCAGCGCGGCGTTGACGCGGTCATCGCCCAGGGCACCGAAGCCGGAGGACATCGCGCGACATTCTCGGGCGTCGACATCGGCATGCAGCCGGGGCTCTTCTCGCTGCTGCCGCAGGTGGTCGATGCGGTGAGCGTTCCGGTCATCGCCGCCGGCGGCGTAGCCGACGGCCGCACCGCGGCGGCGGCCTTTGTGCTCGGCGCCAGCGCCGTGCAAATGGGGACAGCCTTTATGCGCTGCGAGGAAGCGAATATGTATGACGCGCATCGCGCTGCCCTGGCCGGGGCAGATGACGCCTGCACCGTGGTCACCGATCTGATCAGAGGCCGGCCGGCGCGCTACATCAAGAACAAGCTGGTAGACGACCTCGTCGCGTCGGGGCTGAAGCCGCTGCCGATACCGGCGCAGTTGAGCCTGACCTGGCCGCTCGGAGAGTCGGGCGACAGGGACTGGGCGGTCCTGCTGTCCGGCCAATCGGCCGCGTTGGCAAAAGAAACGAATGCGGCCGAGCTGGTTCAGAGGCTCGCAAAAGAGACAACCCAGCGGCTTCGCGCCTTCTCCTAACAGCCGGGAGCACTACGCTCCCGCCAGCGCCGCCACCCCCGGCAATTCGCGGCCCTCGAGCCATTCGAGAAAGGCGCCGCCGGCGGTCGAGACGTAGCTGAGATCGTCGGTGACCCCGGCGGCGGCGAGCGCGGCGACGGTGTCGCCGCCGCCGGCGACGCTCATCAGCTGGCCGGCGCGGGTCAGCTCGGCGACCTTCTTGCCGATCGCCATCGTGGCGCGGTCGAAGGGCGGCGTCTCGAAGGCGCCGACCGGCCCGTTCCACACCAGGGTGCGCGCATTTTCGAGCGCGAGGCAGATGCGCGCGACGGTCTGCGGCCCGACATCAAGGATCATCGCGTTCATCGGCACCGCGTGGACGCCGACCGTGCGGGTCAACACGCCTGGCTCCAGCTTCTCGGCGGTCACCGCATCCTCGGGCAGGATGATGTCGCAGCCGCTCTCTTCGGCGTCGGAGAGGATCGCGCGGGCATGCTCGGCCATCGCGCCGCCGATCGCCAGGAGATCGACTTTGCGGCTGATGAAACTCAACAGGGCGAGCTTGGTCGAGACCTTGGCGCCGCCGATCAGAGCCATCACCGGATGGCGCGGGTTTTCAAACGCGGCGCCGAGTGCCTCCAATTCGGCCTGCATGTTCTTGCCCGCGGCTGCCGGCAGCAGATGTGCCAGCGCCTCGATCGAGGCGTGCGCCCGGTGCGCCGCCGAGAACGCATCATCGACGTAAATGTCGCCGAGCGCGGCGAGCTGATGGGCGAACGCCGGGTCGTTCGCCTCCTCGCCGGGGTGGAACCGCAGGTTTTCCAACAGCGCGACCTCGCCCGGCCGCAGCGCCTGCACGATTCGCTCCGCCTCGGGGCCGATGCAGTCCGTGGCGAATTGGACCGGCCGACCGCCGATCGCCCGGCTCAACGGCTCGACCAGCGGGCGCAGCGATTGCGAGGGATCGGGTCCCTTCGGGCGGCCGAAATGCGACATCACGACGATCTTGGCGCCTTTCTCGATCAGCACCGCGATGGTCGGCGCGAGGCGCTCGATGCGGGTCGCATCGCTGACCTTGCCGTCCTTGACGGGCACGTTCAAATCGGCGCGCAGCAGCACGCGTTGGCCGGCGACATCGAGATCATCGAGAGTGCGAAACCGCGGCATAGCCAATCAGCTCCCCTGTAAAGCGCCTGCCCGTTTATCGCCGGGCTTGGCCCCCTTTGCAAATCCGCGGTGGCGCCATACCTCCATGGAGCGATGACCAACACCTTTGACAGGCTCGCCTTCGAGACCGCTCAGGCGGCACGGATTGGCTGGTTTTTCGGCCAGAAGCTGCTGGCTGCGCGGCTCGCCCGGCCGGTGCCGGCGCCACCCGAATTGCGCGGCCGCAAGATGCCCGACAGGCAACGGCTGCTCGCCGATCTGTGGCGTCTGATCGAGCGGGATTGGCGCAATATCGAGGCCGGCATCTACGCCGCTCCCGATTTACTTGAAGATGGGGATTGGCGCGGCAACCCGCTCGCCGGACTGCGCCGGGCCGTGGATTTCTTCGCCGATCTCGGCGCGGTCGAGGCGCGCCGCCACGGCGCGGCGGCGGATGCGTTGCTGCGCCGAGCGGGGGCGGATCGCTATC
>CAYMRQ010000020.1:23518-29704 GCA_964392845.1 uncultured Rhizobium sp.
GCGCGGCGCGGCTGCTCGACCTTGGCTGCGGCACCGGCGCGTTGCTGCGCGAGGTCAAGCACAATTATCCGCGGCTCGCCGTCACCGGGCTCGATCTGTCGGCGCCCTATCTGGCGGTGGCGCGGCGCCGCCTCGCACCCTGGTCGCGGGTCGCGCTGATCGAGGCGGCGGCCGAGGCGATGCCGTTTGCCGCGGCCGAGTTCGACATCGTCAGCTGCCTCTATCTGTTCCACGAGCTGCCGGCGCGCGTGCGCCGAGCCGTCGTCGCCGAGATCCGCCGGGTGTTGAAGCCGGGCGGGACCCTGATCTTCGTCGACTCGCTGCAAACCGGCGACGAGCCCGATTACGACGCGCTGCTCGACTATTTTCCTCTTGCTTTTCATGAGCCATACTACTTGAGTTATCTGGCTGAGGACCTCGACCGGCTGATCAGGCCGGGCTTTACCCCTGAGGAGCGCTCGCTCGCTTACTTCTCGAAGGTGGTTACGTACAGGCGTGGCAGTCTACCCCCGACCAGCCACAATATGTAGATAGCGGTTGGCACCGACCCACAAGAGTGGTACACATCTTGTGGGGGCTATGGGTCCAACCACACTATACGGGGGGATAAAATGGATGGGGCCTGGACGCTGGAGCCGAGCGAGGAAACCTGCGCGCCCGCGCGCGTCGAGCTGACCTGGACACCGGAACGCATTGAACACCTTATCGCATTGTGGGAGGAGGGGGTCACCACGGCCGAAATCGGCCGGCGCATCGGGGTCACCAAGAACGCGGTGATCGGCAAGGTGCATCGCATCGGGCTGGTGCCGCGGGTCGTCAAGGAAGCCCCGCCGCCGCGGCGCAATGTCTTTGATTTCGCTGGCCCGGTCTGCATGTGGCCGGTCGGGCACCCGACCGATGACGACTTCCACTTCTGCGGCGGGGCTCCGCTGGCCGGCAAGCCCTACTGCGCCCATCACGCTGCGGTCGCCTACATCCGGCCGAAGGAGCCCAAGCCCCAGGCGGCGTAATCGTCCTGATTGGACCGCGGCCGTCTCGGCCGCCCTCATGCGGGCGGGACGCCCGCGGTCCTGGGTTCCTACCGCGTCAGCGCGTAGGGCGGATAAGCGCAGCGCAATCCGCCGTTTGGCGGATTTCATCCGCCCTACAACTCTCCCCCCATGGCGGGAAGAGATTCCTTACCGCGTCAGCGCACGCATGGCGCGGTCGATGCCGTCGAGGGTCAAGGGGAACATGCGGTCTTCCATCAGCGCTCGGATCATGCCGATGCTGGTGGTGCCGCCCCAGTATTTCTCCGGCACCGGGTTGAGCCAGATCGCCTTCGGATAGGTGCCGACCAGGCGACGCAGCCATGCTTCGCCCGGCTCGTCGTTCCAGCGCTCGACGCTGCCGCCCTCTTTTGCGATCTCATAGGGGCTCATGCTCGCGTCGCCGACCAGCACGATCTTGTGCCCGGGATCGTAGGTGTGCAGGATTTCCATCACCTCGAGCTGCTCGACATGGCGCCGGCGCGAATCCTTCCACACCGTATCGTAAAGGCAGTTGTGGAAATAGAAATGGACGAGGTGCTTGAACTCGCCGCGCGCCGCCGAGAACAGCTCCTCGCAGACCCGCACATGGTCGTCCATCGACCCGCCGACATCGAGAAACAACAGGAGCTTCACCGTGTTGTGCCGCTCCGGCACCATCTGCAAATCGAGCCAGCCGGCATTGTGCGCGGTTGAGCGGATCGTGCCGGGCAGGTCGAGCTCCAATTCGGCGCCCTCGCGGGCGAACCGGCGCAGACGGCGCAGTGCCAGCTTGATGTTGCGGGTACCGAGTTCGACCGTGTCGTCGAGATTGCGGAACTCGCGGCGGTCCCACACCTTGACCGCGGTGCGATTGCCGCCTTTCTCGCCTTCCTTGCGGCCGATGCGGATGCCTTCGGGGTTGTAGCCATGGGCACCGAAGGGCGAGGTTCCGGCGGTGCCGATCCATTTCTTGCCGCCCTGGTGGCGGCCTTTCTGCTCGGCGAGGCGCTGGCGCAAGGTCTCCATCAGCTTGTCCCAGCCGCCGAGCGCCTCGACGAGCTTTTTTTCCTCCTCGGTCAGATAGCGCTCGCCGAGCTTCTTCAGCCACTCCTCGGGCAGTTCGGTCTGCGGGTCGGACGGCGTCTCGATTCCGTTGAAGCAATGGCCGAAGACCCGGTCGAAGCGGTCGAGGTGGCGCTCGTCCTTGACCAGCGCCGCGCGCGCCAGAAAGTAGAATTCATCGATGTCGAAGCGCGCCACCCCCAGCCGCATCGCCTCCAGCAGGGTCAGGAA
Organism: uncultured Rhizobium sp.; assembly: GCA_964392845.1. GTDB lineage: Bacteria > Pseudomonadota > Alphaproteobacteria > ATCC43930 > CGMCC-115725 > DATARH01. The sequence goes on from CAYMRQ010000020.1 coordinate 25,822, forward strand.
CTCGCGCAGCGAGGCCGGCACCTTCGCCGCGCGCAATTCGAGGAAGAACGAGATGAACATCAGATGCGCTTGAGCGTCTGAATGAACGCGTTGACTTGCGGCTGCGTCCACGTGTCGCCGTTGTTCCAGAAATCCAACAGCGCGTCCTTGTTGAGCGCCACCCATTGAATGACCTGCGGCGACATCTGGCGCATGACCCGAACGGGCAAACTGTTCGCGACAACGCTCGGCTGATCTGAGACCGTGATCGAAAAGCTTGGCTGTGTCCGGCCAGGCTGGACGAAGTATTTCACCCGGGGTCCGTGGCTGCCCATCGCTGTCGAGATGAAAATGGTGCCGGATGCGCCGGTCTGCGCGGCGGTAAGGTTCGCCATTTCCACCAGCTCATCCGCGGCCAACTCGTCGGAAAGCGTCGCATCCGGCGCCAGGGAAGCGATTTCGGCAGCGCGCATCGGGTATCCCCGTGTCGGCATCACCCGCGCTCGCGCCGGTTGAGAAAGGCGAGGCGCTCGAACAGATGCACGTCCTGCTCGTTCTTGAGTAGCGCGCCATGCAGGGGCGGGATCAGCTTTTTCGGGTCGCGGGTACGCAGCACTTCGGGCGAGATGTCCTCGACGAGGAGCAGCTTGAGCCAGTCGAGCAATTCCGAGGTCGAGGGCTTTTTCTTGAGCCCGGGCACCTCGCGCACGTCGAAGAAGATCGTCAGCGCCTCGTGCACGAGGTCGGGCTTCAGCCCCGGGAAATGCACGTCGATGATGCGCTGCATCGTCTCGCGGTCGGGAAACCGGATGTAATGGAAAAAGCAGCGGCGCAGGAACGCGTCGGGCAATTCCTTTTCGTTGTTCGAGGTGATCATCACGATCGGGCGCTGGCGCGCGACGATCGTCCGGCGCAGCTCGTAGACGAAGAACTCCATGCGGTCGAGTTCGAGGAGGAGATCGTTCGGGAACTCGATATCCGCCTTGTCGACCTCGTCGATCAAGAGGACCGGGGCCGAGTCCGCCGTGAAGGCGTCCCACAGCTTGCCCGGCTTGATGTAGTTGGCGATGTCGTGCACCCGCTCGTCGCCCAATTGGCCGTCGCGCAGGCGCGCGACCGCGTCATATTCGTAAAGCCCCTGCTGTGCCTTGGTGGTCGATTTGATGTGCCAGGTGATCAGTTCCTTGCCGAGGGCGCGGGCGACCTCATGGGCGAGGATCGTCTTGCCGGTCCCGGGCTCGCCCTTGATGAGCAGCGGCCGCTCGAGCGCGATCGATGCGTTGACGGCGACCTGCAGATCCTGCGTCGCGATATAGCTGTCGGTGCCCTCGAAACGTTGCATGTCCTGTGCTGTCCGTTGCCGTGAAGGGAATGATTATCGTGGCGCCTAATCCTGCGGCGCGAACCAGAGCGGGCAATTGTAATCGATCGTCACCTCGTCGCCCGCCGCGATCGGTGCGAGAGCCACCAGATCGAGCGTGCCTTGCGCGAGATTGCGCCTGACGCGCGCGCGGGGCCGGCGCGAATGATTGCACAGCGCGACGAGACCGAGCGCGACCGCCCCGCTTGCCTCGCCCCCAGGGCCGCCATTCGGGTCGCCGTCCCAGTGGAAATAATAATCATGCAGGATGGTCTGATCGAGTAGCTTGCACTCTCTCGCCGGCACGATGATGACCGGGGCCGCTTCGATCACCGTCCCTGCGGCGATCGGTGCGCCGGCGAAAATGCCGCGGCCCCTCAGCGGATCGCTGCGGATTTCGAGGCGATCTGTGGAGACGGGCCGCAGGCTAACAGGGGCGCGCGCGCTGCGCGCGGCGGATGCGGCCACCCTGGGAGCCCCTCAGCTCGGCCAGGGCTCAGGCGTGATCGCGCGGGCGGTCGCCGGCGCCGCCGCCAACGCCAACTGGGGCGGTCGAGGCCGCTGCGCCGGCGGTCGAGGCGCCGGGGGGCGTCACCTGGGCCGGCGGGCTGCTGGCTGTCTCCTCGTCGGGCTCCTTCATGCCGGATTTGAACGCCTTGATACCCTTGGCGAAATCGCCCATCACCCGGGGCAGCTTGCCGGCGCCGAACAGGACAAGGATGATGGCCAGGACCACCAGCCAATGCATCAAACTCATCGAACCCATGTGACGACCCCGGAAGCTGAACGTCGCGACATTTTAACAGAGACCACGCCAATATTCGCGGCGAATCGCCGTTGAGCTAAATCGCACAGCCAATGCACGAGGTCGTGCCGATTCCCTGGAAATCAAGTCCGAAGCAAAGCTGGATACCGATCGATGCCCTATTTCCCACCTCACCATCCCGCATGGGAGCATGCCGAACCGGATCTGGCCGGTCTCGATCCCGCGGCAATCGCTGCCGCGGCGCGGCACGCAGCCGAGCACGAGACGCCGTGGAGCCGCGACCTGGCGCGGATGATCGCGAGCGACTTTGGCGAAGAGCCACCGTGGAACGAGGCGCTCGGCCCGGTGCGCCCGCGCGGCGGCCTGAACGGCCTGGTGCTGCGCCGGGGCCTGATCGTCGCCGAGTGGGGCGATACCAAACAGATCGACCTGACCTTCAGCGTCGCCAAGAGCTACCTCTCGATCCTTGCCGGCCTGGCCTGGGACCGCGGTCTGATCCGCGACCTCGACGAGCCGGTGTGCCGGACGATCGACGATGGCGGGTTCGATCCGCCGCACAATCACACGATCACCTGGCATCACCTGTTGCAGCAGACATCGGAATGGGAGGGCGAGCTGTGGGGCAAGCCGGATTTGATCGACCGCCACCGCAGCGCCGGCGGGCGCCCCGCGGTGGGCAAAAAGGGCACGTATCGCGAGCTGCAGGCAACGGGCAATTTCTGGGAATACAACGACGTCCGGGTCAACCGGCTCAGCCTTGCCCTGCTGCGCCTGTGGCGGCGCCCGCTGCCCGAAGTTTTTCGCGAGTTGGTGATGGAGCCGATCGGCGCCTCGCCTGATTGGGAATGGCACGGCTATCGCAACTCCTACGTCGAGATCGACGGCAAGCGGATGCAGTCGGTCTCGGGCGGCTCACATTGGGGCGGCGGGGTGTTCATCCACGCTCGCGACCAGGCGCGGATCGCCCTCTTGATGCTGCGCGGCGGGGTCTGGGGCATGCAGCGCATCCTGTCGGCGGAGTGGATCGAACGCATGCGCCAGCCGTGCCCGATTTTCCCGCGATACGGCTACCTGTGGTGGCTCAACACCGGCCGCCAGATGTATCCGGGCGCCTCCGAGACGAGCTATTGCGCCAGCGGCGCCGGCGGCAACCTGACCTGGATCGATCCCGACAACGACATCGTCGCGGTCTTGCGCTGGACCGACCCGGCGGCACGAGACGGCTTCATGCATCTGGTCATGGCCGCGATCAGGGAGTGACCGCCATATCCGACAGCCGACGGGCGGGGAAGTCTAATAAGACCGCGGCATACCCAGGACGTGCTGACCGATATAGGCGAGAATCAGGTTCGTGGAGATCGGCGCGGTCTGATAGATCCGCACCTCGCGCCATTTGCGCTCGATGTCATACTCCTTGGCGAAGGCGAAGCCGCCGAAGGTGTTGAATGTCGCCTCGGCGGCGTGCCAGGTCGCTTCGGACGCCAGGAGCTTCGCCATGTTGGCGTCGGCGCCGCATTCCTTGCCGGCGTCGAACAAGGCGGCGGCGCGCCGGCAGATCATGTCGGCGGCCTCCAATTCGGCATAGGCGCGCGCCAGCGGGAACTGCACCCCCTGGTTCTGCCCGATCGGGCGGTCGAAGACGACCCGCTCCTTGGCGTAGTCGATGCCCTTCTTGAGCAGCCAGCGGCCGTCGCCGATGCATTCCTGGGCAACCAGGATGCGCTCGGCGTTCATGCCGTCGAGGATGTAGCGGAAGCCCTTACCCTCCTCCCCGATCA
>CAYMRQ010000020.1:29714-34064 GCA_964392845.1 uncultured Rhizobium sp.
AGGTTTTCCAACGGCACCTTCAGATTGTCGAAGAACACCTCAGTGGTGTTGTGGTTGATCATCGCCGCGATCGGCCGGATCTCGACCCCGTGCCCGACGCTCTCGCGCAGATCGACGAGGAACACCGAAAGCCCGTCGGTGCGGCGCTTGACCTCCTCGACCGGGGTGGTGCGCGCCAGGAGCAGCATCAGGTCGGAATGGCGCGCCCGCGAGGTCCACACCTTCTGTCCGGTGACGAGGTAGTGGTCGCCATTGCCGGCGCGCACCGCGCGGGTCTTCAGCTTGGTGGTGTCGGAGCCGGTGGTCGGCTCGGTGACGCCGAACGCCTGGAGGCGCAATTCGCCCGCGGCGATGCCCGGCAGGTAGCGCGCTTTCTGCTCGGCGCTGCCGTGCCGCAGGAGGGTCCCCATGATGTACATCTGGGCGTGGCCCTGGCTCGCGGTGCAGCCCGAGGCGTTGATCTCCTCGAGGATGACCGCGGCGGCACGCAACGGCAGGCCCGAGCCGCCATATTCCTCGGGGATCAGCGAGGCGAGAAAGCCGCCCTGGGTCAATTCTGCGACAAACTCGGTCGGATAGGCCTGTTCGTCTTCCAGCCTGCGCCAATAGGTGCCGGGGTATTTCTCGCAGATCTTGCGGACCGACCCGCGCAGCTCGGGATAATCCTCGCCGAGCGCCAGCATGACCGGGTCGCCGGATTGATCGCCGTAGGGCATCGCGCGCTCCTCTCGTGATCCTTCAACTCAGCATAGTGCGGACGGCGGCACAGCGCCAATTCGCGCTCTTGTGCGGCCGGCCGAAAGTGTTACATGTAACTCGGTTCAGGAGAGCCAAAATGGCGTCATCGGCTGGAACAAGGGCAAGTCGCGACCGAGTCAAGGGATACCGCGAGCGGTTGCGGTGGCAGGGATTGCGCCCGATCCAAATTTGGGTTCCCGACACCCGCTCCCCAGACTTCGTCGCCGAAGCGCATCGCCAATCGGCGGCGGTCGCCACCAGCCCCCACGAAGCTGCGGACCAGGCGTTCATTGACTCGATCTCCGACAACGCCGACCAATGAGGCGCGGCGAAATCTGGACCGCCGCCGGAGGGGCTGGCTATGCCGGGAAGCCGCGTCCGGTGGTGATCGTCCAGGACGATCGCTTCGACGCGACGGCCTCGGTCACCGTCTGCGGTTTTACCACCGACCCGACCGATGCGCCGTTGTTTCGGTTGCCGGTCGATCCGGCGGCTGAAAACAGTCTTGCCGCGCCGTCCCGCCTGATGATCGACAAAATCACCACCGTGCCCCGCGGCAATCTCGGGCGCCGCATCGGCCGCCTCGCCGATACCGACATGCTACGCCTCAATCGCGCAATCGTCGTCTTCTTCGGATTAGGCGGCTGATAAAGTAATCGTGGAGGAATGCTGAGAAATAACGCAAACTTTGAGTTCGATATCGGACAAACATCTTTGAAGACACTTTCAGCTCTCCAACAATGTCTCGGCTCCTGCCAATTCGCCGCGGCGATGCACCACGGAGGCACGGAGGTCACGGAGAGACGCAGGGGACACCACGACGATGAGTTCACACAGCACAGAGGACCTGATCGCCTTTTGGAACAATTGTCGGCTTACCGGCGATATATTTTATCACCCGGAGGATTGGGCGTATCTGAGCAAATTTGCGGATCACATCGACACCGAACCAAAGACATTCGAGCAGTTCATATCGAGCCGGTGGTTTGGGAACTTTAATGACAATCGATTTCATTTGTCAGTGATACCCATCCCATTCATGGGAAACCTGAGACACGCAGACATTGTCATACTTTTGCTAAATCCGGGATTTGGATTCGGCGACTATTACGCAGAGACCCATTCAGTCTCGTACCGGTTAAGACTTAAGCAAAATTTAATTCAACGATTTGATGAGATAGAGTTTCCATTTGTCTGCCTAGACCCGGAATTCTGCTGGCATCCTGGTTTCGGGTGGTGGGAAGGAAAATTGAGGGAGTTAATCATGAGAATTGCACGAGAAAAATACGACTCTGACTATAGGCGCGCGCTAAAAGATATCGCTAATCGGATCGCAGCTATCGAGATGGTGCCATACCATTCGGCATCTTTTTCTGCTTGGTTATTACTGAATAAACTTCCCTCGGTCCGAATGGCTAAACTATATGCCCGCGAGGTCCTTGGGCGAGCGGCCGATATGGACGAGAAGCGGATCGTCGTCACCCGCCGCGGTCCGGATTGGGGGCTAACCGAATCGGAAAATGTGGTCGTTTATAAAGGTGCTGAGACTCGCGGTGCCAGCCTCGGTCCCAGGTCACGCGGAGGAAGCGCGATCCTCCGTCGATATGGCATAAACACCTAAACGGACAACTCGCGGGGAACCTCCGTGTCCTCCGTGTCTCCGTGGTTAATGCGTGTCCTCCGTGTCTCCGTGGTGAATTGATGTCGAGCACCAAGCCCCTCTCCGGCCTTGTCGTCATCGAGATCGGCCACAGCATCGCCGCGCCCTATGCCGGGATGATCCTCGGCGAGCTCGGCGCCGAGGTGATCAAGGTCGAGAACCCGAAAGGGGGCGACGCGTGCCGCGGCTGGGGCCCGCCGTTTCTCGAAGGGGCGGCGACGTGTTTTCATGCGGTCAACCGGGCAAAGTCCGGCATCACGATCGACCTCGCCGACCCGGAAGATGCGGCGCGGCTGCGCGCGCTGATCCTGGAGCGCGCCGATGCGGTGATCCACAATTTGAAATCCGGCGCGCTCGACCGCTACGGCCTCGGCGCGGCCGAGCTGGTCGCCGCAAAGCCTGATCTGGTGTGCTGCAACCTCGGCGCCTTCGGCGCGGCGGGGCCGCTGCGCGAGCGCCCCGGTTACGACCCGATGATGCAGGCCTATAGCGGGCTGATGAGCCTCCTGGGCGAAAACGGCCGCCCACCGGTCCGGGTCAGCGTGTCGATCGTCGACATGGCGGCCGGAATGTGGTCGGTGATCGGCATCCTGGCCGCCATGCAGGAGCGCGGGCGAACCGGCAGAGGCGGCATCGTCGACGCCTCGCTCTACGAGACCGCGCTCGCCTGGATGGCGATTCCCTTGGCCGGCTATCTGGCCAATGGCGAGATCCCGGCGCGGCACGGCTCGGGGGTCGACATGATCGTGCCCTACCAGGCGTTCGCCGCTTTGGACGGCGACATGATGGTGGCGGCCGGCAACGACAATCTGTTCCGCCGCCTTTGCGCCGCGCTCGACCGGCCGGGCCTCGCCGAGGACCCGCGCTTTCGCAGCAACAAGGACCGGGTCGTGCATCGCGCCGAGCTGGTGCCGCTCCTCGCCGAAATCTTCGCGACGCAGCCGGTCGCGCATTGGGCGCGGCTGCTCGAAGCCGCCGGCATCCCGAACGGCCCGCTCCACACGCTTGACCAGGTCGTCGCCGATCCGCAGACCCTGGCGCTCGGGATGATCCAGCGCCGGCCGGGCAGTGCGCTCGGCCTCGTCGGCCTGCCGCTCTCCTTCGACGGCATCCGCCCGCAATTCGCCAAGGCGGCGCCCGCGCTCGGCGAAGACAATGATTCAAAGCTCGGCTGAGAGGCGATGAAAACCCCGATTGCTCTTGTCGCGGCAGCTGCCCTGCTGATGGCGCTGGCCGGTTGCGCGGGCCTCGCAAGCGTGCCGCCGCCGAATGCCCGGCCCACCACCGCGGTCACCCAATCGACCGAGCCGGGCGGCCGGTTCATCGCCCTTGTCGGTCCGCGGCGGCAGTTTGCCGAGCCGTTCCTTGGCGTCTCCGGCACCAATTTTTATGCCCTGCGCGGCTGGATCGACACGCGCAATGGCGAGACCGCGCACCAGCTGTATGTCGAAAACAGCTATTTCGGCGCCGCGCGCAACTGGGAGGCGGCGCGCAGCGACAGGGGCGAGAAGCTGCGCTTCGTCGCGATCAGCAAGAACGAGATCAGCTGCACCAACGGCTGCTCCTATGCCGAGGAGTTCGCCGCCGCCCTGCCCGAGGCGCTGTTGCGGGCGAACCCGCAAGGGAAGCCGGCGGGGATCGCCGTTACCTTCACCGCCCATTCGGGCGCCGAGCAGACGATCATCGTGCCGGGCGAGCTGATCCTGAAGCAGCTCGCCGCCATCGACGAGGCGCGGGCAACCCTGCCCACGGCCTCCGCCGCCCCGCCGCCCACGCCGAACCCGCCGCGCTAGCCCCTTACCGGCGGCGCTGCGCTCGGCACCCTCCCCCGGCGCTTATCCGCCGGTGCCGGCCCCTCACCCCAACCCTCTCCCCGCGGCCGCGGGGAGGATTCTCACGACTCGTCGACATATGGCAGAATCTCGGTGGAGAGGCTACCGCCTGTGGGGGGA
>CAYMRQ010000021.1:0-5646 GCA_964392845.1 uncultured Rhizobium sp.
GGGCTTTTCGCGCGGCCAGCAGATGAAGGTCGCGCTCGGCCGCGCCCTGGTGCATCGGCCGCACAACGTCATGCTCGACGAGCCGACCAACGGGCTCGATGTGGCGACCAGCCGTTCCGTGCGCGACCTGTTGCGGCGGCTGCGCGCCGAGGGACGCTGCATCCTCCTGACCAGCCATATCATGCAGGAGGTCGCGGCCCTCGCCGACCGCATCGTCATCCTGGCCGGCGGCACGATCGTGCTGCAGGGTGCGCCGGCCGAGCTGCGGCGCGCGACCGGGCTGGTCGATCTGGAAGAGATCTTCATGGCGGCGACGCAGGAAGCGGCGGCAGAACCGGCGTTCGCCGCCGGGGAATGACGATGTCCGCCATCCTCACGGTGTTCCGCAAGGAGATGGTCGACCACCTGCGCGACGGGCGCAGCATCCTGATATCGATGATCTATCCCCTGATGGGCCCGCTCTTGCTCGGGCTGATGTTTCTCTTTGTCGGCGGCTCGATGCGGGTCGGCGAGGATGCCCCGCTGGTGGTGCCGATCGTGCGCGCGGCGAGCGCGCCCGATCTCGTGCGCTTCCTCGAGAACGCGGGCGCGACGATGCAGTACCTCGCCGGCGACGCCAGGGGCCTGGTATCGGGCGGCGGGGCGGCCTTCGCCCTGATATTGCCCGAGCAGCCTCCCGTGACCCGGGAGAGCCCGCTTGCGGTGCGGCTGATCACCAACCCGGCGCGGTTCGACAGCATCGTCGCGACCGGCCGCGTGGTGGAGCTCCTGAACAAGTATCAGCGCGAAACGCTGGGCCGCCGGCTGCGCGCCGCCGGCCTGCCGGCCGAGACGATGAGCATTCTGAACATCGAGCAGGAGAATATCGGCAGGGCGGCCGGACCCGCGGTCATTTTGTTAACGATGATCCCGCCGTTTCTGATCTTCACGCTGTTCACCGGCGGGGTCCATGTCGCGCTCGATTCGACGAGCGGGGAGCGCGAGCGCGGCTCGTTCGAGACGCTGATGATGAACCCGGTGCGGCGCTATCAGGTGCTGACCGGCAAGCTCGGCGCGACGATGGTCTTCACGCTGATGGCGCTCGGCGTGCAGGCCGTCGCTTTCTGGGTCATGCTGCACACTGTGCCGGAAGAATCGCTCGGCTTGATCGCACCGCCCGGGGCGCTGCGCCTGGCGGTCGTAGTGTCGGTCTGTATGCCTCTGGTGGTGCTCGCCGCGGCGACGCAATTATTAATCTCCGCGGTCACCCGCAGCGTCAAGGAGGCACAAACCTATCTCGGGCTGTTGCCGCTGGTCCCGGGTCTGGCCGGCATGGTTCTGGCGCTGGCACCGGTAAACGCGCAGCCGATGCTGGCCGCGATACCGACCTTCGGCCAGACCTTGCTGATGGGTCAGCTGGTGCGCAACGAGACGGTGAGCGCGGTGTTTATCGGCATCACCGCCCTGGCGACGCTGGTCGCGACCGCCCTCCTTCTGCTGCTCGGCTTTCGCCTGTACCAGCGCGAGGAGATCCTCTTCCCGCGATAAACCGGCTCCGATGTCATTGTGAGTGCAGCGAGACGATCTCGCCACCGCCCGCCTCGGCACGGACCGGCAATTCATCGCTCGCGCTGCGGCGCTGCGCCATTTCGCGCGCGGCCCGGGCGGCGACGATCCCGAAGAGCGCAATCGCGGCGAGCGGAAACACCGGCACATGCCAGTTCTCGGCCAGTCCGCGGCCGTCGAGGACCAGCAGGAACAGCGCCGCCAGCACAATCTTCTGCCATGCCGAGGCTGCCGGGGAATTGCCGTCGCGAATCAGCCAGGCGGCGGCGATGGTTCCGAGCATCAAATCGTACAGCAGCGCCAAGGGTGCCGCGACCAGGCTCGCCGCGGCGAGGGTTGCCGCGCGCGTCGGCAGCGACAGGCCGCAGCGCCAGACCACCACCACAAATCCGGCCGCGACCAGGCTCGCAACCGCTTGCAGGGCATAGGCGAGCGGCACGCCGGCGCCGAGGAGGCGCGCAGCGCCGAAAATATTGGCCATCCCGGCGAACAGGATGCGCCCGGATTCGTACATGGCGGGCGAGGCTCCGGCGGTGGCGAAGAAGGCCTCCCAGGTTTCCGCGCCAAACAGCGCGAGCGAGGCGAGCACGAGCGCGCCGGCCGATGCACCCGCCGCGGCAAAGGCGCGCCACTGTCCGGCGGCGGCCAGCGCGAGCGGCACCAAGACGGCGAATTGCGGCTTGTAGCAAAGCGCGCCGAACAACAGGCCGGCGAGGATCGGGCGGCGATCGATCAACAGGGTCGCCGCCCCGAACAGCCCCGCCGTCAGAAACGCGTTCTGCCCGAGGCCGATGTTCCAGAACACGATCGGAAAGGCGCACAGCGCGACCAGTGCGGTTCCGCTTCGCTCACCGAGTACGCGGGACGCGACCAGGAGATAGAAGACCAGCGTCGCCGCTTCGAAGACAATGAACGCTGCCAGGTAGGGCAGCTTTGCGAGAGCGGCGCACAGCAGGATGAACACCGGCGGGTAGTTGAAGAACTGGTAGGCGATGCCGGCGGCGGTGACGCGCTCCTCGACCGCCAAATGCGCCGCGTAATCGTAGGCCAGCGCCGGAATCCCCTCGTCGGCCAGGATTCCGGCGGCGTAAAAGCTGACGAAATCGGTCGTCGTCGGTTTCGTCAGCGGCACGATCCAGCCATGCGTGCCGGCGACGATGAAACCAAAGCCCGCGAGCTGGATCGCCAGCAGGATCGCCGCACCGGCGCGGATCCGCCGGCGGTCGAGCCAGGCGCCGCCGCGCAATCGCGCCACGGCGCTCGCTAGCGCCGCCGCCATGCCGCGTTGCCCACCGGCTCAGTGCACATCGTCGGGGATATCCCACTTCGCCCCGGCAGCTGCACGGGCGTCATGCGGCTTCGGTGTCCCGGGCCTGCAGCACAGCGGCGTCGGGCGGGCGAGTCGCTCTGATTTCGAGAACGCTGGCGAAGAAGGCGCCCGACGCGGTCTGAAACCCGAGCAGGATCAGCGTTCCGGACGGGATGACCAGGCGCATCGCCTGGGTTGCCGAGAGCGCGCCGAAATTTTCCACATTCCATGAACCCAGCGCGTAGGCCCCCAGAGCGATGCCGCCAATGAGCATCGCAACCGCGCAGATCAACCCCGCCTCGAGCGTGTAGACGCTGACGATCGAGCGGAACAACGGATCGGACGGCACGATCCCCTCGCGCGCGCCATAAATCCTGACGAACACCCAGAACTGCATGGACTGAAAGCCGACCACGACAGCCAGCGAGGCATAGAACAGGGAGTGGATGTCAAAGGTGACGGCGCCGACGCGGCCCGGCCCCGGCAACAGCCAAGCCATCGCCGCCAGCCCGCTCAGAAACACCAGGCAGCCGGGATAGAAGAACAGCCATTTCGGGCTGAACAGCAGCAGGAAGCGCAGGTGGCGCCAGCCGTCGCGCCAGCTGCGCAGGTGCGAGGGGCGGCCGCGGCCGTCGCGCGACAAGGTCGTCGGCACTTCGGCGATGGCGAGGCCCCGGATCGTCGCCTTCACCACCATCTCGCTCGCGAACTCCATGCCGGGCGATTGCAGATCGAGAGCGAGGATCGCGTCGCGGCGGAAGCCGCGCAATCCGCAGTGGAAATCGCGGCACGGGCAGCGAAAGAAGGCGCGACCGATCGCCGACAGCACCGGATTGCCGAGATAGCGGTGCAGCGCCGGCATCGCCCCGGGCGCGATGCCGCCGGCGAAGCGGTTGCCCATGACCAGGCCATTGCCCTCGCGCAGCCGGTCGAGAAAGCCGTTCAGGGCGGCGAAATCGTAGCTGTCATCGCTGTCGCCCATGATGACGTAAGTGCCGCGCGCCGCCCGGATGCCGCCGAGAAGGGCGCTGCCGTAGCCGCGCTCGCCGATTTCGACGACGCGCGCGCCGTGCGCCCGAGCGATCGCCTGCGAGCCGTCCGCGCTGCCATTATCGGCGACCACGATCTCGCCGGCCACCGCGTTGTCGGTGAGGAATGCCCGCGCCTTGGCGATGCAACGGCCGATCGTCTCCGCCTCATTCAGGCAGGGCATCAAGATCGACAGTTCAATCCCGGCGCTCATCGGCGTGCACTCTGGCGACCGAGCTCTTAGAAAAGCTTTAACCAGCCGCCGCGGTCGAGGCATAGTTAACGGAAATTTATTGCCGGATCGGCAGATTGACCAGAGGCCTGCCGAATAGCCGCGGGAAGCGGCGCGTTTGGCGCCGTCATCGGCGCCGACTGCGTCGGCAGCTTGTGAGATCCGATCAAGCGCAGCTGGTCGGTGCCGGGACGAATCACCAACGGTGAGCCAATGGAGCGACCCTGGCTTTCGGCAATCATCCCCTCCTACAATGGCGACCGCTGGTTTGCCGCGACGCTCGAATCGCTCGCCGCGCAAAACGACCCGGGCCTCGAAATCATTGTCGTCGACGCCAGCGATACCGATGAGAGCCTGCGGATAACCCGCGATTTCTCGGATAGGCTGGGTATTCGGGCATACCGGCGCCCCGACCTCTCATCCTGGATGGCGAAAATCAATTTCGGCGTCGAGCAGGCGACGGCCGATTGGATCTGCATGCTCCATAAAGACGATTTGTGGCTGCCGGGCAGGTGTTCCGCGGTTGGCGGGTGGATTTCCGCCCAACCCGGCAGCGTCATGCACCTGCATCCCGCCTACATCATTGACGCAGCCGACCGACGGCTTGGCCTCTGGCGCTGTCCGTTGCCGGGCGGCGAGTCGCCGGTTCCGGTGCAACTCTTATTGGAACGGCTGCTCGTCCAGAATTTCATCGCGGCCCCGACCCCGACCATTCGGCGCGCTGCCTATCTAAAAGCAGGCGGCTTGGACGATCAGCTCTGGTACACGGCTGACTGGGATTTGTATTTAAAATTGTCGGGAACAGGCAATATATTGTACCATGATAATGCGTTGGCTTGTTATCGAATTCATGGAGGTTCTCTTACGACATCAGGTTCTCGAAGTCTTGACGCGTTTCGCCATCAGATGGAAACCGTCGTCGATCGCCATCTCGGCAGGCTCGGTGCAAGACAGAAAGAGACGTTGCGCATGGCGATGACCTCGATCGACGTCAATGTCGCCCTGGCCGCCGCGAGCCGGGGGCAACCCGCTCAACTGATCAAGGCGATCGCCAATTTGTTCGCGCTTGGGCCGCGGGGAATGGTTCGCTATTTCCACCACTCCCGGATCATCGAGCGGACCTATCCCCGCCTGCGCGCCCGGATCGCGGGCGCGCTGTGATTTCATCCACCAGGGAGGGTGCAACCACGTTGGCCTTTCCGGTTTTCCGATAGCCGCGCCCCTGGCGAGAGCGAAAGCGAGACCGCCGTGACCAGGCTGCACCTCGGCTCGCTGCTTGCCTCCACGGCGCTGGCCGTCATCTTGCTGGCCCTGCTGTTCCTCTGCACGGATCTCGATCTCGCGGTCATCGGGCGATTGCTGCTCGGCGTGCCGCCCGAGGCTTTGGCCGAGATCGTGCTGTTGCTGGGCTTCAACAACGTCCTTGCCGGCGAAAAATGGCGCCTCATCGCGATGCGTCTGCAGCAAGATGAGGTCCGCGCGATGCCGCGGCTGCTCTATTTCGCCTTCACCTCGATCGGGGTCGCGCTTG
>CAYMRQ010000021.1:5656-34040 GCA_964392845.1 uncultured Rhizobium sp.
CAAATCGTGCCCGCCCAGTTCAGTCTGGTATTGAGCCGATCGATCGGCGCCCATCTCCATGGCGGGCGCGCCTTGTCGCGCGGCGCGGCGGCAACCGTTTTCGACTACTTCTTTGACGTGTTGGTCGCCGGGTTTTTTGCGCTCGCTTCCACGGTGGTGCTGATCGCCGGGGGCGGCGCCATAACCTGGGCCCTCTGCGCGCTTTCGATTGGCGGCGCAGGCTTTGTCCTCTACGGCGCCTTGGCGCGGCTGGTGGCCGGCGCGGCGCGTTCGCTCGGGTCCCTCGGAAGCGGCCGGCTGTGCGGGTTCTGCGCGAGCATCGCCGATTCGCCGTTGCTCGCGCCCGATATCGGACGGCGGCTGTTGGCGATATCGGCGCTGCGTTTCGCGGTGCTGGTACTGATCGGCGCGATCAGCGCGAAGGCGATCGGGGTTGACCTGCCGCTATGGCAGCTGGCCGCAGCGCTGCCGTTCGCGGTCATCGCCAATGCGCTGGCGATCACGCCCGGCGGCCTCGGCATCAACGAGTGGACGGTGTCGTCGGCCCTGTTCGCGCTCGGCACCCCGCTCCAGGTATCGGCGCAATGGGCGGTGGTCAACCGCGTGCTTGTCGCTGCCGCGGCGGGCTTGTGCGGGCTCGCCGGAGCCATCATCGCCGCGGCGGCGAGACCGTCCCGGCCGCGGCGCGTGGTGTGAGCCCCCGGCTGTTCGAAGCAGCGGCCGGGCGATCATTGGAAGAACGAGCGGTAGAACGATATCAGGTCCATCCCGCCCAGCTTCTCGCTCGCGTCGCCGTAGCGGCCGAGCGCGTAAAGCACCCAAAGCCCGTGCGAGGCGACGGCCCCAAGGATCGCTGCGGCCGCGAACCAAGTCAGCGGCGGCTTTTTCGGGCGCGACAGCAGCACGCCGAACCCGAGGAACCCGCACAGCTCGAAGAACGGATAGAACTCGAGGCGATAGCGAAAGCTCATGCTGGTGTAAGTCAGGATCAGCGCAATCGGGACGAAGAGGCCGGCCAGCACCGGAACCGCGATCGCGCGGTTGATGGCCTCGCGCTGCCTGACGAGCTGAGCCAGGCCAAATACGCTCAGGGCGATGAGTACCGGATCCGAGAGGAAAAAACTGCCCGGCGGCAGCTCGACCGAATCGATTGTGCGTTGCTGGAACGCCGACCACGACAAATTGCCGTCCGCGGTGGGCATCGCCCACACCGGAACAAAATAATAGGCAAGGGCGTAGCCGACGCGGATGATGTTGAATTGGCCATATTGCGCATCGCGCGCCAGCCGATCGGGACTTGCCAACAAATAAGCTGGCATGTCCGCGGCAAAGGCGAGCGGATCTCCCCAGCGCTGGTAATTGACCAGACCAGCAATCGCCACGAAGACACCGAGTATCGCGGCGGCGGGGATCAATCGCGCCAGCATCGCCAGGGGGAAGCGGCCGGGCCCGGCGGTGCGCAGCGCCCGCCACGCGAGAGACACCATCAGCAGTCCAAACGCGAGATAGAGCCCGAGCGCGGTCGATACCCGGGTCAACAGGCACAGGCCTGCCACCACCGCAAGCGCGGCGAGAATACCGGCGGTAAATCCGCGCTCCGAAAAATAGCCGTGGATCACCAGGTAGACGAACGCGCTGCCGAGCGCGGCCGCCCAAAGGGTGACCTCCTGCCAGATCGATGCCATGAGGAATTGGATCTGCGCGCCGCCGATCAGCATGGCGAGCGCGACGATGACCAGGAACACCGAGCGCTCCGGTCTGCCAGCCGCCCGCCAAACCGTCAGCACCGACGCCAGATTGAAGGCGCCCATGACGCTGACCGCAACAAGGCAGCTCAGCCGGGTAAAGTCGGTGGTCGCGAAATCCTGGAGCGCAATAAATGGCAGACGGATCAGCGCCAGCGCGATACCGAAATAGCTGTAGGTCAGACCGTCGCGGACCGCGCCCTCAAGACCGATCGTCTGCGGGTCGACGTCGAACGTGCCCTGCAACAGATGCAGCAGCATGCTGTTGAAGGTCAGTCCATAGTTGACCGGCCTCAATAGACCAGAGCCTTGATATGGCCCTTTCAGGAAATCGCCATAGTTGAGGCAGATCAGAAACCCGTAATAGGCGGTGGCCGGAACGAGGCAGAGCAGCACTATGCCCCAGATCACAGCGGCGGAACCGGAAAGACGCTGGTGTCGTCTCACGACAATATTGGAATCTTCTCTCGCCATTTGGAGCCGAGTTTATGCGATTGCCGAACGATGCAGGCTGTCTATAGCAAATGAAACCGGGGGTGGTTAACCGGTACTTAACTCCGCTAGGATCATGGTTCCGGCCGCGCACCGGCCCGGGCGTGGCGAGTTGACCGCACGTGCGACATGACAGGTCTGCAAACCGTTTCGCCATCGCCGAGCCGCACCGCGCCGATGCTGCTGACCGACAGCGTCGACATTGCGGTTCTGATCCCCTGCTATAACGAAGAAGGCGCGGTCGCGAAGGTCGTGGCGGGGTGTCGCGCCGCGCTGCCGCGGGCGCGCATCTATGCATACGACAACAACTCGCGGGACAACACCGCGGCGGTTGCGCGGGCGGCGGGCGCGATCGTCCGGCGCGAGCGGCTGCAGGGCAAAGGCCATGTCGTCGCCCGCATGTTCGCCGATGTCGATGCCGACGTGTATATCCTGGTCGACGGCGACGACACCTATGATCTGCGTGATGCGCCGATCCTGGTGCAGCACCTGCTCGATAACCGGCTCGACCTGGTGAACGGGCTGCGCCAGGGCGTGCATGACCGCCTGGGGCACCGATTCGGCAATGATTTGTTCAACCGGATCGTCGGCTGGGTATTCGGCAGCCGGTTTGACGACATGCTGTCCGGCTACAAGGTGTTCTCGCGTCGCTTCGTCAAATCCTTTCCGGCGCTCGCCACCGGCTTCGAAATCGAAACCGCGCTGACCGTCCATGCCTTGCGCCTTGCCATGCCGGTTGCCGAGTTGCCGACCGCCTACCGGCCCCGCGCCGCGGGATCGGTCAGCAAGCTGCACACGGTGCGCGACGGCCTGCGGATTCTCTGGGCCATCTTCTGGCTGATCAAATCGGAACGGCCGCTCGCCTTCTTCAGCGCGATGTTTGCCGCGCTCGCCGCGCTGGCGATCGTGCTGGCGGCGCCGATAGCGGCGACGTATTTCGACACCGGGCTCGTCCCCCGGCTGCCGACCGCGGTATTGGCGACCGGCGTGATGCTGCTGGGCTTTCTCAGCCTGGTCTGCGGCCTGGTGCTGGAAACGGTGACGCACGGGCGCCTGGAAATGAAGCGGCTGCACTATCTGGGCCTGCCGGCTCCGGGCGACAATTTGCGCCGATGAGCATCAATGCGGCCGGCGCGTATGCCGGCGTCGATAATTTGGAAGTCATGGAAATGGCGTTGAACTACAACGCCTTTCTGCAAGGCCTGGTAACCGCGCATGCCCGGCCAGGCGACGAGATCCTCGATTTCGGCGCCGGTACGGGCGTGCTGGCGCGACCCTTGGCCGCTGCCGGTTACCGCATCCGCTGCGTCGAGCCCGATGCCGGGTTGCGCGAGCGGCTGCGGGCGAACGGGCTGGAAGCCCACGCGGCGATCGACAGCGTCGCGCCGGAGAGCCTTGATCTTGTCTACACGGCCAACGTGCTTGAGCATATCGCCGATGATCTGGGCGCGGTGAGGGCGCTTTACGCGCGGCTCAAGCCGGGCGGACGGCTGGTTGCGTACGTCCCGGCGTTCCCGATCCTTTATACCAGCATGGACTGCAAGGTCGGTCACCTGAGGCGCTATCGGCGGGCCGGGCTCGCGGACCTGCTGCGCCGGGCAGGCCTAAGTGTGGAGCGCGTGGCGTACCAGGACTCGCTCGGCTTCGTCGCGACATTGGTCTTCAAGCTGCTCGGCAACGACCGCGGCGCCATCAACCCGCGCGCGCTCATTGCCTATGACCGCTGCGTGTTCCCGCTGAGCCGGCAGCTTGACCGCTGTACCAACCGATGGTTCGGCAAGAACCTTCTCGCCCTGGCGCGCCGGCGTGATTAGGGCGATTACCGGCCGAAACCTGCTGTCTGCGGAAGGCAAGACCGGCGGCGGCGCGCTTTTCCTGCTGCTCCCGGCGATCTTCTATTACGCCCTGCTGCTTACCGGCGCGGGCGGCAACGGCCTCTTCGCGCCGGTGACCTACGGGCTCGGCTTTAACAGCATGCTGTCGCATTTGCTGCAGGGGCGGTTCGACATCGATCCGGCGGCGATCGGGTACGAGGGGTATCTCCGCGACGGCGCGACCTATGCCTATTTCGGTATCTTTCCGGCGCTGCTTCGCGCGCCCTTTCTGCTGCTTCCGGATTTTGCGGCGACCGATTTCACGCGCCTCAGCTGTCTGGTTGCTGTTTCCCTGATGGCACTCTTCAAGCTGCTGTCCGCGCTTGTCGTCTGGCGCAGCGCGGCCGAGTCTCGGCGCTTCTTGCTGCTGTCGCTGTTTATCGCCGCCATCCTCGTCAGCGGGCCGCAGATCCAGTTTTTGCGGCCGTCGATTTATCAGGAGATCCTGCTGTGGGCGGATGTCTTTGCGGCTGGCTTTGTGCTGCTTGTTCTGCATGGCTGGACGCGCCCGGAGGGTTTCACCACCGGGCTGATGTCGGGGCTCGCAGCGCTTGCCGGGCTTTGCCTGCTGACACGGGTATCGACCGCGCTGGGGCTTTACCTCGCGCTCGGCTTTCTGTGGCTGTGGCGCGGCTGGCGGGAAATCGGCCGTCCCGGCGCCAGTCCGCTGTGGCTGCGGCTTTTGGCGTTTTCCCTGCCCATGCTGATTCTGTTGGGATTCGCTGCCGCAACCGGCCTCGTCAACCAGCAGCGCTGGGGTAATCCTTTCGTCTTTGTCGATATGAACCGAGCCTTGATGCCGGGGCCAAACCCCCATCAGGTGGCGCCGCTGCGAGATTACGGTCAGTTCAATCCGGTTCGGCTGCCTTATGGCGTGCTTTACTATTTTCTGCCGGTCTGGGTATTGCGCGACGGTTCCGGTCAGCTGCTGTGGTCGGATTTTGTCGAACGCACGATGAGCGATGTCGAGCTGCCGCCGAGCAGCTTTCTGGTTTCCGATCCGCTGATCGTCGGCCTCGCGGTTTACGGAGCCGTGCGTCTGGCGCGCCGAACCGGCGTGCCGCGTCGCATCCCGATAGCCCTGACCGCGCTCGGGCTCGTCATCCCCGTTGTGCTGATGCTGATCGCGATCTCGATGACGTTCCGCTATCGGATGGAGTTCTACCCGCTCTTCGAACTGTGCGCGTTCATCGGGTTTTGGTGTCTGCTGGCGGCGCCTCCTCGGGGCATCGCGATCGTTATCGGCGGTACCGCACTGGTGAGTATTGTTGCCGCACAACTCCTCTGGCTGCTCTACATGCTGTCGCCCTTCGGGATGGCCGCCCAGCGAATGGGGCAGAACGGCATTATCGGTTTCTACGGATCGCTGATGCCTTGATGCCGCTGTGCGCCTGACGTCGCGCGAGCCCGGGCGATGGCGCAGGCGATCAACAGGATTGTCAGCACCGGCGTGATCAGCCCGACGCGAAATACCCCGGGCGGGTCGAACAACTGGATCATCCATACCAGCATCGGCATGATCACGCCGCCGCGGCCGAAGCCGTGATCGAGCCCGTCGGCAAAAACCAGGGTTGCCGCGACGACCAGCAGCACCGTGTCGTAATTGGTCACATGCGGCGCCGCCAGCACCGTTGCCGCCAGCAGCACCGCGAGTTGGGGGGTGCGCCGCAGCGGCCGGCGATAGCACCACCAGACGCAAAGACCTGCCAGCAGGGTCGCGATGCTCTGACCGGCGGTCGCCAGGCCATGCGACGCCCCGATCAGCGCGAGGTTCGCATAAACGCTCTCGCCATGGAGGCGGCCGGCCTGAAGCCAGGTCTGGTAGATCTCCGGGGGCGCGTCGACGAACCACCCGATCCAGGCGCGCCACGGCTCGATCCCGAAGACCGCCACGCTGGCCAGCACCATAAAGCCGGCGGTGAGGATCGTGGCCGCCAGCGCCTGCCATTGCCGAGAAGCGACCAGCGCGACGGGAGCGAGCAGCCACAGCTGAGGCTTGTAGGTCAGCAGGCCCAAGAGCACGCCGGCCACCAGGGGACGGCCCGGCAACAGGCCAAACCCGCCGATCAGCAGCGCACTCGTCAGGAAGGCGTTCTGGCCGCTGCCGATGTTGAACGCCACCGCCGGGGCGAGGGCGAGCGACGCCGGATGCAGCCACCGGCGATATCCTGAGCCGACCGAAAGCCATATCGCCGCCGCTAAGCAAGCGAAGCTGACGACCAGGAACAGCACGCAACTGGTCGCGAAGGGCAACAGCCCGAACGGCACCAGCAGCAGCAGGTAGGTTGGCGGGTACAGCCAGGGATGAAACGACAGCGGCCGCGGCAGCCAATCGACGAAATCGGCGTTGATCTGCGCGGTGAAGCGCTCGCCATCGAAGATTAGCGGCAGGTTGCCGTCGAGATAGGCCCGGGCGGCGGTGTAGTACACCATCCAGTCCTGCCACGGCTGCTTGCCGAAATAGATCGCGTAAATCGCGATCGCACACAGCCCATAAAGCCCGCAGACCAGGCCGACCGCGACCAGCCACAATCGGGCGCGACTCGACAGGGTTGCGCTCGGCCCCGCTGCCGGTGTCGCTTGTGTCACGGTCGCGCCGGCGCCGCGGGACCCGGCCGGGCGCGTTCGGGGATCGGCTCGAACAGTTCCGTTGACGGGGCCAACCCGAGCAGGCGCTCGGGGAACCAGATCCGCGCCATCGCGCGCGCCTCGCATCGGCCGGCGCGCTGTGCGAGGCATATCTTCCCGAAGCAGCGGACCGGCTGGAAGCCAGGCGGCGGCGACACGCCGTCGTATAGCAGCGTATCGAACGCAGCGGCGGAGGCGGTCAGCTCGGCTTTGTCCTTGGGCCAGTACATCGGCACCGGGCGATGCAGGTAGCTATAGCCGCCATAGCGGACCCAGGCCTCCTCGCCGTAGAGAGCGAGGCCGCACAGCGTCGGCATGTCGTGCACGAACGACATCGCCACCAGCTCGTCATGCGCGCGTTGGCGCAAATCGTCGAGGGTTCCGCTCGACCACAAATTGAATGCGACGGTGGCCCAATAACCGGACAGCACGACCGCCGACAACGCTGTCGCAACGCCTTGCCGCACACCGCGCCAGTGCAACCATTGCGCCGCCCAGCTGGTCAACTGCGCGAGGCCGACCGCGGCGAGCACCATGAACAAAAGGACCGCCGGATAAATAAAGCGGTATTCCTTGTGCGCGATACCGGTGTGAACCGCGATCACAATGAGCGCCACGACCAGCAGCATCGGGATCCGCCGGGCTCCCAGGCCGATCAGCAGCAGCAGCACCGGGGCGGCGCTCCGCCAGACGCCCAGTTCGCCCCACAGGTAGTAAAGGTTGGGGTCGACGCTGATCTCGGTGCTGACACCGTAATAGAGGTTGTAGAGGAGATTGCGCCAAATCGAGGCGAACGGATAACCCAGGGTCAACCAGTCGAGGGTCGCGCCAAACCCCAAGGCAGCCAGCCCGCCGCCGATCAGCGCGGGGAGCCGCCAACGCCAGGCGCCCCAGGCCGACCATAGGAAAAGGACGGCCGCCGCCGGGGCGAGGTTGATGCGCAGCAGGCAGACAACCCCCAAGAGGATTGCCGCGACGAACATGCGCTGCCGCGAGCTGACCCGATAGCCCGGCTCGAGCAGGTAAAACGCGATCACCAGCAGATGCGCGGCGACGACCTCGTTCAGCGTCCGGGCCCCGAAATAAACCAGTTCGGGGGCGATCGCGACGGCAAACGCCGCGACGAACGCGGGGCCAAGACCGAAGGTTCGCCGGCACCACAGAAAGCAGCACACGACCGGCGCGCAGGCCAACAGACCGAGGCCGATTGCGATCACGCTCAGGTAATATTGCGGACCGTCGCCGATCAGCCGGGCGATCTCCATCAGCCCGGCGATCACCCCCGGCAACAGCCAAAACCGCATGCCGAGCTGGTATTCCCAGGGCACCAGACCGTAGCCGAAGACCAGGCGATGGGCCGGTTCGACGGTCTGAAAGATCTCGTCGCCCCAATTGATGCTCGGCACGAAAACGATCGGCAGGAGACGCAGCACGACGCCAAGGGCCACCAGGCACAGCAAGCCGCCCGCTGCCAGCAGCCGCCCGCCCGATAGACCGGGACGAGCCGGGGTTTCGTCGTCCTCGCCCGGCAAAACCCCGCGTGCCGCGGTCACCCGTGCTCTCCTCCCGGTCGCGAGGCCTGCGTGTTGAGCCATTGGACCATAGCGGCACGCCGGTTAGGAGGGGATTAACGATAATGGCGCGCGCGGCGGCTTGCCTTCGGTGTAGAGGCATCCGCCGGCGGCTTGAGGGCGCTGCCGCCGCACCCCATGTTGTGGCCGTGCGCCCAGCCGCCGTAGATTGCCGCTGCTTGCATATCCGGGAGACAGATATCGATGCCAGCCTTGCAGCCGGCGCGCGGCACGCAGGATCTTTTGCCGGACATGGCGCGGCGCCACCGCCGGGTCAGCGAGACCGCGCGCGCGACGGCGGCGCTTTACGGCTTTGCCGAGATTTCGACGCCGATCTTCGAATTCACCGAGGTGTTCGCCCGCCCGATCGGCGAGCACACCGACATCGTTTCGAAGGAGATGTACACCTTCACCGACCGCGGCGGCGAGGAGGTGAGCCTGCGGCCGGAAAACACCGCCGGGGTGGTGCGCGCGGTGTTGTCGAACGGGCTCACGCAAAGCACCCCGCTCAAATTCTTCTACAGCGGTCCGATGTTCCGCTATGAGCGGCCGCAAAAGGGCCGCTTCCGGCAGTTTCACCAGATCGGGGTCGAATTGCTCGGGGTGGCGCAGCCGCAGGCCGATATCGAGGTGATCGCCCTCGGCCGGCGCATTCTCGCCGCGCTCGGGATCGCCGATCGGGCCGTCCTGGAGCTCAACACGCTGGGCGATCCGCAAAGCCGCGCCGCCTATCGCGACGCGCTCTTCGGCTATTTCTTGGCGCGCCACTCCGAGCTGTCGGAAGACAGTCGTCGGCGTCTCGAACGCAACCCGCTGCGCATCCTCGATTCGAAGGACCCGGGCGACCAGCGCATCGCCGGCGAGGCGCCGGATTTCTCCGAATATCTCAATGATGCCTCGCGCGATTTCTTTGCCCGGGTGCGCGACGGCCTCGACCGGCTTGCCGTCGCCTATCGCCTGAACCCGCGTCTCGTGCGCGGCCTCGATTATTACACCCATACAGTTTTCGAGTTCGTAACGGCCGACCTGGGAGCGCAGGGCACGGTTCTGGCCGGCGGGCGCTATGACGGGCTCGTCGAGCTGATGGGTGGGCCGGCCATGGCGGGCGTCGGCTGGGCGGCGGGGATCGAAAGGCTTGCCCTGATGATCGCCGAGCCACCAGCCGCGCCGCGCGCCATCGCGCTGGTGCCGATCGGCGAGGCGGCCGAAGCGCTGGCATTGACGCTGGCCGAGGAATTGCGCGGTGCCGGGCTCGTTGTCGATCTCGGCTATTCCGGCAATGTGCAGCGCCGCATGCGGCGGGCCGACCGGATCGGCGCCCGCGCTGCGGTCTTGCTCGGCGAGGATGAACTGGCGCGCGGCGCGGCCACAGTGCGCGACCTCGACAGCGGCGCACAGAGCGAAGTCGCGCTCGACGAATTGCCGGCCCGCCTCAGGGCGCTCTGCGGCTAAACCGCCATGGATACGGTGCTCGAATCGCGCTTCGACCAGCTGTTGCGCCGCCATGCCGAGCTGCGCGCGGCGCTGTCCGGCGCGGGGCTGGGCGGCGCCGAATTCGCCAGGCTGTCGAAGGAATACAGCGAGCTCAGCCCGGTTATCGACGGCATCGAGAATTTGCGGCGCAACCAGGCCGAGCTGGCCGCCGCAACCGAGATGGCGCAAGGCGGCGACGATCCCGAGATGAAGGCGCTGGCGGAAGACGAGGTGCGCGCGCTGCGCGATCGCCTGCCCGAGCTCGAACTCAACGTCAAAATGTCGCTGTTGCCGAAGGACGAGGACGACGAGCGCAACGCGATCCTCGAGATCCGCGCCGGCACCGGCGGCGAGGAGGCGGCGCTGTTCGCGGCGAGCCTCTTCCGCATGTACCAGCGCTATGCGGCGCTGCGCGGCTGGCGCTTCGAACTATTAGATTTGTCCGAGACCGGGCTCGGCGGCTGCAAGGAGGCGGTGGCCTCGATTACCGGCCGCGACGTCTTCGCCCGCCTCAAATACGAATCGGGGGTGCACCGGGTGCAGCGCGTGCCCGAAACCGAGGCGAGCGGCCGCATCCATACCTCGGCGGCGACGGTGGCGGTGTTGCCGGAAGCCGAGGAGGTCGACGTCACCATCGACGACAAGGATCTGCGGATCGATGTCTTCCGGGCCAGCGGGCCGGGCGGGCAGTCGGTCAACACCACCGACAGCGCGGTGCGGATCACCCACCTGCCAACGGGGCTCGTCGTCATCCAGCAGGACGAGAAGTCGCAGCACAAGAACAAGGCGCGCGCCCTGAAGGTGCTGCGCGCCCGGCTCTACGAGATGGAGCGGCAGGCGCTCGCCGCGACGCGCGCCGCCGACCGCAAGAGCCAGGTCGGCAGCGGCGACCGCTCCGAGCGGATCCGCACCTACAACTTCCCGCAAGGCAGGGTGAGCGATCACCGCATCAACCTGACGCTCTACAAGATCGACAAGATCATGTCCGGCGAGGCGCTCGACGAGATCATCGACGGGCTGACCACCGCCGACCGCGCCGCCAAGCTGGCGATGGCGACGGCGTGAGCGGACGGAATTCGCGAGGCGTGGTGCGCGCGCAAGTGAGCCCCCACCCCAACCCTCCCCCGCGAGCGGGGGAAGGAGTTTCCGGCGGCGAGCGCATGACCCTCCCCCGCAAGCGGGGGAGGGAGGGACCCACGCCGGAGGCGTGGGAGGGTGGGGGCTCTTCCACGATCGGCGCCGCCCTCGACGCAGCTACCGCGGCGCTCGCGGCGGCGGGGTTCGATGAACCGCGCCGGCACGCCCGCCGGCTGCTCGCGGCGGCGCTCGGCCGATCGGCCGCCGAATTGTTCGCGCATCCGGAGACGGCCCTCACCGCGGCGCAAGAGGCTCGGGTCGCCGAGATGCTGGGCCGGATGCTCGCGCGCGAGCCGCTCAGCCGGATCATCGGCAGGCGCGAGTTCTGGGGGCTCGAATTCGTGCTGTCGGCCGCCACGCTCGACCCGCGGCCGGAGAGCGAGAGCGTCGTCGAAGCGGTGCTGTCGCGGCTGCCGGACCGCACCCTGACCTATCGGTTCCTCGATCTGGGGACCGGCACCGGCTGCCTCCTCCTGGCGCTGCTTTCCGAGTTCCCCCAGGCGATCGGGGTCGGCATCGATGTCGCGGCGGGCGCGGCCCGGGCCGCGCGGCATAACGCCGTGCGCCTCGGCCTTGCCGAGCGCGCGCATTTTGCGGTGGGGGATTGGGCGGGGGCGATCGCCGGCAGGTTCGATGCCGTCGTCGCCAATCCGCCCTATATCGCCACCCCGGCGATCCCCGAGCTGCCGCCGGAAGTCAGGGATTACGATCCTCACCGAGCGCTCGATGGCGGCGCCGACGGGCTTGCGGCCTACCGCGCGATCGCCGCCGACCTGCCGCGGCTCCTGGCCCCGGGCGGGCTGTTCGCGGCCGAGATCGGTTTGGGCCAGGCCGATTGCGTCGCCCTGATCCTGGCGCAAAACGGTCTCGCGATAGATGGGTTCGCAGCCGACCTCGCCGGCATCATCCGCTGCGTCGTCGCGCGCCGGTAGATCCCGGTTTCAGCCTCGCTGTGGAACCGCCCGGCGCAAAAAAAAGTTTGGAATGCCGTGCCGTCGCGTCTAGGCTCGCGGCTTGGGAGCCCTGCGCCCTGTCGATATCGACGGCGCAGTCTGGCGCGCCGCATTGCAGCCGCCGCCGATGCGTTCCCCTTCGGACCCTGAGGGTCCGCCCGGTATCCACCGCGATCAGACAGGTGTCATGAGGCCAGGACAGAACAAGCGATCACGCGGTCGCAGTGGCGGCGGCCCGCATCACAACAACAACCGGCCGCGCCAGCCGAATCGCGTCCAGACGTTCGACAGCAATGGGCCGAACGTGAAAATTCGCGGCAACGCCTATCAGGTCTTCGAGCGTTACGTCGCGCTGGCGCGGGAGGCACAGTCGAGCGGCGATCGGGTCGCGGCGGAAAACCTCTATCAGCACGCCGAGCATTATTTCCGGCTGATGAATTTGGCGGGCGAGGGCCAAGGTCAAGGCCCACCCCGGCCGACCACCCCGGCGGATCTCGAAATGGGCGCGGACGGCGACGGCGAGTCGCGCAATGGCGAGGCGGCCCAGGTACAGCCCGCGCAGCCGCCCGCTTCCCCCTTCCCCGACGACGAGCAGCCGCCGTCTTTTTGAGGCTGGAGCGCGTCCGGGTTACGCCAGCGCCGGGGTGGGGCTGCGCCGCCGCACGGTCCGGGTGCCGAGGCCGAACGCGCGGCCGAGCGCATCGAGGCGGCGCTGCACCACCTCCCCGGTAAAGAGACTGCCGGTCGGCGGCAATTCGAGCACGATTCCGTGCTCTGCGCGCGCGAGCCCTACCTGGTCCAACAGCTCCAGCGCGCCGCCGCACAGGGTATAGGCGAGCCGCAACGCAAGACCGAGACAGCGCGCTTCGCCGGTGGCGGCATCATCGAGCAGCGGCCGCGTTGGCGCCTTGATCGGGTCGTCCATTGCGCCGCCGTAGCGGGCGTGCAGTGAAGCGGCGATGAATACCCGCTCGTGATGGCCGATCTGCGCGACCGGCATGCGCAAGCTGCGGGTGAAGGCATGCTCGGCGCGGTAGTCCGGATGCTCGGTCCAGGCGAAGTCGCTGAGCCAGCACGCGGCGCGATGGAGGCGGCGCGAATCCTCGTCGAGATCGGGGAAGATCGGCGCCGTCCAGCGCTGCAGCCGGTCGCCATCACTGCGCCCGCGGCTCAGGTTCGCGGCCATCGCCATGCAGGCCGCGATCAACGGGCCGATCCGCGGATCCGGCGGCAACAGCCCGTCAGCATACCCCTCGCGCAGCCCGAACGCCGAGAAGACGATCCGCTCGGGCCGGCCAGAAGCGACCAGCTGCCGCAGGATCGCCGCCGCCAGGGGCACCAATTCAAGGCGCTTCCTATTGATCGAGGTGATCCGTTCGAGCGATCGGCGGGACTGGCCGGCGATCACCTCGAGGAACCCTTCCGCCGGCCGCCGGGGAATCGTGTATTCGTGAACGATGTGCAGCGGATAGTGCGTCTGTTCCATGTGCAGCCGGGCGATCGCCCGCCATGCGCCGCCCACCAGATAGAGGGTTTTGCCGGCGGCTTCGCGCAGCACCGGCGCGCCGGCAATACCGCGCTCGATCGCCTCGGCGACCGCCTTGCGGTTGTCATCGAGCTCGGCCAGGCGCAGCGCCCCCAGCGGCAGGCTCACGCCGGCACCGATCCCCGGAACGCCCGCCTCGCTGGCGGCGGAATCGACCCGCACCAGTTCGACGCTGCCGCCGCCGAGATCGGCGACCACGCCATCGGCTTCGCGGATCCCGGCCAGGACGCCGGCAGCCGACAGCCTGGCTTCCTCGCTGCCTTCGATGATGCGTACCGGGACGCCGCATTGGCGCTCCGCCTCGGCGGCAAAGGCGCGGCCATCGCTCGCCTCGCGCACCGCCGCGGTCGCGATGATCGCGAGATGATCGACGCCCAGCGCGCGGGCCAGTGCGACAAAACGCTGGAGATTGGCGAAAGCGAGTTCGATGCCTTCCGGATTGAGCCGTCCGGTCCGGCCGATGCTGCGCCCGAGCGCGCACATGACCTTTTCGTTGAGCAGCGGCAAGAGGCTCGCGCCGAGCCGCTCGAACACGACAAGGCGCAGCGAGTTCGAGCCGACATCGACGACAGCGATGCGGCCGAGCGGAGCGACGGTGTGGCGATCAGGCATCGAGGCCCGGCGATCTCAGCGCGCGACCAGCCCCGGGACGGCCGCCAGGGCGGCCGGCCGCCCGGGGCCGCGCCGCAAGGCCTTGCCACGCCCGGAGAGGCTCGGATTGGTCATGAAGTAGGTGTGGGCGCAAAAGCCCTCTTCCTCGACCGCGACCCTCGTATAGGTCCCGTCCGGCGCCAGGCTCCAGCTCTGCAGCGTATCGCGCAGATTGGCCACCATGATCTCGTCGAGGATCTGGCGGTGCACGGTCACATTCTTGATCGGCACCAGCGCCTCGACGCGGCCATCGAAATTGCGCGGCATCCAATCGGCCGAGCTGATGAACACCTTGGCGTGGTCCGAGGGCAGCCGGTTGCCGTTGCCGAAACAGACGATCCTGCCGTGCTCGAGAAAGCGGCCGATAATGCTCTTGACCCGGATATTCTCCGACATTCCGGGAACGCCCGGCCGCAGGCAGCAGATCCCGCGCACCACGAGGTCGATGCCGACCCCGGCCTGCGAGGCCTCGTACAACAGATCGATGATCGCCGGGTCGACCAGCGCGTTGAGCTTGGCCCAGATCTGGGCCGGCTTGCCGGCCCGCGCGTTGGCGATCTCCGCCTCGATCAGCTCGGCGAGGCGCGCCCGCAGGTTGATCGGCGCCACCGCGATCCGCTCCAGGCTGGCCGGGCGGGCATAGCCGGTCATGAAGTTGAACAGCCGGGCCGCGTCCCGGCACAGCGCCGCGTCGCAGGTGAAGAACGACAGGTCGGTGTAAACCTTGGCGGTATAGGGGTGATAATTGCCGGTCCCGAAATGGACATAGGAGCGCAATTCGCCGCCCTCGCGGCGCACCACCAGCGACACCTTGGCGTGCGTCTTCAGCTGCAGAAAGCCATAGACCACCTGGACGCCGGCGCGCTCCATCTCATGCGCCCAGCGGATGTTCGCCTCTTCGTCGAAGCGCGCCTTCAACTCGATCATCGCGGTGACCGACTTGCCGGCTTCGGCCGCCTCGACCAGCTCCTTGACGATCGGGCTATCCTCGCTGGTGCGATAGAGCGTCTGCTTGATCGCGACGACCGCCGGGTCGCGCGCCGCCTGGCGCAGGAACTGGACGACGACGTCGAAGCTCTCATAGGGATGATGGACGACGATGTCCTTCTGCCGGATCGCGGCGAAGCAATCGCCGCCGAAATCGCGGATGCGTTCGGGAAAGCGCGGATGGTAGGGGGTGAAGACGAGGTCGGGGCGCTCGTCGGTGATCAGCTGCGTGGTGTCCTCAAGGCCGAGTATGCCCGCCGTTGCAAACACGTCGGCCGGGGCGGCGTCGAGGTGCTCGCTCAAAAACCGCCGCAGATCTGCCGGCATCCGCGCATCGACGGCGAGGTGGATGACATGGCCGCGACGGCGCCGCTTGAGCGCGCTTTCGAATAGGCGGACGAGGTCTTCGGCCTCTTCCTCGAGCTCAACTTCGCTGTCGCGCAACACCCGGAAGACGCCCTGAGCAACGACGGCGAAGCCGGGAAACAGGCGGTCGAGAAACTGCGCGATCATCTGCTCGACCGGCAGAAAGCGGATGCGCGTGCCCGGCAGGCGGATGAAGCGGTCGACCGAGGCGGGGACCAGGATCAGTGCCTGCAGCCGCACATTGTCGCTGACCCGCTCGAGCTGGAGGGCGAGCCCGAAACCGCGATTGGCGACGAACGGAAACGGATGGGCCGGGTCCATCGCCAGCGGGGTCAGCACCGGAAAGATGTCGGCCATGAAGCGCCGTTCGAGCCAGGCGCGGTCGCCGGGTTCGAGGCCGGCGGGCTCGACCACCGCGACGCCGGCATCGGCGAGCTGATGGCGCAGCGACAGCCAGGTCACCTGCTGGGCTTCCATCAGAGCCCCGGCGCGCTCGTGGATCGCATCGAGCTGTTGCGCCGGGGAGAGGCCGTCCTGGCTCAGCGTCTTGATGCCGGCGAGGTGCTGGCCTTTGAGCCCGGCGACGCGGACCATGTAAAATTCGTCGAGGTTGCCCGCCGAGATCGACAGGAAGCGCAGCCGCTCCAACAGCGGATGGCGGGGATTGTCGGCCTCGGTCAGCACGCGCTCGTTGAATGCCAGCCACGACAGCTCGCGGTTGATAAAGCGCGCCGGCGACAGCGGCTCGCTCGGCCGGAACTCTACGATCTGCCCGCTGGTGCTCACCGCTTGCCTCCTGCCCGCCTCTGATATGGCGGGCTGCCGGGCGCGATTCTACCGCGCCGACGGGGCCGGTGTCATTCACCGGAGCGACTGCCCGTCTGGAGGCCCAGCGACAGAGTTTCGGTACCCTCAAATCGCAACGAAGTGGAACCTCGCTTGAGCCAACCGCCGGGCAACCTTCCGAGCATTCAACTCATCCAGCACCCTCACGCATTCAAAACCGCAGTGCGAAGGCGAACCGGGCCGGTCACTAGTCGGAGAAACCGGACGATGCCGATAGGCGGGTTTGATACTATCGTCCGAATCCAGGAAAACCCAGCCAGACGGGTCGGTAGCATAGTGTAGCGCCACGCCACCTTTTCGTGCCGCGTCGTTATACGTTGCCAGTTTGTGTTTTGCGACCGCGGCCTGACTCGCTCCGTCCTGAAACAGATTTGAGTAATAGCTTGCGATTGCTTCGATACGTTCAATAGAAAGCGAATTCACGGATAAATAAGACTCGCCCGGATTGGCCAGGAATGCGCTGGGCGCCGGCCGGTGATCCTTTAACCTCTCGTCTACAGCAATGTACCGTACCAGTTCGCAACGGTCAGTAAAGTCTATAGGCTGGCTTATGCTGGCTAGTGCCATTTGAGGGGCTTACTCGGGCGAGTCAATAGCATAGCTGCCAATTCATTGGCCGTATCAACGCCCTCGTGGATATTAGAGCCATCAAACAGTCCAAAGTATATCTTTTCACTTGTAACAAATTCCAGGTCCAAATTGCGTTTGGAATTTCGACGCCAAATCGCCTGCAAGTGCCCCGCGGGTGTTAGAGTGATCTGTGGTTCGACAGCAGAACCGCGTATCAGGTTCCAGAATTCCAAGAATACCCTCAACGAGGCTGACTGCAGCGATCGCGACCCCGATCCTCGCCAGCCTGAGTCTAGCTTCGCTAGCGTCACCAGCCGGGCACGAAGGGGGACTCCAATCCCAGACCGAGCAAGCATTGACCAGTTGCTTGCGATGGGGATGGGCACCGTGGACCGAGCACCGGTCGTCTTGCCACCTCCGAACGCAATTTCGAGGTTTCGGCCGCTATCGTTGATGGCCTGCTTCTCCCCGTCGGGGACAAAGCGCACCCCCTTCGGGCAAGGGCGACCAAGCGGCGCCGACGCAGATGGGACATTGGTTGGCGACGGTCGCTGGAACGCCTGTCCCATCCGGGTGCCCCACCCGTTGACCGCATCCCTCTCGCCGTCAATCAGCATATTTCCCTCATGGCGTCCCTATCTATGTTGCTCGCCGTGAACCGTCAACCGGGTGCGTCAATGAGTGGTCCGGCCGTCTCGCCGGTCTCCGATTCACTCCAACGACTTCACCATCTCGTCGAGACGGTAAAGTTTCACGGCGAGCCGCCAGACCAATTGGCTCGCCAAGGTCTGGCAAAACGGGTCCGCCAACCCGCCCTTCATGTTGTCGATGCAAAGGGTCGCACGCGGCATACTTGCTTCCTGCATCGGCGGTATTGCTGCAACCAGCACCGCGTTGTAATATTTCGACCAGTTTTTGCTAGATGTATCAAAATTCCCTTTCGCGCGCGCTTCTGCCAAATCGTCGATGTAAACGATCGGTTCGTCATCGACAAAAATTCGCTTATGGATCGTGTTGTCGTCAACCGCGTGACCGACAGACGGATCGGTTCGAATGGCAGCACTACCGACGTCACGGATCAGAGTTTTTATAAGTGCGCCCCTCTTCTCAACACCATTTATTCTTTCGATAATCTGTACGCAGACACCACACTGATCACCCGTGACTCGCGAAAATATTTCCTGGGTGATATTTAGTATATCTAAGATATTATTCTTAGCCTCCTCGATTGCAGCATGAATTTCGTCGCGCCGACCCTCGTCCCCTCGATTTTTTAGATTAACGAAGAGGCGTGTAAAAATTTGTTTGTCGTGCCAGGCATTCTGCTTTGCCAACTCTCGAAAGAGATCTTCGATTTCCTTGCGAATTACCGATTTTTTTGCCAAGGTCATCTTTTGTAACGTCCGCCTACCGATCAATGGCAAAATGAACGCTGTCGCAACGCGGCGGCGACATCCGATCCCCCCGCCAGCGCATCCATACGATGGCACGCGGACATAGCCTAAGAGGGCGAATGTCTGCAACGGTAATTTGCGTCACTCTTGCTGTTCACCGGTTTTGTTTTATCGATCAGTCGAAAGTTGATCCCGCGCACCGCTCCCGCTAGATCAATCACCTGCGGCTCGAAAAACAGAAATTTCCAACGGTACCAGCTATTTGACCGGCGTCGGGTTCGACATGCGTGGGGCGCGGTGGCCCCGACCGCGGCACCGGTGTAGAACAACGCCGCGTTCGACCAGAGGGACGGAATTATGATTCGTGCGGCGATTGTCGGGATCGGGCGGTGGGGGCGCACGCTGGTCGGCGCGGTTGAGGGCAAGAGCGGCCGGGTCCGCTTCACCGCCGGGCATAACCGCACGCGCGCCCATGCCGAGGCGTTCTGCGCCGAGCACGGGATCGCGCTCAGGGACAGCCTCGATGCGGTGCTCGCCGACCCGGCGATCGATGCGGTCGTCTTCGCGACCCCGCACAGCGAGCACGGGGACCAGGTCGAGCGCGCCGCGGCGGCGGGCAAGCACGTCTTCATGGAAAAGCCGTTCACCCTCGATCGGAAGAGCGCCGCACGGGCGCTCGATGCGGTGGCGCGCGCTGGGGTGGTGCTCGGGGTCGCCTATCCCCGCCGCTTTCATCCAGCGGTGAAGGAGCTGAAGGCGCGGATCGACGACGGCAGGCTCGGCACGATCGCCCATTGCCATGGCGAGCAGAATTCGCCGGCCGGCCTCTTCATGGCGCCGCAATCCTGGCGCGCCGACCCCAGCGAGGCGCCGGCCGGCGGCATGACCGCATCAGGCGTCCACAACCTCGATGCGATGATCCATTTGTTCGGCTATATCGACGAAGTCTATGCGATGAGCCTGCGCCGTGCGATCCGCTACGATGCCGAAGACACCACCAGCGTCATGCTCGGGTTCGCGAACGGCATGTCGGCGACACTCTTGTGCTCGCTGGTGACGGCAGTCAGCTATCGCCTCGCGGTGTTCGGCACCAAGGGTTGCGCCGAGCTGTTGACCCCGCAATGCGATTTCCATTTCACCGCGACCCCCGAGGCGATGCCGGCCGGCCGCCACGCCCAGCTCGCGCCCGAGATCATCCAGTATCACGGGTTCAACGCCATTCTCGCCGAGCTTGACGCCTTCGCCGCGGCGATCGAAGGCGGGCCGGCCTACCCGATCACCGCCGACGAGGTATTGCGCGGCGTCGCCACCTTCGAGGCGATTGTCCGCTCGGCGGCGACGCACCAGCCCGTTAGGGTCGCGCGCGGATGATGCCGAAGCCAGAGCGCATCGAGCGGTGATCTCGCCAGATAAAGCCGCATGCGGAATTGTGAACGGCTTGAACTAGGATTTTCCGCCGAAAGGAACCCCTCGATGCCCGTCACCGTGCTCTATCCCGAGGCCCGCCAGCTTCCCGACAATCTCGAAACCGAGGTCTTCGGCGCCGATCTGCGCATCGTCAAGCGCGATACCGCGGCGCTCGCGGAGCTCTCCGATGCCGATTGCGCCGCGGCCGACGGCTTGATGATCATGGGTTTCGCCGTCACCGGCGCCGATCTCGCGCGCTTTCCCCGGCTGCGCGCGATCGTCCGCATGGGGGTCGGCTACGACAAGCTCGACCGCCCCGCCGCCGCCGCGCGCAACATCCTCATTTGCAACGTCCCCGATTACGGCACGACCGAGGTTGCCGATCACGCGATCGCCCTCGCGCTGACCTTGCGCCGCGGCATCCTCTTGCACCACGAGATGCAGCGGCACGACCCGCCGGCGCCGTTCCGCTCGTTCCAGCATCCGCTGATCCAGCGGCTCGGAACGCAGACCTTCGGCATCATCGGTCTCGGCCGCATCGGCACGGCCGTGGCATTGCGCGCCAAGGCGTTCAATTTCCGCGTCGTGTTCTACGACCCCTATCTGCCGAACGGGGTCGAGCTGTCGCTCGGCATCAACCGGGCCGCGACCCTCGAGGATTTGCTGCGCCAGACCGACACGCTGTCGATCCACGCGCCCTTAACCCCGGAAACCGGCGGCATGCTCGGCCGCGCGCAGCTCTCTCTGCTGCGGCCGGGCGCGGTGGTGGTGAACGACGCGCGCGGGCCGATCATCGATCTCGACGCGCTCTTGGAGCTGTTGCGCGAGGGGCACATCGCCGGCGCCGGGCTCGACGTGCTGCCGGTCGAGCCGCCGGTCGAGCCGGTCCCCGAACTGTTGCGCGCCTATCGCGCCCGCGAGCCCTGGCTCGAAGGGCGTCTCGTGATCACCCCGCACTCGGCCTGGCTGACGCCGCATTCGTGGGAGGATACGCGCCGTAAATCGGCCGAGACGATGCGGGCGGCCCTCTTGACCAACCGGCCGCAGAACGTGATCACGCCCGAGATGTTTTAGCGGCGCGGGGCCGGCAACCGGGTGGGCGCGATGCACCGGCTGCATCTCTTGCGCCACGCCAAATCCGGCTGGGACGAGGCGGTAGAGGACCATGAGCGCAAGCTCAGCCGGCGCGGCCGCGAGGCGGCGCGCCGCGTCGGCGATAGCCTGGCGGCGGCGCTCGGCGCGATCGATCTCGTGCTGTGCTCGACCTCTGTGCGCACAAAGGAAACCGCGGTGCTGGTTCTCGCCGGCTTTGCCGCGCCGCCGCGCATCCTCTACGAGGATGCGCTCTATCTCGCCGGCCGCGCCGCGCTGATGCGCCGGCTGCGCCAGCTCGACGAGAGCGCCGGCGCGGTCCTGGTGATCGGCCACAACCCCGGGCTGCACGAGCTGGCGCTCGCCCTCGCCTCACCCGACTCGCCGCGCTGCCGGGCGCTCGCCGCCGGCAAGTTCCCGACCACCGCCCGGGCAAGTTTCGCGATCGACTCGCCGTGGGCGACCCTTGCCCGGTCGCGCCACGCGCTCACCGATTACGTGACGGCGAAATCGCTCGGCGATCAGGGGTGATCGCCGGCTTCGGCGAGCACCCGGCGGGCGAGGGCGATGGTGATCGGGCGGCCGGCGCCGAGGGCCAGGCGGTCGAGCCGGGCGGCGAGCGCGCCGGAAGCCGCGAAGGAGCGTTCCATCCGGCGCACCAGAAAGCCGATGACGCCGGGCGCCACCCGCACCTGGCGGTCGGCGAAATGCTTGACCAGCACCGCGGCGAGCAGCGTGTCGTCGGGCGGGCCGATCGCAGCGGAAGCCGCGGCGCGCAACCGCGAGGCGAGGTCGGGCAGCGCGATCGGCCAGCTCGCCGGCGCCTCGCGCGCGATCACCAGGAGGCTGGCGCCGGCCTCGATAACGCAATTGTAGAGATGCAGCAGGGTCCGCTCGGGCGCGCGCTCGGCCTCGTCGAGCGCCACGGCGCGACGGCTGGCGAGCTCATTCGGTTTCGATCGCGACAATTCTTCGCCGGCGATCAGCACGCCGCCGCTGCGCTCGCGCCAGAAATGGGCGAGGTGGCTCTTGCCGGAACCCGCCGGGCCATGGAGGACGAGCACCCGCCCTGGCCATTGGGGCCAGCGCTCGATCCAGCCGAGCGCGGCGGCATTGCACTCGGAAACCAGAAAATCGGCGCGGCCGAACGCCGGGCGGTGCGGCAGATCGATCGCCAGCTGGGTCATCCGACCCGGGTGAGATTGGTCACGGTCTCGGTCTCGGTCTCGCTCTCGCTCTCGCGCGCGTCGTAGAGGCTGCTGCGGCGATAGCTGGACAGCGCGAAACGCGCCAGCACCCCGATCACCGCGGCCGCCGGCACGGCGACCAGCACGCCGACAAATCCATAGAGCGTGCCGCCGGCAAACAGGGCAAAGATCACCCAGACCGGGTGGAGGTGGATGCGGTCGCCGAGCAGCTTCGGCGTCAGGATGTTGGCCTCGGCCAGCTGGCCCGCCGCGAAGATCCCGCAGACGGTCAGGATCTGGCTCCACGTGCCGGATTGGTTCGCCGCGAGGCCGATCGCGAGGATGAATCCGGTGGTCACGCCGAGGATCGGGATGATCGCCAGGACGCCGATCAATAAGCCGAGGGCAATGCCCGAAGCGACACCCGCCAGGGTCAACGCGATGGCGTAGTAAATCGCCAGGATCAGACAGATCAGCGCCTGGCCGTGAGCGAAGCCGACCAGCGTGTCGCTGACGATCCGCACCTGCCCGCGGACGGTTTGCAGCGACTGCCGCGGCAGGTAGGAATCGACCTGCGCGACCATCCGTTCCCAATCGCGCAGCAGGAAGAACGTGACGATCGGCGTCACCACGACGAGCGACACGATATTGAGGATCGCCAGGCTGCTGGTGATCATCCCTTGCACCAGCCCGGCAAGCCAAGTCATCGCCTCGGCGAGCTTGGCGCCGAGCAGATCGCGAACTTTCGTGACATCCTCAGCGGGCAAATGCTCCTGGAGCAGCACGATCAGCTGGCCGAGCTGGTCCTGCAGGGCGCGGACGAGGTTTGGAACGCGGGTGATCAGCTGGACGATCTGACCCTGGATCAGCGGCACCAGGATCACCAGGATCAAGGCAAGGCCGAACACGAAGAGCGTGATGACGAAGAGGCTCGCCAGGCTGCGGCGGACCCCCCAGCTCTCGAGGCGGGTCACCCCGGGAGCCAGGATATAGGCGATCGCGAACCCGGTGGCGAACGGCATCAGGATGCTCTGGACCAGGCCGAGCGCGACGATGACGACGAGGAGGAGGCCGAGCCAGAACAGCAACCGGTACGCAAGCGGGCTCACAATACCGGTTCCGAACCCGTGAGAATGCGCGCCCAGCGCACGAGGTAGAACAAGCCCGACAGCACCGTCGTCAGCGCCGCCGCGGCGATCAACGCCCCGGTCGCCGGTCCCGGCTCGATCGTCAGGCCCAGCTGCGCCAGCACGAACCCGACCAGGGCGATCTGCACCAGGGTGTTGGCCTTGCTGAGGTTTGTCGGGCCGAGCGGTTTCGGACCGGCGGTGATCTGGATCAGGAAAAAGCCGACAACAATCCAAGCGTCGCGCAGCACCACCAGACCGACGAGCCACAGGGGCAGGTGGCCGGCGAGCCCGAGGGTCACATAGACCGCGACCAGCATGGTCTTGTCGGCGGCCGGATCAAGCATCGCGCCGAGCCGGGTGCGGCGGTCGAAGCGCTTGGCGATATAGCCGTCGAGCCCGTCCGATAGCCCGGCCCCGACAAAAACCCAGAACGCGGCGCCGTATCGCTCGCCGAAAATCAGCCAGATCGTCAACGGCACCGACAACAGCCGCGCCAGTGTGATTAAATTTGGCAGGTTCAGCTCCAGGCGGCGCGCGTTTGCCTGCCCGCCGATCGCGCGCGGCGCGGGCAGTTCGGGGCCGGGAGTAATCTCGGGAACCATCGTTCGACCGGTTGCCGGTGCGGACCGCATCACGGCCGGCGCGCCGGCCCGCTGCGGGCGAGCCGCCACAGCGGGTCGTCGCGGACCAGGTCGAGGCGGATCTCGGCGAGGCTTGCCTTCAGTTGATCGATGCTTCCCCCATAGCCGATCTCGATCGTCGCCTCCTGACGCGACAAAGCCAACAGAGCGATCTGGCGGATCGCCGGCACCGCAGCCAGGCGCTCGCGGGCGCCCACCCAATCGTCAAGGCTGGTGATCGGCAAGACAGCGGTCAGGCTGCCCTCCTGATCGTAGTGCGAAACCGCCTCGTTCTTCCAGCCGCTCGCGATATCGGACACGATTGCGGCCGCGGCGCGGCCTAAGAGTTCGCTCTCGCTTTCGCCAGGATCGGCGGTCAGCTTCTTGACATGGCTGTCGACGAGGCGGTCGGCACGATAGCGCCGCACGGTGACATCCAACCCGGCCGGTCTGCCGGGTACCCCGCGCGTCGCGGCGAGCGCGACGATTGCTTCCTCGCCGCCGTTCCGGCGGGCGATCGCGGCAAGCGCCTCGGCATCGCCGGCGCGCGCCCTGTCGGCATCGATCGCCGCAATATCGCCGGCATCGCCCAGCGGCACGACGAGGCGTACCGCGCCGGTCCCGGGGGGCTGCTGCTCCCACGCCTGGCGCCACGGGTTGGGTTCGTCCCACAGGCTCGATTGCCCGGCCGATTGGTACACCGGGATCAGGATCAGCGGCTTGCCGGACAGCGGCTTGCCAGACACCGGCTTGCCGGGTTCATCGGCGACGGCGGGTCCGGTATTGCCCAGCACGCGGCGGACTTCCTCCGATCGGAAATGGAAGGTGTAGTCGGCGGCATAGCGCACCGCGGACATGCGCTCGTTCGCCACCTCGAAGCTAAGGACGAGGTCGGTGATTGCCTTGTCATCGAGCTTTGGCGGCCTCGCCGGGGCGCCGCCGCCGGCGAGCCGCGCGGCGACCGCGGCGAGCGCGCGGCGCTGGCCGTCGGTGCGAGCCATATCGCGGGCCCTGGCGACGGTATCGGCGGTGGCATCGACCGCGACCGTCGCCGAGAACGGATCGGCATCCTGCGCCCGGCCCGGCAGGCTCATCGCGCCGAGCGCCAGCACAACGAGGAGAGCCGCACCGGCACACCGCCACCCGCCTCGACTGCCGGCCGCCGCCGGCATCAGCGGCAAGGTCATTGCAAACTCATTGCAGGATGGCCCCGATCCCGTATGTTCGCGGCGCCCCGGACCGCACCTTTCTCTGATAGCGCAGTTTTCCCGGGGACGCCATCGACAGCGGGCCTTGCGCGGCCTTTGGGACGGGATATTCCGGCCATCGATGCGGAGGCGCCATGGTACGGCCCATACGGCCCAGGGCACGGCTCAAGGTCGGCGTGCTGATTTCGGGCCGCGGATCGAACCTGCAGGCGCTGATCGAGGCCGCGGCCGACCCGGCCTATCCGGCCGAAATCGTCCTCGTCATCAGCAACCGTCCCGAGGCGCCGGGGCTGGCGCGCGCCGCCCGCGCCGGGATCGCCCATCGCACGATCGCGCAGCCGAGCCGCGAGCTTTTCGCGATCGAGGTGGATTCGGCGTTGCGGCAAAGCGGCGCGCAGCTCGTCGCCCTGGCGGGCTTCATGCGCATCCTCGACACCGGCTTCGTCGAGGCGTGGCGCGACCGGCTGGTCAACATCCACCCGTCGCTGCTGCCGGCCTTCCCGGGGCTCCACCCGCAGCGCCAGGCGCTCGCCGCCGGGGTCCGGTTTTCCGGCTGCACCGTCCATTTCGTCCGCGCTCAAGTCGATTCGGGGCCGATCATTGCCCAGGCGGTCGTGCCGGTGCACGCCGGGGATGACGAGGCGCTTCTGGCCGAACGCATCCTCGCCGCCGAGCACCTTCTCTATCCGATGGCGGTGCGCCTCTTCGCCGAGGGAAGGCTGCGCATCTGCGACGACACGGTGGCGATCGCCGGTGCGGTTGCGCCGGAAATCGCGCTGTTCAATCCGTCGCAGGCGCTTGCCTCGGCGGGCGGTTAGGCTATACCTCGCACCGAGGCTCCCCAACCGGCGAGGCGGACATGGCGGCACTAGATCCAGATCTCGAACGGCATCGCCAAACCTGGATCGGCTTTACCTGGTTCATCAAGATTTCCATCCTGGTGATCGTCGTCACCCTCGCCGGGATGGCGATCTTCCTGATTTGACCGCTGTGGGCCGGCCCGGCCGATTTCGACCCCCGATCAGGAAATTTTCCCCGGCGGTGTCGAACCGGCTCCGGCTCGCGCGGCAGGCGCCGTTTTAGCTGCGACCCTCTGCTCCAGCGCGTCCTGCCGCACCCGGAACATCCTTTCGGGCCAACCGCAATACGAGTCAGCTATGCCATCGACGCGGCACGATTGCTCCCGCGGGATCTTTACCTTAGCATGCGTCGCAAGAGATTTAATGCGCGGGCGCCGCAGAAAAACACATTGCGCCCGCGCAATCGGGAAGGCCTCGAGACACGGTCCGAGGCCATGCAAGGGGAGGCGAGCATGCGGTTGAGGGCATGGTCACTGGCTATTGTCGCGCTCGGGGCGCTTGCGCTCGCTGCAGGCCCGGCCGACGCGCAAGACAAGGACAAGCGCGTCAAATGGAAGATGCAAAGCGCGTTCGGCAGCCAGCTGCCGCATATCGGCACCTCGGGCGTGCGCTTCTCGAAGAACATCGAGCGGCTGTCGGGCGGGACGTTCGAGATCAAGTTCTTCGAGCCCGGCGCGCTGATCCCGCCGCTGGAGTGCTTCGACGCGGTGTCAAAGGGCTCGGTCGAATCGTGCTGGACGACGCCGGGCTATAATACCGGCAAGTATCCCGCGCTTGCGTTTTTCACCACCGTGCCGTTCGGCCCGCCGGTCGGCGAGTTCCTCGGCTGGAAATGGTTCGGCGGCGGTAACAAGCTGCGCGACGAGATCTACGCCAAGCACGGGCTCTATGCCATCGACTGCTTCGCGATCGCGCCGGAGACCTCGGGCTGGTTCCGCACCGAGATCAAATCGGTGAAGGAGCTGCAGGGGCTGAAGATGCGGTTCTTCGGCCTCGGCGCGCAGGTGATGCAGAAGCTCGGTGTGTCGACCCAGCTGCTTGCGGCGGCCGACATCTACCCGGCGTTGGAGCGCGGCGTGATCGACGCCACCGAATTCTCGATGCCGACGATGGACACCAAGCTCGGCTTCCATCAGATCGCCAAGTTCAACTACTTTCCCGGCTGGCACCAGCAGAGCTCGGTCAGCGAACTGCTGATGAACAAGCAGTCGTGGGACGAGCTGCCCGACAAGTACAAGGCGATGATCGAGATCGCGCTGGGCGAGCAGATGATGTACACCTACGTCGAGAGCGACCACTCGCAGTTTGCCGCGATGAAGGAGTACCAGGAGAAGCACGGCGTGCAGATCCGGCGCTGGAGCGACGAGGATCTGGCGACCATCGAGAAGGCCTGGCTCGAGGTGCTGAAGGAAGAATCGGCAAAAGACCCGCTGTTCAAGAAGGTCGCCGACCATTACCTCGACTACCGCCAGAAGTTCGCGGTGTGGGGGAACTCGCAGCAGATGAAGTCGACTTATCTCGGCAAGTGAGCAGATGTCGGCGCGGCCCCCTGTGGCTCGCAAACGCGGCCGCGCCGGCCACCCCACCAGCAGCACCAGGTCAGCCGACCCGGCCGGGTTGTCCGGCCGAACAGCCCGGGCGAATGAAGAATGGCGCAGATACAGGAAGTTGAGCCTCGAAGCCCCGGCCGGACCGGGCTGACGATCGGCATCACGGCGGTCGTCCTGCTGGCGGTCCTGGTCGCGATCTACGCGATCTCCGGCCTGGACCCCGACCAGAGCGACGCGCTGCGCGACACCCTACGGGACTACCTGCCGATACTCATGTTCGCGACCTTGGCGACGCTGCTGTTCACCGGCTATCCGGTCGCCTTCGTGCTCGGCGGCGTTGCGCTGTCGTTCGGCATGTTTGGCTACTTCCTCGGCATGTTCAAGCTGATCCAGTTCTTCGCCTTCGTGCCGCGCATCTGGGGCCAGGCGGCCGAGAATTTGGTGCTGGTGGCAATCCCCGCCTTCATCTTCATGGGCGTGATGATGGAGCGCAGCGGCATCGCCCGCGACCTCTTGTACTGCGTGCAGGTGCTGCTGAAGCGGGTGCCCGGCGCGCTGGCGCTCGGCGTCACGATCATGGGCACCATCCTCGCCGCGATGACCGGCATCATCGGCGCCTCGGTCACCATGATGACCGCGCTCGCCATGCCGACCATGATCAAGCAGGGCTACAGCCACGCGCTGGCCGCCGGCACCATCGCCGCCTCCGGCACGCTCGGCATCCTGATCCCGCCCAGCATCATGCTGATCGTCATGGCCGACCTGCTCGGCGTCTCGGTCGGCACGCTGTTCCTGGCAGCGATCGTGCCGGGTTTGACCCTGTCGGCGCTGTACCTGATCTTCATTGCCACCGCGGCGTGGATCAAGCCGTCGCTCGCGCCGCCTTTGCCGCCCGACCTGCTCAAGGTGCCGAAGGGCGAGATGAAGTGGCTGCTGCTGCGGGCGTTCCTGCCGCCGGTGTTCCTGATCGGCCTGATCAAGTGCTCGATCCTGTTCGGCTGGGCGACGCCGAGCGAGGCCGGCGCGGTCGGCGCGCTCGGCACCATGGTCCTCGCCGCCTGGAACGGCCAGCTGAAGTACAAGGTGGTGGAGGGCGT
>CAYMRQ010000022.1:0-273 GCA_964392845.1 uncultured Rhizobium sp.
CAGGCGCGGAACGCGGCGAGCCGCCAGTCGAGCAGCCACTCCGGCTCGCCCTTCTTGGCCGAAATGAAGCGCACCGTGTCCTCGTTGAGGCCGGGCGGCGCGGTATCGGCTTCGATATCGGTGACAAAGCCATATTTGTAACCCTCTTGCGAGAGCGAGCGGATCGTGTCCTGGGTATCGAGGGAGGCGC
Source organism: uncultured Rhizobium sp. (assembly GCA_964392845.1). Taxonomy (GTDB): domain Bacteria; phylum Pseudomonadota; class Alphaproteobacteria; order ATCC43930; family CGMCC-115725; genus DATARH01. The sequence continues at coordinate 191 of CAYMRQ010000022.1, forward strand.
TCATCGCGGTGGCTGGTCCATCAAACGGGCGTCACGTTGGGGCAAACGGGCGTCAAGCTGGGGCATCAGGCGCGGGCGTCAGG
>CAYMRQ010000022.1:283-8168 GCA_964392845.1 uncultured Rhizobium sp.
AAGCCAGGGGCCCGATCATCTCGGCCAGCGAGATCGCCGATAGCGCAGCCCCGACGGCCCGGTTGATCGCCGCCCAATGCGGGCGGGTCGGGCAATAATTCGTCCGCTCGCATTCGGCGGCATGGACCGAGCATTGCGTCAGGCCGATATCCCCGTCGATCGCAGCGACGACCTGGGCGACCGAGATCAACGCGGGAAGGCGGGCCAGTCGATAGCCGCCCGCGGCCCCGCGCGTCGCGCTGACCAGCCCGGCATGCGCCAGCGCCTTCAACAGCTTGGCGACGGTTGCCCGAGGCAGCCTAGTGGCGGCGGCAATCGCCGCCGCGGTCGCCTGCCGGTCAGGATGGGCGGCGAGATGCGTCGCGACGATGACGCCGTAATCGGCGAGCTTCGAAAGGATGATCATCGGTCGGGCACGGCTCAGGACAATCGCTGCAGGACAATTCGGCTAATTCGGACCGGATTGGTACGCAATAGATCGTCGCTGCTTCTGCCGCGGTCAAGGCGAAATCGACGCGCTCGCCGCGCGCCGCGCGCGCTGTGGCATTCCGCCGCAAAGGTTTCGCGTCTCGGGCAACGAGCGACCCGCTCAACACTCCAGCAGGTCCAAGGCGCGTTGGATTGTGTTGAACGCCTGGCTCGGCAAAAACGGCTTGGGCAGGAAGCCGAGCGGCTGTGCTACCTGGGCGCGCTCGGTGGTTTCGGCATCGATCAGCCCGGAGAGAAAGATCGCTGGCAAGGCAAATTTCTGGCGCAACAGGCAGGCCAGTTCGATGCCGTCAATCGGCCCGGTCAGCCGGATATCGACGAGCGCCAGGGCGGGTCGGTTTTCCGCCGCCAAGGACAGCGCCTCGATACCCGAGGCCGCAATGCCGGCGACGTGGAACCCCAATTCGCCGAGAACCTCCTCGATGTAGCTGGCAACGAGCGCCTCGTCCTCGACGATGAGAATGCTCACCTTCTTGCTTCTGTCGGGTGGCACAACCACTTGAAACCCACCGCTTGCCACCGGCGCGCCCCCAGCTGCCGATCACCGAAAAGGTGCTGTAGTTCAACAGGAGGCGGAAACGTTAGTTCCAGGTCCACGACTCGCATTCGCATCTGACTCTCTGGCAGCAAATCTTAGCAAATCGCTAACATGGCCGGCGCCGAGCGGGATCCAATTGTGCGGTGCACCGACCCCGAATGGGCAGTGCGACGCGCCTCGATGAAACTCCTCATCATCGAAGACGATCGCGAGACCGCCGCCTATCTGGTCAAGGGGCTGAGCGAGAGCGGGTACACGGTCGATCATTCGGGCGACGGCCGGGACGGGCTGTTCCTTGCCACCTCGGGAGCCTACGACGCGATCATTCTCGACCGCATGCTGCCGGGCATGGACGGGCTGGCGCTGTTGGGCGCGTTGCGCGGGGCGGAGATCCGCACTCCGGCGCTGATCCTCTCCGCGCTTGGCAGCGTCGACGATCGGGTCAAAGGGTTGCGCTCGGGCGGCGACGATTATCTCGTGAAGCCGTTCGCGTTCAGCGAACTGCTCGCCCGCATCGAGGTGCTGCTGCGGCGCGGGGCCGATGCGCCGAGCGTCACCAGGTTGCGGGTCGCCGATCTCGAGCTCGATCTCTTAACCCGCTCGGTCAAGCGCGGCGACAAGTCCATCGATCTCCTGCCGCGGGAGTTCCAGCTGCTCGAATACCTGATGCGCAATGCCGGCCATGTCGTCACCCGGACGATGCTGCTGGAAAACGTGTGGGACTATCACTTCGACCCGCAGACCAACGTGATCGACGTGCATGTGAGCCGGCTGCGGCAAAAAATCGACAAGAACTTCGACCATCCCCTGCTTCACACCGTGCGCGGTGCAGGGTATTGCCTGCGCGCCGCGGCGTGAACGGCGCAATGGCGGACAGCGTGGGTCACCTGGAAGACCCGGCAGGTCGGTTTTCGAGCGCAGCTTCCGCCAAGCCTGGTGCCGAGCCGCTTGCCGAAACGCTGCCCCCGGTCCTGCTGATCGCGGTCCCAATGGCGGTAACGGCGCGCCCGGCGGCTGCCGGGCTGTTCCGGGCGGCCCGGCGCCTGGTGCGGACCCACGCGTTTCGGCTGGCCGGCCTCTATTTTCTGGTCTTTGCGGTCTCGGTCATCGGGGTGCTTTTTTTTGTCTATTGGACGAGCGCCGACTTTGTCGAGCGGCAAACCGAGGCGACGCTCGACGCCGAGATCACCGGGCTGGCCGAGCAATACGCGCAGCGCGGCCTCAGCGGCCTCATACAGATCGTCGCGGCGCGCAGCGCCGGCGATCGCGGCGACGGCATGCTCTACCTGGTGACCAACCGCGACGGAAGGCCGCTCGCCGGCAATATCAGCGATTGGCCGACCGGCGTGCCGGTCCGCTCGGGATCCTTGTCGTTCCGGATCGACGTGCCGGTGAAAGGCCAGAGCGAGACCCATCCGGCGCGCGGCGTCTTGTTTGCGATCCCTGACGGCTATCGCCTCCTGGTGGGGCGCGATATCAGCGATGGAGCTGCGTTTCGCGACCGGATCAAGGCGACGCTCTTGTGGTCCGGGCTGGTCGCGCTCGGCATCGGGCTCGCTGGCGGGACGGTGATCAGCCGCAACATGCTGCGCCGGGTCGAGCAGGTGAACCGGACCGCCGAACGGGTCATCGCCGGCAACCTTTCGGACCGCGTGCCGCGGCGCGGAACAAACGACGAATTTGACCAGCTCGCCGGCAATCTCAACGGCATGCTCGATCAGATCGAGCGGCTGATGAGCGGCATGCGCGAGGTCACCGACAATGTCGCGCATGATTTGAAAACGCCGCTGGCGCGGCTGCGCGCGCGGCTCGAGCTGGCCCTGCTCGGTCCCGACGATCCCCTCGCTCGGACCGACGCGATCCGCGCCGCCATCGACGAGGCCGACCGGCTGCTCGCGACCTTCAATGCGCTGCTCAGTATCGCCGAAGCCGAGGCCGGTGCGGGCAAACGGACCGACGAGCCATTGGACCTCGGCGAGATCGCCCGGGCGGTGGTCGAGCTCTACGAGCCGCTGGCCGAAGAGAAAGGCTTTGCGCTGCGGCTCGACAGCACGTCCGGGACCATGGTTCGCGGCGATCGGCACCTGCTGTCGCAAGCGGTTGCCAACCTGCTCGACAACGCCCTCAAATATGGCGCCCTCAAACATGGCGGGGGCAACATCGCGATCGCGGTGCATCAGAGCGATGGGCGCGCCGCGATCGAAGTCGCCGACCGCGGGCCGGGCATCCCGGAAAGCGATCGCGAGACGGTTTTCGATCGGTTCGTCCGCTTGGAGCCGAGCCGCAGCACGCCGGGCAACGGGCTCGGCCTCAGCCTGGTGCGCGCGGTGGCTCGCCGGCATGCGGCAACTGTGACGCTCGGTGACAGTCAACCGGGGGCGGGGCACCCCGGGCTCAAGGTGCGGATCGAATTTCCGGCATGGTCCCAGGCGATCTAGCGGTCTCCGCGGTGTTCGTCGCGGGCGGCGCGGTCGTCGATCCGCCGGTCATCGATCCGTCTGGCGGTCTCGACCATCATGTCGCGCAAGCCCTGCGGGTCGAACCCGGCGCTGCGCAAGACCGGTGCCATGACCTCGTCATCGAGCAGATCTTCGAGGCTCGGCTCATAGCGGCAGCGTTCTGTGCGTCCGGCCATGGTCCCCTCCTTACCTGCGAAATTCTATGCAGCATCGACGCAAAGCATGTCCTCTTTGTGACGAGGACTGGGAATCTTTGCCGCAATTCAGCCCCAAGGCGGCGACGTTGCGCGGCCCGTAGGCGAGGCGCGGCGTGATCGCCGCCAGTGTCGGCCGCATCGTCGATCTCGCCCGCCGCAATGCCGCGGCGGTTCTGATCGCCGGGTTGGTCCTGTCGCTGGGTGGCGCGTTCTACGCGGCCACCCATCTTGCCGTCGACACCGATATCGCGCGCATGCTGCCGACCGAATTGGCCTGGCGCCAGAACGAGATCGCCCTCGATCAGGCGTTTCCGCAAAACAACAATCTGCTGGTCATCGTCATCGATGGGGAGACCGGCGACATCGCCGATCGTGCGGCTCGGCAGCTGGCCGATCGGCTGCGGGCCGAGCCCGAACTGTTTGGCTACGTGCGGCAGCCGGATGGCGGGGCATTCTTCGAGCAGAACGGCCTCATGTTCCTGCAGGTCGGGGAGCTCGAAGCCCTGTCGGAGCAGCTGATCGCGGCGCAGCCGCTGATCGGCAACCTCGCCCGCGATCCCAGTCTGCGCGGGCTGTTCGACACGCTGGCGATGTTCGTCGCGGGCGCCGGGACGGATCATGCCGCGATCGATCGGCTCAACCCGACCCTGGCGGCGATCGGCGAGGCTGTCACAGCCGTGCTGGAGGGCCGCTCGGAACCCTTCTCCTGGCAGCAGATGATGACCGGCCGGGCACCGGACCCGCGCGACCGCCGCCGCTTCGTCTTGGCGCGCCCGGTGCTCGACTTCGCCGCATTCGAGCCGGGTGCCCGCGCGCGCACCGAGATTCGCCGGCTGGCCCGCGCGCTGGCGCTCGACCCGGCGCACGGGGTTCGGCTGCGCATGACCGGCCCGGCGGCGCTCGACGACGAGCAGTTCGCGACGCTGCGCGAGGGCGCGCTCAAATCGACCGTCCTGTCGGTCGTCCTGGTGTGCGCGATCCTGTTCGCCGCGTTGCGCTCGGTGAAGCTGGTTGGGGCGATTCTGGCGACACTCGCTTCCGGTCTGGCGCTGACCGCCGGGTTTGCCGCGCTGGCGATCGGATCGCTCAACCTGATCTCAGTGGCGTTCGGCGTGCTGTTCATCGGTCTCGCGGTCGATTTCAGCATTCAGTTCAGTGTGCGCTACCGCGACCAGCGGCATCGCCTCGGCACCTTGCCGGCGGCCCTGCGCGGCGCGGCCGAATCGATCGGACCGGCGCTCGTCCTCGCCGCCGGCGCGACGGCGATCGGTTTCCTCTCGTTTGTGCCGACCCAATATACCGGGATCCGCGAGCTCGGATGGATCGCCGGGTCCGGCATGATCATCGCGATCACGTTGAATTTCCTGCTGCTCCCGGCCGTCCTCGCGGTGCTGCGGCCGCGCGGCGAGCCCGAACCGATCGGCTTTCGTTGCGCCGCCCCGCTCGACCGCTTTCTGTTGGAGCGGCGCGGCTGGGTGATCGGCGCGGCGGCGGTTCTCGCGGCTGCGGGGCTCGCGCTCTTGCCGCTAGTCAGTTTCGATTTCGACCCACTGAACCTGAAGGACCCGAAGAGCGAATCGGTCGCGACGGCGCGCGACCTGATGCGGGATCCGATGACCACGCCCTATACGGCCGAGATCCTCGCGCCGTCGCTGAGCGAGGCCGAGCGGGTTGCCGACCGGCTCGCCACGCTGCCGGGAGTGGCGCAGACCGTCACCGCGGCGAGCTTCATCCCCGACGATCAGGACAAGAAACTCGAAATCATCGGCGACCTCGCGCTACTGCTCGGGCCGACGCTGACCCCGGGCGCAATCTTGGCGCCGCCGAGCGAGGGCGATGTGTTGCGGGCGATCGCCGCCTGCCGCGACGCGTTGCAGCCGCTCGCCGCTCTGGGTGGGCCGCAAAGCCCGGCAGCACGCCTCGCCGGCGCACTGGATGAGGCCGTGGCGCGCGGCACTGCGGTCGTGCCGGCACTGCGCCCGGCCCTCCTCACCGGTCTGGAGCGGCGGCTCGCGGCGCTGGGCGATCTGATCGGGGCACAGAAGGTAACGCTGGCGAGCCTGCCGCCGGAGCTGCGCGACAGCTGGATCGCGGCCGATGGCCGCGCCCGGATCGAGGTGTTTCCCCAGGGGGACGCCCGCGATCCCGGCGTCCTGGAACGGTTTGTCGCCGCGATACGCACCGTCGCGCCGGACGCAACCGGCACGCCGGTCACGATCCAGGAGGCCGGCCATCTGATCAGCTCGGCCTTTGTTCAGGCCGGGGTCATCGCCGTTGCCGGGATTGCGCTCCTGCTCGCGCTGGTGCTGCGCCGGCTGCGCGAGATCATGCTCGTCATCGCTCCGCTGCTGCTCGCCGCGATCCTGACCCTGGCGATCACCGTGCTGATCGGGATGAAGCTCAATTACGCCAACATCATCGCGTTGCCGCTGCTGTTGGGGATCGGCGTCGCGTTCGACATCTATTTCGTGATGAACTGGCGCGCTGGAGAGACCCATCACCTGCAGTCGAGCACGGCGCGCGCGGTCGTCTTCAGCGCGTTGACGACGATGTCGGCCTTCGGCAGCCTGGCCTTGTCGAATGATCCCGGCACGGCGGAAATGGGCGAGCTCCTGGCGATCTCGCTGGCCTGCACCCTCTTCTGCACGCTCTTCATCCTGCCGGCTCTGCTCGGCCCGGCCCCAGCTGGCCGCGCAGCGGCCGTCTGGTCTGCAAGAGGAAAAATCTGGGCGATCAACTCGGAATCCGGTCCGGCCGACCCACCCCTTCAGCCTGTCATCCCCGGGTTTGTCCCGGGGATCCACGTGGATGGCCGGGACAAGCCCGGCCATGACGAATAGGCAGTACGGGGCACCCGACCAAAGGGTGCGTTACCCCATCGCCGCCAGATCGCCGTAGCCGATCAGGCGGATGCCAAGCTCGGCGATGCGCTGACGCACATCAGGGCTCAGCAGCGCGGCCAGTTCCTCGGCGTGGCGGTAACCCGGCATCGCAACGGCAAGGGCAGGGGTTTGCCGGGTCGCCGGGTGGAAATAGATCTCGCTGACCCCGCGCGGCAGATGCGGCAGGAGCCCGAGGACCCGCTCCTCGACCATCGCGCCACTCCAGGCGATGCCGAACACATAATCGTTGATCGCAAGGCCGGCCCGACGCAGCCGCCGGTGCAGCGCGCCGATGACCGGCTGCCAGCCCGGCGTTCTGTGGCGCTCATCGGGAAAGGCGCGGCGCAGCACACTGGCCGGTTCAGCCGGGAGGCGGACCGCGCGCATGCCATAGTCGCGGCCGATCTCGACGACCAGCCGTGCGACCGTCGGGTGCAGATGGAAGTGCTGGTGCGCGTTGACATGGTCGAGCGCGAGGCCGGTCGCCCGGAACGCCTCGAATTGCGCGCGGATTTCGGCGGCGAGAAGGCGCCGCACCCCCGGCGCGAAGAAATAGCGCAGCCCGGCGCGGATCTGGTTGTCGTCGAAACGCCCGTCCTTGCCAACCAGCCCGCGAATCTCGCCGGGCGGCGATACTGGGCGGCCATCGATCAGCACGAGGTGCAGCCCAACCCGCAGCCCCGGGAGCCGGCGGGTGCGGGCCACCGCGTCGGCTGCGGCGGGGGCGGCGACCATTAGGCTGGCGCTCGACAGGATGCCGTCGCGGCAGGCCGCCTCAACCGCCTCGTTGATCGCGATGTCGCGGCCGAAATCATCAGCGCAGACGATGAGGCGCCGCATTCGGGCGCCTTCAATAGTCCGCTAGCCCACCCGTCATCCCGGCGAAGGCCGGGATCCACTCGTCCGCCTTCCGAGCGGTTGACAAGTGGATCCGGGCCTTCGCCGGGATGACATGGTGCGTGGTCAGCTCGCCATCTCCCGGTGGCGCAGGAACTGGAAGAACTCGGCCCCCTCGCGCAGCCGGCGCCGCATCATCTGAGGGCTCCTGACCATCTCGGCGACCAGCGAGGCGATCTTCTTCCGGCGGAAATAGAAGCGCTTGTAGAAGGTTTCGAGCGATTCGAAGATTTCGGTGTGCGACAAATGCGGATAGTGCAGCGGCGCGATCTGCACCCCGTGATCGTCGATCAGCTCGGCATGGGCGATGTCGAGCCAGCCCTCCTGAACCGCCTGCCGGTAGAGTTCAGTGCCGGGATAGGGCGCGGCGAGCGAGACCTGGATCGTGTGCGGGTTGATCTCGGCGGCAAAGCGGATGGTCTC
>CAYMRQ010000022.1:8178-12197 GCA_964392845.1 uncultured Rhizobium sp.
CGGAGACCTCCGGGTAGGAGACCGTGCACTTCTGGTAGCCCGTCTCGTCGACCAGGCTGTCGACCGTCAGGAACTTGTTCTTGGTGACGAAGTCGTAGAAGCCGGTCCCCGGGTACGGCGAGGCGAGCGACACCTGGAGCGTCTCGGGGCTCATCTCCTGGGCGAAGCGGATGGTCTCCTCGATCGTCTCCTTGGTCTCGCCGGGGAGGCCCAGGATGAAGGTGCCGTGGATCGTGATGCCGAGCTCGTGGCAGTCCCTGGTGAAGCGGCGGGCGATATCGATCCGCATGCCCTTCTTGATGTTGTTGAGGATCTGCTGGTTGCCGGTCTCGTAGCCGACGAGCAGCAGCCTCAATCCGTTGTCGCGCAGCACCTCGAGCGTCGCGCGCGGCACGTTGGCTTTCGCATTGCACGACCAGGTGACGCCGAGCTTGCCGAGTTCCTTGGCGATCGCCGCGGCCCGCGGCAGGTCGTCGGTGAAGGTGTCGTCGTCGAAGAAGAACTCCTTGACCTGCGGAAAATAGCTCCGGGCCCGGCGGATTTCCTCGATCACGTGGCCGACGCTGCGGACCCGGTAGCGGTGCCCGCCGACGGTCTGCGGCCACAGGCAGAAGGTGCATTTCGAGCGGCAGCCGCGCCCGGTATAGAGCGACAGGTAGGGGTGCTTCAGATAGCCGATGAAATAATCCTCGACCTTGAGATCACGCCGGTAGACCTCGGTCACGAACGGCAGCCGGTCCATATCCTCGAGCACCGCCCGCGCCCGGTTGTGGACGAGCGCCCCGCCGCCATCGCGATAGCTCAGCCCGTCGATATCGCCGAACGGGCGACCCTGCGCCACCTCCTGGATCGTGAAGTCGAATTCCTCGCGGGCGACGAAATCGATGGCGCGCGATGCGGCGAGGCTGGCTTCGGGCTCGACCGCGACCTTGGCGCCGACGAGCCCGATCTTGAGCCGCGGATTGGTGTCCCTGAGGGCCTGGGCGACCTTGACATCGGCGGCAAAGGACGGGGTCGAGGTATGCAGCACCGCCAGCTCGTAATCGCCGGCGAGCGGCAGCACATCGGCGAGGCGCAGCCGCGCCGGCGGGGCATCGATAAGCCTGCTGCCGGGGACCAGCGCCGCCGGCTGGGCGAGCCAGGTCGGATACCAGAACGAGCGGATCTCGCGGCGCGCCTGATAGCGCGACCCCGCCCCGCCATCGAACCCGTCGAAGGATGGCGGGTGCAGGAACAGGGTTTTCATCATACCGGCTAATCCCCCTCGACGCTCATTCGCCCGCTCGGCTCGACCCGGAACAACTGGCCGCGCCACAGCACGCTGCGCCCGCAGAAGCTACCCACAAACACGGCAAAGGACAAAGTATCCCGCAACGGGAGCAGCCAAAGCCCGCTGAGCGGCAGATCGAGACGGCGCGCGATGACCGCTGCCGATATCCACCGCAAGACCAGGGATAGCGAGACGAATCCCCAGGCGGCGCCCGACCCCGAGGCCGCGGCGGCCAGCGCGGCGAGGACGACGGTATGGGTGACCACCGAGCCGGCATAGCCGGCCGGCGCCATCATCCGCGAGGTCCGCGCCCAGCGCAGCTCATGCCGCCAAAGACTGGCGAAGGACGGCTCGCTCACGTGATTTTTGACGAGGTAGGGGGAGAGCACGCTCGCCAGCCCGAGCCCGCGCACCGCGGCGCCGATGCGGTGGTCGTCGGCGAGTTCGTTGCGCAGGCGGGCGAAACCGCCGATCCGCTCCAGCACCGCGCGACGCAACGCGATCGTCGCGCCGAAGCAGCCGCCTCCGATGCCGAGCGCGTCGCCCAGCACCGCGCTCGGCAGGAACCCGAAATTGATCTGCAGCGCCGCCAATTGCGACCATAGCCCGCGGTCGGTCGGTATGCCCTTGTAGAGACAGGTCACGAGGCCAATCCCGGGGATTCCCAGCGGCGCGGTAACGCTTGCGAGATAATCCCGGCCGACGCGCATGTCGCTGTCGGCCACGACGATGATGTCGTATCGGGCCGCAGGCAGCATGTTTTCGAGGTTCGCCACCTTGAGGTTGCTGCCGGCGGCACGCGGATCAATCACCAGCTTGATGTCGCGGCGGCGCCGCTGCCGGATCAGCGTGCGGGCGACCGGCAACGCGCTGTCGGCGCGATCGCGCACGCCGAGCACGAGCTGGAAGCCAGGATAGTCCTGGTCGGCAAACGAACGCAGGTTCTCATACAGCCCGGGCTCGGCCCCGTGCAGCGGCTTCAGCACGGAAACCGGCTGCCCGCGGTTGGCCGCGGCCCTTGGCGGTCGCCGGGCAAAGCGCAGCGTCGCCACGGTGGCGCCGAAGACATAGGCCCATATCAAAATCAGCACCAGAGCGAGACCGAGAGAGGTCATCGCGCCATGGCCAGAACAACGCAGAGCCGAATCGGACGGCGATTTGCCGTTGCGTTCGCCAGCGGGATTGTCGACGATGATCCCGCCGCCGGATGCATTTCTCCGTACCGATCAGCTGATCTTCCAGACCGTTTCGTGAAAATCCCCGCCCCCTCTCGCGGAGCCATCCGCTGTGCCGCCGGCGTGCTGCTGGGCGCCATCACGGCCGCCCTGACATCCGGTTGTGCGACGCCGCCCAGCGATCCTGCCGAGCGCGCCGCCTTCGAGCAGAACCACGATCCGCTCGAGCCCCTCAACCGGCAGATCCTCGAACTCAACCTACTTCTCGACCGTATCCTGCTCAAGCCGGCGACGCAGGTCTACATCGCCATCGTGCCGGAGCAGGGGCGGGACGCGCTGAAGCGCGCCCTCGACAACATGAAGGAGCCGGTCGTCGTCATCAACAACGTGTTGCAGGGTGAGCCGGAACGGGCCGGGATCTCGGTTGGACGCTTTACCGTCAACACCACGCTTGGCTTGGCTGGTCTCCTCGACGTCGCCAAGAAGTGGGGACTGGAGAAGGAGACCGGCGATTTCGGGCAGACCCTGTTCGTCTGGGGCTTGCCGGAAGGCCCCTATCTGATCCTGCCGATCTTCGGCCCGTCGAACCCCCGCGATGCGATCGGCATGGGAATCGATGCCTATGCCGATCCGTTCAGCTTTCTAGCGACGGCGAAGGCTCTGGACGAGATCCAGATCGCCCGCTTCGTCGTCGATGGCATCGATCAGCGCGCCCGCGTCATCGATATCCTCGATGACCTACAGAAAAACTCGCTCGATTTCTATGCCCAGCTGCGCAGCCTGACACAGCAGCGCCGCGCCGCCGAGTTGCGGCGCGGGGCGGCGCCGGAACCAGGCCCGGACTTTTACCAGGATCCAAACAAATCGCCCGCCGAGCCGCCGAGCACCCCCGAGCAACCGCAATCGAGCCGGCCGACACCGGCCGGCGGCGATGCAAGCGTGCCACCGCCGCCTCGATCATCCCGTCCTTAGCGCGGCGGTGCGCTGTTCGATCATCTGGACGAGCCCGTCGGCCCCATTGCGTTGCAGCACGGCGGCGAATTCCGAGCGCCGCGTCGCCAGCTCGCTGACGGTGCCGCTCAAATACACGTCGATGACCTTCCAGGAACCGGCGCCGTCTTGCCGCATCAGGTAGTTCAAATTCACCGTCTCGCCGTTCGACTTGACGAGCCGGCTGTCGACGATGACGCCGTTGGGGTTCTGCTTCGCGGTCGGCGATACCTCAAAACGCTCGCCGCCGTAATCGTCGAACCGGCTGGCGTACACCGAGATGGTGTAGCGCGAGAACGCGGTGCTGAGGCGTTTTTGCTGGTCGGCCGCAAGCCCCGCCCAGCCCGGCCCGACCGCGATCCGTGTCATCAGCCCGAGGTCGAAGATCCGCTCGATCGTCGGCGCGAGGCGGTTGTAGCGCTCGTCGAAGGAGAGCTGTTTAGCTTGCTTCATCACCGCCAGCAACGCGCCATAGAAGCGCTCGATCAGCGCCGCAGGCAGCGCCGCGGGCTGCGCTTCCGGGTCCGCGGCCATCGCGCCGCGCAGGCCGGCGAGGATCGTCAGCGGCAAACCCAGCAGAAGGC
>CAYMRQ010000022.1:12207-23780 GCA_964392845.1 uncultured Rhizobium sp.
AAACGACATGAGGGGTCCGTCAAACGCCGTCGCGCAGGGGTTAGTGATAACAAACCAGCCGGCTCGGCGCAGGCGCAAAATGTTGCCCTCCGCCGGGTCCGCGGGGATTGCGGCGTCCCGCCGCAGCATTGCGCGCGATGCGTGAAGTGTGGCAGGGATAGGCGAGATGGTGTGGCGCAGCCGCGGCCGCTGCGCCCGGCGGCGTCACCGAGGCGATGGGGCGAGATGATGCGAGTGGTGCTGGCCCAACCCCGAGGGTTTTGTGCCGGGGTCGAACGGGCGATCGAGATCGTCGAGCGCGCTCTCGAGAAATACGGCCCGCCGATCTACGTCCGTCACGAGATCGTGCACAATCGCCACGTCGTCGAACGGCTGCGCGCCAAGGGCGCCCAGTTTGTCGACGAAATCGACGAGGTGCCGCCGGGATCGGTGACGATCTTCAGCGCCCATGGCGTGGCCAGCGAGATCGAGCGCCGGGCCGGCGAGCGCGGCCTGCCGGTGATCGACGCCACCTGCCCGCTCGTCTCTAAGGTGCACATCGAAGGCCAGCGCTACGCCAACCAGGGTCGCGAGATCATCCTGATCGGGCATGCCGGCCACCCCGAGATCCAGGGCACGATGGGGCGGATCACCGGCCGGGTCCATCTGATCTCGCGACCGGAGGAGGTGGCGAAGCTGAAGGTCGGCAACCCCGACAAGCTCGCCTTCATCACCCAGACGACGCTGAGCGTCGATGACACCCGCGCGGTCATCGAGGCGCTGAAGGCGCGGTTTCCCTCGATTGTGGGGCCCGATACCAAAGATATCTGCTATGCTACCCAGAACCGTCAGCGCGCGGCACGGGAACTGGCGAAAATCGTCGATGTTGTTCTCGTCGTGGGTGCGCCGAACAGCTCGAACTCGAACCGGCTGCGCGAAATCGCCGCGGAATGCGGGGTGCCGAGCTATCTGATCGAAGACGCACGGGCGCTCGATCCGCATTGGCTGGAAGGCGCCTCGTCGGTCGGGATCACGGCGGGCGCCTCCGCGCCGGACGCGCTGGTCGAGCAGCTGATCGCGCGCCTGCACGAGATGACCCCGACCGAGGTCGAGGTGCTTCCTGGCGTCACCGAGAACGTCCGCTTCCGCATGCCCTCCCAACTCGCCGACAGCCCGTCCCGCGGTTGACCACCGCTGTTGACCCCCGCCTTTGACAAGGATTCGCCGTGGCCATCTCGCTGCACCAGAAGATCCGCGTCGGCGCCTATGTTCTCGGGCGCCACCTGCGCGGTGTCCGGCGCTATCCGCTCGTCCTGATGCTGGAACCGCTGTTCCGCTGCAATCTCGCCTGCGCCGGTTGCGGCAAGATCGACTATCCGGACGCGATTCTGAACCAGCGGCTCAGCGTCGAGGAATGCCTCGAGGCGGTCGATGAATGCGGCGCTCCCGTGGTCGTCATTGCCGGCGGCGAGCCGCTCCTGCATCACGAGATCGACCAGATCGTCACCGCGATCATCGCCCGCAAGAAGTTCGTTTATCTCTGCACCAACGCGCTGCTGATCGAGAAAAAGATCGATCTGTTCACGCCGAACCCGTTCTTCGCCTGGACCATCCACCTTGATGGCGACCAGGAAGACCACGACCGCTCGGTGTGCCAAACCGGCGTCTACGACCGCGCGGTCGAGGCGATAGGGCTTGCCAAGTCGCGTGGGTTCCGGGTCAACATCAACTCGACGCTGTTCGATAATGCCGAACCCGAGCGGATCGCGCAGTTCTTCGACGCGGTGACCGAAATAGGCGTCGACGGGATCACCGTCTCGCCGGGCTATGCCTATGAGCGCGCGCCCGACCAGGCGCATTTTCTCAACCGCCGGCGCACCAAGGAGCTGTTCCGCGAGATCTTCAAGCGCGACCCCAAGGGCCACGGCGGGCGCCGCTGGTCGTTCAACCAGTCGGGCCTGTTCCTGGATTTTCTGGCCGGCAACCAATCCTATCGTTGCACCCCGTGGGGCAATCCGACGCGCAACTATTTCGGCTGGCAGCGCCCCTGCTACCTGCTCGGCGAAGGCTATACCAAGACCTTCAAGGAGCTGATGGAAGAGACCGATTGGGATTCCTACGGCACCGGCAATTACGAGAAATGCGCCGATTGCATGGTGCATAGCGGGTATGAGGCGACGGCCGTCGTCGATTCGGTCCGCCACCCGCTGAAGGCGGCGGTGGCAAGCTTACGCGGGGTGCGCACCGTGGGGGAGATGGCGCCGGAAATCCCGCTCGACGGGCAACGCCCGGCCGAATACGTCTTTTCCCGCCATGTCGAGGAAGCGATGGCCCACCTGGAGCAAACTGGGCTAGGCGGCGGCAAACGCCACGCGCAGCGCGTGCGCCGGACCGGCTAGCGCGGCCAAGGCCCGGCGGGTTTCGCGGGCGAGCCCGAAAAGCGCGGCAATCTGCTGCGGCCGCCGCAAGACCTCGCCGAGCACCCGGGTAAAGGCGGGCGTGCCGTCCTGCGTGAGCGGGATCAACGCCGCGGCGGGCATGTCCCGGGTTGCCGGGTCTGCGATCGTGCGCAGCACCACAAACGGTATCCCGGCGGCTTGCGCGGCCCGGGCAACGATGGCGCTCTCCAGATCGACCGCAATCGCGCCGGTGTCGCGCCAAGCCCGGGCCTTATCGCCTTCGGTCGCGAGAATATTGCGGGCGCCAAGCACCGGCCCCTCGGCCGCCCCGATCCGGCGTGCCAGATCGCTGACCTGGCAATGGAACTGCCGGTTTGGACGCCAGCGGCAACCCTCTCCGACAACCTCTGCCGAGAGGATCACGTCGCCCGGCCGCAGATGCGGCGCCAGGCCGCCGGCAACGCCAAAGCTGATGAGGCATTTCGCCCATTGGGCGGCGGCGTCGACCAGCGCGGTGGTGCGGCGCGGGTCGCCGGCCCCGACGATGACCTGGAACCCGGCCGCACGGGCGATCCGTGCCTCCGCGGCGAGCCCGGCGGTGCACAGCACCGGTGTCAATGTGCGCATGCGCAGCCCCCCGCTGCGAAATTCCGGCTTCAGGCGCTACAGACCGAACGTTACCCGCGGCGAATTGGCCAGCGACAACCGCCGGTAGCGGGCCAGCGCCCATAATGGGAAAAACCCGCGATACCCGTGATAACGCAGGTAGAACACGCGGGGAAAACCGACTGCGGTATACCACGGCTCGTCCCAATTGCCGTCGCCGTCCTGGTTCGCGATCAGGTAGTCGATGCCGCGCGCTGCCGCCGGATGGTCGACCTCGCCGGCCGCCATCAGGCCGAGCAATGCCCAGGCGGTCTGCGATGCCGTACTGTACGGCGCTTCGCCATTAGACGCATTAGGCGCGTCCAGTGAATAGCTGTCGCCCGACTCGCCCCAACCGCCATCGGTGCGCTGCTGCGCGATCAGCCAAGCGACTGCGCGGCGCACCTCCGGCGCCCCCGGGTCGATGCCGGCGGCATTCAACCCCGCCAGCACCGACCAGGTGCCATAGACGTAATTGGTTCCCCAGCGGCCGAACCAGCTGCCATCCGCTTCCTGCTCGCGCCGCAGATAGGCAAGCGCCGTGGCCAAGGCGGGATGATCGGGCGGAATGCCAAGCTGGGCCAGCAAGCCGACACAGCGCGCGCTGACGTCGACGCTCGGCGGGTCGAGCAGCGCGCCGTGATCGGCGAAGGGGATGTGATTGAGATAGAAATGCGTGTTATCCGCGTCGAACGAGCCCCAACCGCCGTTGCGGCTCTGCATGCCGAGAACCCACTCAGCGGCGCGGTCGATCGCTGGCCGGTAGCGCGCCCCGTCGAAACGATCGAGCGCCAGGGCGACCGCGGCGGTGTCATCGAGATCGGGGTAATGGGGGTTCGCGTACTGGAATGCCCAGCCGCCCGGCCGCAGCCCGGGGCGGGTCGCGGCCCAGTCGCCGACCGTGTCGAGCACCTGCTTGTCTTCAAGCCAGTCGATCGCGCGGCGGATCGCCGGCGTGAGCCGCGCGTCGCCAACCTCCATCAGCGCATGGCACGCCAGGGCGCTGTCCCACACCGGCGAGAGGCAGGGTTGGGGGTAGCTGTGCTCGCCGTTGAATACGAGCAGCTTGCGGATTGCGGCGGCCGGGGCAAGGCAATTCGGATGGTCCGCAGGATAACCCAGGCAGTCGAACATCATCAGCGAGTTCGTCATCGCCGGAAAGATCCCGCCGAGCCCATCCTCGCCGTTGAGCCGCTCGGTGACGAAGGTGACGGCCTTTTCGATGGCGCGCCGGCGCGGATCCGCCGGGAACATCGGCTCGGCCAGCCGCAGCATTCGGTCGAGCAAGGCAAAGGCATGACCGACCGGGGAAGCGGTCGGCGGCGAGATCCAGTCGCGCACCGTCTCCGGCGGCTCGACAAACAGCTCCGCGATGGTCACCCCGCGCGGGTTGCGGGCCGTCGGTCGCAGCGCCATCAGCACCAGGAGCGGCACCATCACGGTGCGCGACCAGTACGAGATCTTGTCGATGTGAAACGGAAACCAGCTGGGCAGCAGCATGACCTCGACCGGCATCACCGGCACCGCCCGCCACGGTACCTCGCCGAACAGGGCGAGGGTGATCCGGGTGAACACACTGCAGCGCCGCGCTCCGCCGCGCGCCAGGATCGCCGCCCGGGCGCGCGCCATATGCGGCGCATCGATCGGGTCGCCGGCCGCCTTCAGCGCGAAATATGCCTTGACCGAAGCGCTCAGGTCGAGCTCGCCGCCGAAGAACAGCGGCCACCCGCCATCCCCGCCTTGGGTGATGCGTAGATATCGCGCGACGCGCTGCTCGATCTCCGGCTCGATCGTGCCGAGATAGTGCTGGAGCAGGATATATTCGGCAGGGATCGTGGCGTCGGCTTCGAGTTCGAACACCCAATGGCCATCCTCCTGCTGCAGCGACAGCAGCGATTCGACCGATCGCTCGATGGCGGCATCCAGGCCCGGCGGGTGCCGCGCCTCGCCGGGCATCGGCGCATTCTTCAGCTTTGCCGTCATTCCGCTCATCATGGCAGCGCGCGCTGGCAATCCTCGATCGGTTTCGGGGTCTGTATCGTCAGCGCCGAGCCGGGGTTCGCTGCCGGCGCCCAACCGCGGCGCTGGCGCACGCGCGCCGCCGCCGCGAAGCCGGAGCGAATAGCGCCTTCGATCGTGGCGGGCAAGCCAGTATCGACATAATCGCCTGCTAGGTGAAGATTGGACCACGCCGTCGCGGCCGCGGGACGCCGCTCCAGTTGGGCCGGCGTCGCGCGAAATGTCGCACGGCGCTCCTTGACGATTCGGGCGGGCGGCGTCGGTGCCGCCGGCAGACCAAACGCGCGCGTCAGGTCACGCCACAGCGTATCGCGCAGCTCGTCGGCGGGGCAGGCGACGATCCGGTCGGCCGCGCTGACCGTCACCGACACGATTTCGCGCTTCTGGAAAACCCACTCGGCGGTACCGCCGATGATGCCGGCGAACAGCGGCGCCCCCGGCGGCAAGGTGCAGCGGAAATGCGCATTGACGATCGGCGCATAGTCATCCGGCACGCTGAGGCCGGGAACGATGCGCGCCGCGATCGCGGCCGGGACGGCGAGGATTACGCTGTCCTCGGGCCGCAGAGCCACCGCGTTTTCATCGAACACGAGCTCGATGACGCGGCCGTCACCGAAGCCGAGCGCCTTGAGCCGGGTGCCGAAGCGGATCTCGGCGCCACGGCGCGACAGCAACGACAATGCCGGGTCGACGAGGCTCTCCGACAGTCCGTCGCGGGCGAGCATCGGCCGGCAGGCTGCCGCCCCGCGACCAATCGTCTCGGCCAGCACGCGCCAGAACAAGCGGGCCGACGCTTCCGCCGCCCCGGTATTCAGCGCCGCCACCGCGAGCGGCTGCCACAACCGCCGGAACAGCACGCTATTGGGCTCAAGCACCGCCGCAACCGTGTCCTCGGGGGCGGCCCGCCGCAGCGAGAGCGCCGCGAGATAATCGCACGCCCGGGTCCCGGGGACCCGCCGCGCCGAGCTCAGTACCCACCACGGCACCGCGCCCTTTCCGGGCCGCAATGCCCAATGCTCGCCAGTTTGAATATCGATGAACGGGATCGCTGCTTCGAGCGGCCGCTCGCCCGGGGGCTCAAGGGTATCGAGCGCCCCGATGCGCTCGATATAGGCGCAGGCCGCCACGTTGCCGGAGAGCAGCAGGTGATTGCCGTTGTCGATACGGCAGCCCAGTTCGGTATCGACAAAGGAGCGGCAGCGCCCGCCAGCCTGCGGACCCGATTCGCTGAGGATTACGGCATACCCCTGATCGGCCAGCGTGACCGATGCGGCAAGCCCGGCGAGCCCGGCTCCGATAACATGGACCAGGCCCGGCGGCGCGGCGGCTTCCGTCATAGCAACCCGTGGCGCAGCACCAGCCACAGCTTTTGCGCCTTCGTCAGGCTGACTCGCCTGGCCGGATCGCGCCATTCCGAGCGTAACAGCGCGTCGAGCATCGCGCGGTAGAACGCGCCCATGACTGCCGCCGGGCGCATCGCGCGGCGCGAGCAGCCGGCCATCGCCAGAGCGGAATCGGCGAAATGCCGCTCGGCGATGGCGGCGAGGTCGCGGCAGGCCGCCGGCAGCGCGGGATGACGCAGCACCTCGGTCGGCCCGACGCCGCGGATGCCGTGCTGATCAAGGATCTCGCGCGGCAGATAGAGCCGGCCGCGCTGCGCATCCTCGTCGAGGTCGCGCAGGATGTTGGTCAGCTGCAAGGCGCGGCCGAGCGCGTCGGCGACGGCATGGGCCTTTGCGCTCGAATCGCCGAAGATATGGACCGACAAATGGCCGACCGCACTGGCGACGCGCGAACAATAGAGGTCGAGGGTCGCCAGATCGGGGGCACGAATATCTTGCGCCGCGTCCATCTCCATACCGTCGATAACAGCGTGGAAGTCCTCGCGTCTCAGGCGATAATGCATCACAGGGTCGCGCAGCGCGCGGGCGACGAACTGGCGCGGGTGCCCGTCATAGAGCGCGTCGATTTCCGCATGCCAGGCGGCGAGTGCCGCCTTCTTGTGCTCGGGCGGGCTGATGTCGTCGGCGATGTCGTCGACCTCGCGGCAGAAGGCATAGACCGCGTACATCGCGTTGCGGCGGTCTTTCGGCAGGAGCCGCATCGCCCAATAGAACGAGCTGCCCGCCGACTCGACCCGTTGGCGAATGGTCTCGCGCAGCATCTCATCGTCGGGGATGGCCCCGGCGCTTTCGGAGACCGTGTCGGTCATTGCCGGTGGCGGGTGAGGATGCCGGTGAGGAAGGCTGCCGCGACATCGCTCTTGGCGAGCTTGACGCGGCTCGCCAGCGGGTCGCCGCGGCGCAGGCGGCGCGCGAGGCGCGCGGCGAGCCCGACGATGACCGCCGATTCCCAGCGTAACCCGCGGGCGGCGACCCGTGGCGGCAGGTCGTGCGCGGTCGCGATCAGGCGCTCGGTGCGATCGAGCATGGTGTCCAGCACCCGCCGCAAACCCGGGCTCGCCGCCGGCGCCGCCAGCATTTCGACCCCGCTTCCCGCGGCGTCGACATCGGCGAGCGGCAGGTAGACCCGGTCAAGGGCGCGGTAATCGGCGGCGCAATCCTGTAGGTGGTTGAGCACCTGCAAGGCGGCGCACAGCGCATCGGAGGCCGGCCAGGCGGCGCGGCTTTCGCCGTGCAGATCGAGCAGCTGGCGCCCGACCGGCGCGGCCGAATAGCGGCAATACTCCATCAGCTCGTCCCAGTCGCGGTAGCGCAGCTTGACCGCATCGAGACGAAACGCCCGGAGCACGTCGTGGCAATGCTGGGCGGTGACGCCGGTGGCGGCGAGGCTCTCGCGCATCGCGACCGCGGCCGGCGAATCGCCGCCGGACTCGGCGCCTGGCGCGTCCCCGGCAACGCCATCCAGGATCGCCGCCATGCGGTCGAGGCGGCGCAGCTTATCCGCGGCGGCGAGCGACGGACTGTCGGCGATGTCGTCGGCGTTGCGGGCAAACCGGTAGAAGGCGTGGACATGGACGCGCAGGTCGCGGCGGATCAGCCACGAGCCGACCGGGAAATTCTCGTCGCCGCGTCCCTTGCCCGAGGGTGTCTCGACACTGGCGGCCCCGGGGGCGGTATCGGGCGGCGGTGTGCCGGCGTAGAGCGCGGTCATCTCACATAACCGTTGGCTTTGAACCAGGCGATCGCATCGGTGAGGGCCTGGCGCGCCGGGCGCGGCGCATAACCCAGCTCGTCAACGGCGCGCGTCGAACTGAAGAACATCTTCTTCTTCGACATCCGGGCCCCGTCAACCGTGGCGAACGGCTCACGCCCGGTGATGCGCGCGATGGCCTCGGCGCCGGTCGCGATCGCAAGGATCGCCGCATGGGGGATCTTGAAGGCGGGCGGGCGCCGGCCGGTGACCCGGGCGACCTCGGCGAGGATCTCCGCAAGGCTCAGATTCTCGCCGCCCAGAACATAGCGCCGCCCGATCTGCCCGGAATTGGCCGCGAGCAGATGACCGACCGCCACATCGTCGACATGGGCAATATTGAGCCCGGTATCGACATAGCCCGGCATCCGGCCGCGCGCCGCCTCGACGATCAGCCGGCCGGTCGGCGTCGGCTTGACGTCGCCGGGACCCACCGGGGTCGACGGGTTGACGATCACCGCCGGCAGACCGCGCTCGACGACCAGCTCCATGACCACCGCTTCGGCCTCGAATTTCGAGCGTTTGTAAGGGCCGATCATGTCCTCGGCGCGGCTCGCCGTCGCCTCGTCGGCAACCCCGCCCGGCACGATCCCCAACGTCGCGACGCTGCTGGTGTAGACGATGCGCTCGACCCCGGCGGCTAACGCGGCGAGCATCAGCTCCCTGGTGCCCGCGACATTGACCCGGAACATCGGCGCGGGGTCCCGCACCCACAGCCGGTAATCTGCCGCGACATGAAACAGGTAGCGGCAGCCCGCCACCGCCTTAGCGAGCGATTCGGAGTTTTCGAGCGAGCCCTCCACGACCTCGACGGCAAGCCCCTGGAGATTGCGGCGATCGCTGTGCGGGCGCACCAGCACCCGCACCGCATGCCCGGCCTTGAGCAGCACCCGCGCGACGGCCGAGCCGACAAATCCGGTGGCGCCGGTGACGAGGCACAAGCCCGAGGGAAGCGACATCGGTCAGCAGGCTCTCATGTCATTCACCACCAAAACCCGGCCCATTCTGGCAAATCCTTGCAGCGAGCGCACCCCCTTGCGATATGGTAATACCGGACTAGCCACAGGTATTACCATGCCGAGGATAACGAGCAAGGGACAGGTGACGATCCCGAAGCGCATTCGGGAGTATCTCGGCCTCAAGCCCGGCTCGGAAGTAGAGTTCGCGTTCGGCGCCGATGAGGAGGTCGTGCTGAGGACCAGACGAGAGCCCTTGAAGGAACCTATCGAAAGCCGCTTTGCCGCGATCCGTGGGACGCTTGATCTGGGCATGACGACCGACGAGTTCATGCGTTTTCTGCGGGGCGATCCAGACGATGATCCTCGTTGACACCAACATCGTGATCGACGTGTCCACCAACGACCCGATTTGGGCGGACTGGTCCCAACAGCAACTCGATTCAGCCGCTCGGCGAGAGCCGTTGGTGATAAACGACATCGTCTATGCCGAGCTTTCGGTTGGTCATCGTCGGTACCAAGACGTAGACGCGTTGATAGCCCGGGTGGGTATCACGATGTCTGCGATCCCGCGTCGGGGTCTCTTTCTGGCCGGGAAGGCATTTCAACGCTACCGCCGTCTCGGCGGAACGAGGACGGGCGTGCTCGCGGACTTCTTCATTGGTGCCCATGCGGTCGTTACCGACGCATCCTTGATTACGCGGGACCCGCGACGTTACCTCGCCTATTTCCCGGGCATCGAGCTGATTACGCCCAGCCTCAACTAAAACGCGGCACACGAATCGCGCGTGATGATGCCGACCGATTGCTGGTGGAAGCGCGTTTTGTAGGCGTCGATCACCGCCGACAGCCGAGCCCCGAGATCGGGGGTCGGGTTGGCGGCGACCAGCACGATCTTGGTCGGCTGGCGGGTGATTACCCCGGTCGCCGGATTTTGCCATTGACCGTTGCCATCGGTGACGGTGAACCCGTCGGGAAAGTTCGGCGTGACGATCTGGGCGGCGAACTCGGACCACTCGGCATCGGTCAGCGGCCCCCGCCCGCGGATGTTGCGGCCGAAGAACAGCTCGGCGACTAGCATCCGCTGTTCCGATGGCAGCAAACAGGAATAGGGCGGCTGCGATGCTGGTGGCGACACCGATGAAGCGCAGCCGGCCAGCGTCGACAGCATGACGACAGCGAAGGTGATCGCGACGGCACGAGATTGCTTCGCCGCGCTCGCAATGACCAGTAAGCTTGTCATTGCGAGGAGCGCAGCGACGACGCAATCTCGACCCGCCTTCGCACTACTCCGCCGCGGCGGGCACCGCAACCGGCTCGACCTTCGCGGCGCAGAATTTATATTCGGGAATCTTGCCGAACGGGTCGAGCTGCGGGTTGGTCAGCACATTGGCGGCGGCCTCGGCATAACAGAACGGAATGAACACCATGCCCGTCGCGATCGCGCTGTCGCTGCGCGCTTTCAACTCGATGCTGCCGCGCCGCGTTGTCACCCGGATGTGGTCGCCGGCGACAATGCCGAGGCGGCGCAGCTCGGCGGGCGCGAGGCTCGCCGCCGCCTCGGGCTCGAGCTCGTCGAGCACGGTGGCGCGCCTGGTCATCGCCCCGGTATGCCAGTGTTCGAGCTGGCGCCCGGTGGTCAGTACCATCGGATAGTCGGCATCGGGCTCCTCGGCCGGCGGAACGATTGCCGCCGGGACGAAGCGGCCGCGCCCGGACGAGGTCGGGAAGCCGTCGCCGAAGACGATTTCGTTGCCCGGCTGGTCTTCGGCGTCGCACGGGTAGGTGACCGAATCTTCCCGCAACAGACGCTCCCAGGTGATGTTGTTGAGCGAGGGCATCGCCAATTTCATCTCGGCGAACACATCGCGCGGATGGGTATAGGACCAATTCAGCCCGATGCGGCGGGCGATCTCCTGGATGATCCACCAATCCTGCCGCGCATTGCCGGGTAAGGGCAGGGCGGTGCGCCCGATCTGCACCTGCCGGTTGGTGTTGGTGACGGTGCCGTCCTTCTCCGGCCAGGCCGAGGCCGGCAGCACGACATCGGCGTATTTCGCGGTCTCGGTCAGGAAGAGGTCCTGCACCACTAGGTGTTCGAGTTCGGCGAGCGCCTCGCGCGCGTGCCGGACATCGGGGTCCGACATCGCCGGGTTCTCGCCCATGATGTACATGCCGCTGATCTCGCCGGCATGCACCGCATCCATGATCTCGACCACGGTCAGGCCGCGCTTGTCGTCGAGCGGGGTCTGCCACAGCGCCTCGAATTTCTCGCGCACCGCCGGGTTCTCGACCGACTGATAATCGGGGTAGAACATCGGGATCAGCGCGACGTCGGAGGCGCCCTGGACGTTGTTCTGGCCGCGCAGCGGGTGCAGCCCGGTGCCCGGCCGGCCGATCTGCCCGGTGACCAGCGCCAGCG
>CAYMRQ010000022.1:23790-26767 GCA_964392845.1 uncultured Rhizobium sp.
TGGTCAGCGACTTCTGCCAGAGCAGCCTTCACGTCGTCGTCAGCTGGCACGATCTTGGGCTTCTTCGGCGAGGACACCTTTCGGGTGATCGTCGCCGATTTTCCGATCGCTGGAAGAAAGACCCGCAGCTCGACGAACGCCGCGTCGGGAAATTTCGTTTTGTCGACGTGAGGGCCGTGTTCCGAAACGGAGAGGCCTTGGGTTCCCCTTCCGGTGAGCCGGCCGATCTGCCCGGTGACCAGCGCCAGCGCGATCAGGCAGCGTGCGTTGTCGGTGCCGTGGACATGCTGCGAGATGCCCATCCCCCAGAAGATGATCGCCGATTTGGCGCGGGCATAGGTCCGCGCCACCTCGCGCAGGGTCGCGGCATCGACGCCGCAGATCTCGGCCATCTTTTCCGGCGTGTAGTCGCGCACATGCTCGCGCAGCGCCTCGAAATCCTGCGTGTGCGCCTGGACGTACTGGCGGTCGTAGAGGCCCTCCTCGACGATCGTGTGCAACATCGCGTTCAGCATTGCGACGTCGCGCGCCGGCTTGAAGCGCAGCATCTTGGTCGCATAGCGCGCCATCACCTGGCCGCGCGGGTCCATCACGAAGAGCTTGGCGCCGCGTTTCGTCGCCTGCTTGAAGAAGGTCGCGGCGACCGGGTGGTTCTCGGTCGGCCGTGCGCCGATGATGATGATGACCTCGGCATCGGCCGCGGCGGTGAAGGGGGCGGTGACCGCGCCCGAACCGATGCCTTCCATCAAGGCGGCGACCGACGAGGCATGGCAGAGGCGCGTGCAGTGATCGACGTTGTTGCTGCCAAAGCCGGTGCGCACCAGCTTCTGGAACAGGTAGGCCTCCTCGTTCGAGCCCTTGGCCGAGCCAAACCCGGCGAGCGCGCGCTTGCCCCCCGCCTGCGCGAGGCCCGGCTCCCGGTCGCGGATGCGCTTAAGGCCCGCGGCGGCGCGGTCGAGCGCCTCCTCCCAGGTGGCCTTGCGGAAATGGGTGAACGGGTTGGCCGGGTCGATCGCGACATCGTCCTTTGCCACCCCGTCCTTGCGGATCAACGGCTCGGTCAGCCGGTCGGGATGGTGAACGTAATCAAACCCGAAGCGCCCCTTGACGCACAGCCGGTTGTGGTTGGCCGGCCCGTCCTTGCCCTCGACCGCGACGATGCGGTCGTCACGCATCTTGAAGATCAGCTGGCAGCCGACCCCGCAATAGGGGCACACGCTCTCGACCTGCCGGTCGGGGGCGTTGGTGTAGACGCCGTTATCGTCAACGAGGCTCGCCGGCATCAAGGCGCCGGTCGGGCAGGCCTGGACGCACTCGCCGCAGGCAACGCAGGTCGAATTTCCCATCGGATCGTCGAAATCGAACACGATCTTTTCGTGATGGCCACGCCCGGCCATGCCGATCACGTCGTTGACTTGGACCTCGCGGCAGGCGCGCACGCACAAATTGCAGTGGATGCAGGCGTCGAGCTGCACCGCCATCGCCGGATGGCTGCGGTCGGGCGCCGTCGGCGCGCGCCGCGGGAAACGGCTGTCGCTGATGTCGAGCGCATCGGCCCATCGCCACAGGCGCGATTCCGGGTCGTGCGCGGCGGCGCGGTCCGGCTGATCGCCGACCAGCAGTTCGAAGACAAGGCTGCGCGAGGCTTTCGCTCGCTCGCTCGCGCTGTGCACCTTCATCCCCGGCGTCGGCGGGCGGATGCAGGAGGCGGCTAGCACCCGCTCGCCCTCGATCTCGACCATGCAGGCGCGGCAATTGCCGTCGGCGCGGTAGCCGGGCTTGGGCAGCCAGCACAGATGCGGGATCTCGACACCCTGCCGGTTCGCCACCTGCCAGATCGTCTCGCCCGGCGCGGCCTCGACCTCGGCGCCATCGAGAAAAAAGCGGATCGGCTCGGTCATTGCGCGACCCCCATAAAAGCCGTCATCCCGGCGAAGGCCGGGATCCACCTTCCAGCCATCCCCCACGCGGACGAGTGGATCCCGGCCTTCGCCGGGATGACAACGGGAAAGATCATTTGAGATCCTCGCGGAAATGCTTCAGCACCAGCTTGACCGGGTTCATCGCCGCCTGGCCCAGCCCGCAGATCGACGCGTCGCCCATCACCCGCGCGAGATCGGCGAGCAACGCCTCATCCCAGTGCGGGTGGCGCATCAGCGCCACCGCCTTTTCGGTGCCGACCCGGCACGGCGTGCATTGGCCGCAGCTCTCATCCTCGAAAAAGCGCAAGAGGTTGAGCGCCACGTCCTTCATGTCGTCCTGGTCGGAGAGCACGACAACCGCGCCCGACCCGGTAAAGCAGCCTTCGGCTTCAAGCGTGCCGAAATCCAAGGGGATGTCGGCGAGCGCAGCCGGCAATATGCCGCCCGAGGCGCCACCCGGCAGATAGCCCTTGAAGGCGTGGCCATCGGCCATGCCGCCGCAGAATTCCTCGATCAGCTGGCGCGCCGTGATGCCGGCCGGGACGAGCTTGACCCCGGGCTCCCTGACCCGCCCGGAGACCGAGAAGGTGCGCAGGCCCTTCCGCCCGTTGCGGCCCTGGCCGGTGAACCAGTCCGGTCCCTTCTCGACGATGTCGCGCACCCAGTAGAGGGTCTCGACATTGTTGATGAGGGTCGGGCGGCCGAAGAGGCCGACCTGCGCGGCAAAGGGCGGCCGGTGCCGCGGCAGCCCGCGTTTGCCTTCGATGCTTTCGAGCATCGCCGATTCCTCGCCGCAGATATAGGCGCCGGCGCCGCGGCGCAGATGGATCTTGGCGTGCGGCGCGAGCCCCGCCCTCTCGACCGCGGCGAACTCGGTTTCGAGGATCGCCCGGCATTGCGGGTATTCGTCGCGCAGATAGACGTAGACCGCCTCGGCCTCGACCGCCCAGGCGGCGACCAGCATCCCCTCGATAAAGCGATGCGGGTCGGTTTCGAGGAAATAGCGGTCCTTGAAGGTGCCGGGCTCGCCTTCGTCGCCGTTGACGGCCATCAAC
>CAYMRQ010000022.1:26777-31902 GCA_964392845.1 uncultured Rhizobium sp.
ACCGCGAAGAGGCGGGGCTTCGGCTCCTGGCGGACGATGCGCCATTTGCGTCCGGTCGGAAAGCCGGCGCCACCGAGGCCGCGCAGCCCGGAGTTTTCCAGCGCGGCGATCACCTCCTCGACCTGGCGCGCACCGGAGAGGCAGGCTTGCAACAGCTGATAGCCGCCGCCGGCGCGGTAGGCGGCGAGGTTGGAATAGGCCGGGATCGCCGGGTGGGTGGCGCCCGCCGCCACCGCGGCGGCAACGCTGTCGCTCGTGGCATGCTCGTGCAATGCGTGGCCGATCGCGACGACCGGCGCCTTGTCGCAGCCGCCCATGCACGGCGCGCGCGCGATGCGGACCCCGTCGCCGAGCCGGGCGCGCAAATCATCGAGCAGATGCTCGGCGCCATTGAGCGCGCAGCTGAGGCTGTCGCACACCCGCACGGTCAGCGCCGGCGGCGGCGCCTCGTCATCCATGACGATGTCGAAATGCGCATAGAACGAGGCGACCTCGTAAACCTCGGTCAGGGCGAGCCGCATCTCCTCGGCCAACGCCACCAGATGCCGGGCATGGAGGCAGCCGTAATGGTCCTGCAGCAGATGCAGGTGCTCGATCAAGAGGTCGCGGCGGCGCTCGCGCTCGCCGAGCAGCGCCGCCACTTCGGCGAGCGCGGCCGGGTCGACCTGGCGGCCCTTCGGATGATCCGGCCCGCGCCGCCGCCCGGAGCCGGGATGGATGCGCCGATCGTGATGGGATGATGCACTATGCATGCGGGCACGCTGCGCACTCGCCGTGCGTCCTTCGAGACGCGCCCTCCGGGCGCTCCTCAGGATGAGGATAAATTATTGATGGCATTAAGAAAATACCTCATCCTGAGGAGCCCGCGCAGCGGGCGTCTCGAAGGACGCACGGCGCTGATCCGCGCCAGCCCGCTACACCGCCCCGTCGTCGCGCAGCTTGCCGATCTCGGCCTTGCCATAGCCGAGCCAGCCCAGCACCTCGTCGGTGTGCTCGCCCAAGAGCGGCGAGCGCTTCACCTCGGCCGGCGAGTCGGAGAGCTTGATCGGCATGCCGAGCTGGACATAGCGGCCGCGCGTGGGATGGTCGAGTTCGACCAGGTAGCCGCGCTCGTACAGCTCCTGGTCCTCGTAGATGTCCTTCATCGACAGGATCGGGCCGCACGGTATGTCGAACTCGTTCAACACCGCCAAGACCTCGAACTTGGTCTTGGTCATCGTCCATTCCTCGATGATCGAGAAGCATTCCGGAATATGCGAGAGCCGCGCCGGCGGGGTCGCGTAATGCGGGTCGGTGATCAGCTCCTCGCGGCCGATGATCTTCATCAGCGGCGCCCAGCAGGGCGGCTGGATGATCACGTAGACGTAATCATTGGGGCCGCCCGGCGCGCAGCGCAATGCCGAGCCGGGCTGGCCGCCGCCCGAGGCGTTGCCGGCGCGCGGCACCGCATCGCCGAATTCCTTGTTCGGGTATTCCGACAGCGGCCCTTTCATGATGCGCTGCTGGTCGCGCAGCTTGACGCGGCACAGATTGAGCACCGCATCGGTCATCGCCACCTCGACGCGCTGGCCCTTGCCGGTGCGCTCGCGCTGGAAGAGGGCACCGAGAATGCCGGCGACCAGATGCATGCCGGTGCCGCTGTCGCCGATCTGGGCGCCGCTCACGGTCGGCGGGCCGTCGTCCCAGCCGGTCGTGCTCGCCGCCCCGCCCATGCATTGCGCGACATTCTCATAGGCCTTGAAATCGGCAAAGCGGCCGGGCCCGAACCCCTTGATCGAGGCGTAGATGATGCGCGGGTTCAGCTCCTGGAAGCGCGCCCAGGTGAAGCCCTGGCGATCGAGCACGCCGGGCCCGAAATTCTCAACGACGATGTCCGAGCGGCGGACCAGCTCTTCGAGCACCTGCTTGCCGCCCGCTGACTTCAGGTTGATCGTGATGCTGCGCTTGTTTGAATTCAGCATCGTGAAATAGAGGCTGTCGGCGCCCTTCACATCCTGCAGTTGGCCGCGGGTGATGTCGCCGCGCCCGGGCATCTCGACCTTGATCACGTCAGCGCCCATCCACGCGAGGATCTGCGTCGCGGTCGGCGCCGCCTGGACATGGCCCAGATCGAGAATGCGAACGCCTTCGAGAGCTTTGCTCATGCTTCGGTTCTCTCAAATCTGACCGTCATCCCGGCGAAAGCCGGGACCCATTCCTCCACCTGCACAGGCGCCGAATAATGGGTCCCGGCCTTCGCCGGGATGACAATTGGTGTAAGTCAAACATCGTCGCGTGTCGTGTCGAGAAAATCGCCGTGCTGGGCGACATGCGCGGCGAGCCCCAGCGTGTGCTCGCGCGCCAGCCGCTCGGCGAGTTCGGAGTCACGCCGCTCCAGCGCCTCGATGATCCGCATATGGTCGACGACCGAGCGGGCCGCACGGTTGTCCTGGTGGATCGTGATCTTGCGGATCGCGCGCATGTGGATGAACAGGTTTTCCGTCATCTCGGCGAGGAGCGCGCAGCCGCTCATCTTGATGATTGCCTGATGAAAGGCGATGTTCGCGTCCGAATACTCGGCGAGCCGCTCGCCGCGATCGGGTCCCTTGGAGCCAGTGCCGAATTCGGCCATTAGCCGGCGCAAATCGGCAATTTCGACGCCGGCAGCGCGCTCGGCGGCGAGTCGCGCCGCCATGCTTTCGAGCGCCGCCATGACCGTGATCATCTCGACGATCTCGCACTTGGTCTTGCGCACGACAAAGATGCCGCGGCGCGGCCGGGTCCGGACAAAGCCCTCCTGTTCCAAGAGGGTCATCGCCTCGCGGATCGGCGTGCGGCTCACCCCGAGCCCCTCCGAGAGCCGCCGCTCGTCGAGCCGGATCTCGTGCGCGTGGTCGTAGATGTCCATCGCGCAGATCGCCCGCTTCAGCGCGGCGTAGGCTTCCTTGGCGAAGCTGGTGCTGGTGTCCAGCCGCGGCATGTCAAGGGTGGGGGTGGGGTGCGGGCTGGCCTCGGGCATGACAGAGATATATGGTATACCAGCGAACTCGGCAACTCGCTTTTGCGACCCCAAGGTTGGATATTCTCGGTATTACGAAAATGCGTAGAGCGGGTGAGCGAAGCGTAACCCGCCGTGCCGGCCACGGAACGGATGGCGGGTTGCGCTGCGCTTCACCCGCCCTACGAATTTCGCGCCACTACCTTTCCCCTGTCGCCATCGGCTCGCCGCCGCCGAGCCAACCCGCCGGATAGAGCCCCGCTGCGACGCAGCGGCGAAAGCTGGAGAACGGCCAATCGCTGGGGTATTGAGTCAGCCCGTGCTTGACCGGATTGAAGTGGATGTAATCCATGTGAGCCGTGTAGTCGCGATCGTCGCGGATCGTGTGCTCCCAATAGCCGCGCTGCCAAATGCCGCGCTCGCCCTTGCGCAGCTTGGCCCGTGATCCCTCCCCGGCATCCGGCAGCGATTTCGAGAACATCACCTTAATTCTCCGCCAGCGATCGGGGAAGTTGCTGTCACCTTGGGGAAGGGTCCGCAGGCAATGCATGTGGTCCGGCAATACGACCCAGGCGTCGATGCGAAACGGCGATTGCCGGCGCACATCGCGCACCGCTTCGCGAAGCGCGTCGATCTGTACCACGAGCAGGCCGGAGCGGCGGTCGCACAGGTTGACCGTGAAGAAATAGGTGGCGCCTGGAATTCGGTTGCGCCGGTAATTCGGCATTGCGGGAACATGCCAGAGAGCGGGGTTCGGGTCGAGTGTAGGGCGGGTGGAGCGAAGCGTGACCCGCCGGGCTGCGAAGCGGCCGAAAGGAATGGCGGGTTGCGCTGCGCTTCACCCGCCCTACGGTTTGGCTTAGAACCTCGATGCGCAGCGGCTGAGGGATGTAGAGACATGAGCGACGCGGATATGCCAGGGGACATGACCGACGGCTTTCACCTGGTGGTGGAGGCTCTCAAGCTGAACGGCGTCGACACGATCTTTGGGGTGGCCGGGATCCCGATCACCGATTTGCTGCGGTTGGCGCAGGCGGAAGGGATCCGGTACATCGGCTTTCGCCACGAGCAGTCGGCCGGGCACGCGGCCGCGATCGCCGGGTATCTCACCCAGAAGCCGGGCATCTGCATGACGGTCTCGGCCCCCGGTTTCCTCAACGGGCTGGTCGCGCTGGCCAACGCCACGACCAACTGTTTCCCGATGATCATGATCAGCGGGTCGAGCGACCGTGCGATCGTCGATCTCGAGCAAGGCGATTACGAAGAGCTCGACCAGTTGAATGCCGCAAAGCCCTATGCCAAGGCGGCCTACCGGATCAACCGGCCGCAAGACATCGGCATCGGCATTGCGCGGGCGATCCGCGCTGCCGTGTCGGGGCGCCCGGGCGGCGTGTATCTCGACTTGACTTCCGAGGTGCTCGGCTCGGCGCTCGATTTGGCGACGGCGAAGAAGTCGCTGGTCAAGGTCGTCGATCCGGCGCCACCGCAGCCCCCGGCGCCGGCATCGGTCGCCTGCGCGATCGACCTCTTGGCGGCGGCGCAACGCCCGCTCGCGATCCTCGGCAAGGGCGCGGCCTATGCGCGGGCGGACGCGGAGATCCGCTCGTTTATCGAGACGACGGGCATTCCGTTCCTGCCGATGTCGATGGCCAAGGGGCTGCTGCCCGACGACCATCCGCAATCGGCCGCCGCCGCCCGTTCCTACGCGATCGGCAACGCCGATGTCGTCATGGTGGTCGGGGCGCGCCTCAATTGGCTGCTGTCGCACGGCAGGTCGCCGCTCTGGTCCGAGGCGACGCGGTTTGTCCAGGTCGACATCTCGCCGACCGAGATCGACAGCAACCGGGCGATCGCCGCGCCGGTCGTCGGCGACATCAGGTCGGTTTTCGTGGCGTTCAACGCCGCCCTCAAGCCCGGACAGATCAAGCTTCAGGCGGCCTGGGTCGAGGAGATCGGCAAGCGCAAGCAGCAAAATGTCGAGCGCATGGCGGCGCGCCTCAACGACGATCCGAGCCCGATGAATTTTTCCTCCGCGCTGCGCGCCGTGCGCAATGCGCTCGTCACCCAGCCGGATGTCTACATCGTCAACGAAGGCGCCAACACGCTCGACTTTGGCCGCAACATCATCGACATGGACAAGCCCCGCCA
>CAYMRQ010000022.1:31912-33807 GCA_964392845.1 uncultured Rhizobium sp.
CGCCACCGGCTTGACAGCGGCACCTGGGGCGTCATGGGCATCGGCATGGGCTACGCCATCGGCGCGGCGGCGGTGACCGGCAAGCCCGTCGTCGCCATCGAGGGCGACAGCGCGTTCGGTTTCAGCGGCATGGAGATCGAGACGATCTGCCGCTACGAGCTGCCGGTGATCACGATCATCTTCAACAATAACGGCGTCTACCGCGGCGACGCGCCCGGCAGCGCCTACTCGCCGACCGGCCTCCTGCGCGACGCGCGCTACGAGAAGATCATCGAGGCGTTCGGCGGGGCCGGCTACCACGTGACCGACACGCCGAGCCTCACCAAGGCGCTGAGCGAGGCGCTCGCGTCAGGTAAGCCGGCGCTGATCAATGCCGTCATTGACCCGACCGCCGGCACCGAGAGCGGCCACATCCAGAGCCTCAATCCGAGGAGCGCGGTTGCCCAGAAGACATGAAACCGGATGTTCACGGCATTCTCATAGTGAATCGCCTCTCCCACCCGTCATGGCCGGGCTTAACCCGGCCATCCACGTGGATCCCCGGGTCATGCCCGGGGATGACGATTAGAGAGGGTAAATCAATTTGGGCGGCGATCAGAGCGCCAGGGCGCGATCCTCGATGGCGATGCGGCGAAGGATCAGCACCAGGTTGATGGCCGAAAAAATCAGCGCGATCGCGACCGCACCGAAGGCGAGCGGCAGCACCGCGATCTCGGCGGCAACGATGGCGTAATTCGGGTGGCGCAGATAGCGGTATGGCCCGCCCTCCACCAGTGACGCGCCCGGCAGCACCATGATCCGGGTGGTCCAGCGTCGGCCGAGCGTCGCGATAACCCACAGCCTGCCCAGTTGCAGCACGGCAAAGATTGCAAGGGGCGGCCAGGACGGAATGGCATCTGCCGGCACCAGCAGAAACAGGCTGCCGAGCCAGGCGCCATGCAAGAGGACGAACCAGGGATAGCCGCGCACATCGACCTCGACCGCGCCCTGCGCCCGCAATCGGCTGGTATTCTTCGCGGCAAAGCCCAGCTCGGCGGCGCGCTGCAAGACGACAAAGCCGAGTACCGCGTAAAGGACGCTCACCCTTTGCTCAGCACCCCGAAGCCGGCGGTGAACCCGGGACCCAGCGCGGTGATCAGTGCGCGCTCCCAGTCCAGCGCGAACACCCGGTCGAGCACGAACAGCACGCTCGCCGCGGACATATTGCCGTACTCGCACAGCACGGCCCGCGCATCGCTCAGCGCCCCAGGGTCGAGCCCGAAGGCATGCTCCAAGGCATCGATCACCTTGGGGCCGCCCGGATGGCAGACGAAGCGATCGATATCACGTGGCGTCAACCCGTGATGGCCGAGGAAGTCGCGGGCGACCGTGCCCAGCTCCTTGGCGACGAGCCGCGGAATGTCGCGCGAGAAGACCGGCTTGAGGCCGTCCTCGGCGACCTCCCAGCCCATGATGTCGAGGGTTTGCGGCCAGGTGTACTCGCCGGCGGCAATGACCGCCGGCCCGGCGGCGCCGCAATGCAGCAGCGCCGCCGCCGCCCCGTCGCCGAACAGCGCGGCGGCGACGATGTTGCTCTTCGCCCAGTCGCCGCGGCGGAAGGTCAGCGAGCACAATTCGACGACGAGGAAAAGCACCGCCTTGTCGGGCATCGATGCCGCGATCGTCGCGGCGCGCGCGAGGCCGATCACCCCGCCGGCACAGCCGAGCCCGAAAATCGGCAGCCGTTGCACCGTGGGCGTCAGATGCATCCGTTCGATCAGCAACGCGTCGAGGCTCGGGGTGGCGATGCCGGTGGTCGAGACGACGACGATCGCGCCGATCTCCGAGGGTGCCACGCCGGCGCGGTCGAGGACGCGGCCGGTTGCGCTCTCAAGCAGGTCGAGCGCGGTCTCGAG
>CAYMRQ010000023.1:0-426 GCA_964392845.1 uncultured Rhizobium sp.
GAGATGAGCGAGACAAGCGCAGTCGCCATCGTTACCCCGGCGCTGGGGCCGTCTTTCGGCTGGCTGCCTGCGGGAATGTGCAGGTGGATGTCGTGCTTCTCGAAGAAGTTCGTCGGGAGTCCAAAGTCGTCTGCTTTGGATCGAACATAAGACAACGCCGCCCGCGCCGACTCTTGCATTACCTCGCCGAGTTGCCCCGTCAGAATGAGGTTGCCCCGGCCGGGGATGCGGGTAGATTCGATGAACAGGATGTCGCCGCCGACCGGGGTCCAGGCGAGCCCGGTCGCCACGCCGGGGATGCTGGTGCGCATTGCGACCTCGCCCTCGAACCGGCGCGCCCCGAGGATCTCGTGCAGGTCGGCGGCGGTGATGCGGACCTTGACGGCGCTGCCCTCGGCGATCTTCATCGCGATGCTGCGCAGCACC
>CAYMRQ010000023.1:436-2732 GCA_964392845.1 uncultured Rhizobium sp.
ATCTCGCGCTCGAGATTGCGCACCCCGGCTTCGCGCGTGTAGTCGCGGATGATCGCGTGCACGGCGTCGTCGCCGATCTCGGCCTGGTCGGCGGCGAGCCCATTGGCGGCGAGCTGGCGGGCGACGAGATAGCGCCGCGCGATCTCGAATTTCTCGTCCTCGGTGTAGCCGGGGAGGTCGATGACCTCCATGCGGTCCCTGAGCGGCCCGGGAACGCTGTCGAGCACGTTCGCGGTGGTGATGAACATGACCCGCGACAGGTCGAACTCCACCCCGAGGTAATTGTCGCGAAAGGTCGAGTTCTGCTCGGGATCGAGCACTTCGAGGAGCGCCGAGTTGGGGTCGCCCTGGAAGCCGCGGCCGAGCTTGTCGATCTCGTCCAGCATCATCACGCATTGGCGGCTGCCGGCGCGGCGGATCCCCTGCAGGATGTTGCCCGGCAGCGCGCCGATATAGGTGCGGCGATGGCCGCGGATCTCGGCTTCGTCGTGCACCCCGCCGAGGCTGACCCGGACGAATTTGCGGCCCGTCGCGCGCGCGATGCTCTGGCCGAGCGAGGTCTTGCCGACCCCGGGCGGCCCGACAAAGCACAGGATCGGGCTGCGGCCGCCCGGATTGAGCTTGTGGATCGCGAGATGTTCGAGGATGCGCCGCTTGATCTTTCTGAGACCGTAATGATCCTCGTCGAGAATGCGGCGCGCCTCGGCGATATCGATCGGCGGCTCGTCTTCGACCGACCAGGGCAGCTCGATCAGCCATTCGAGATAGGTGCGCGCCATCGAATACTCGCCGGCGGCCTCCGGCATGCGTTCGAGCCGCGACACCTCCTTCTTGGCGTGCGTCTCGACGTCGGGCGGCATCTTGGCCGCCTCGATCTTGCGCCGCAGCTCGGCGATCTCCTGGCTCTTGGCGTCGTCGCCTTCGCCGAGCTCCTGCTGGATCGTCTTCAATTGCTCGCGCAGCAGGAATTCGCGCTGGCGATCGTCGATGGTTTCCTTGGTGCGGTCGCTGATCTGGCGCGACAGCCGCAGCACTTCGAGCCGGTGCGCCAAGAGCTCCGAGACGCGCTCCAGCCGGCGCTCGATCGCGAAGATTTCGAGGATCTCCTGCTTTTCGACCGGGGTGATGTCCATGAAGCTGGCGATCAGATCGGCGAGCGCCGGCGCCGAGGTCACGGTCTGCACGGCGTTGACCAGCTCGCCCGGGGTCTGCGGCAGCAGCTGCAGGATTTCGAGCGCCAGATTGCGCAGATTAACCAGCCGGGCCTCGATTGGCGTGCTTTGCTCCTGGGACTCGGGGACCGGCTCGATGCGGGCCGCGAAAAACGGATAGCCCTCGAGAAACTCGATGATTCGAAAGCGGCGTTCGCCCTGGCAGATCACATGATGGCTGCCGTCCGGGCTGGTCACGTAGCGCAGCAGGTTCGCCTCGGTGCCGACGCGATTGAGGTCGGCCGGCAGCGGGTCGTCGGCCGCGGCTTCGCGTTGCAGCAGCAGCCCGACCGGGCGATTGAGGCGGATCGCGGTCTGCGCCGCGACGACCGAGCGCTGCCGGCCGAGGGTCATCGGCAGCACGATCCCCGGAAACAGCACGAGGTTGCGGGTGGTGATCAGGATCAGCGCGTCGGCCGGGATCGCCGCAACCGCTTCGAGCCCTGTCGGTGCGGTTTCGTTTGCCGGTCCGGCAGCGGCGGCGGATGGCGGCATGCCGGAATCGGCCATGTGCGCCTGGGGCTCTTCCGGGTCCATCACCGCGCTCCCTTCTCTAGGCGCAGCATCAGGCAGCCATTGGCGAGATGCCGGCCGGAAATCGCGAACGGCACCGGCGGCAACTCGATCCGGCGCTCGAAATTGCCGTAGGGGATCTCCATCCGCAGGATATGCGCGTTCTGTAATTCGCGCGGCAACGGGCGCTCGCCTCTGACGACCACGGTGCCGGCGTTCAAGGTCACCTTGATGCTGTCAAGCTCGACCCCGGGCAGGGCGATCAGAATGGTCAGCGCATCGCTGGTCTCGAAGACGTCGATCGGTGCCTCCCAATATGGCGTCGCGTGGTGAAAAAATTGCCGGCGCAGGCGCTCCGCACGCTCCATCGCCTTGCACGCATCGGCCCACATCAATGCATCGAGCTGGCGTTTCGGCATGATCGACTCCGCGCCGTCACCCGCCGGGGCTTCGGCTTTCTGTCATATGATGATGAAAATCTCAGGGGAAAGGAGCCGGGACGCCGCGGGTGTTGTCGGACCGGGCTCTCAGATCGGGTGGTAGCGAGTGCGGAAGGCGGCGCTCAGGCGCGC
>CAYMRQ010000023.1:2742-13819 GCA_964392845.1 uncultured Rhizobium sp.
ACAGCAGCGCGTAGGCTCCCAGCCACCAGGATAGCGCCACGACCCCGGCCGCCGGTTGCACGAACAGCACGACCCCCAAGAGAATCGACAAGAGGCCGCTCACCACGGGGGAGGGAGGGACCCGCGTGCAGCCCGGGAGGGTGGGGGCCGGCACGGCAATCGCGCAACTGTTCTCAGGCTCACAAAACCGCGGCAAAAAGCTAGGCGGGCGGCGCGAAACCGGGTATCAGCGTCCCCGTTGCGGCAATTTGTGAGGCGGGCGTGGGCGTAATCAGCGAAGCGACGGTGGCGCTTGTCGAGGGGATCGCGGCGGAGGCGGAGCGGGTCGAGACGCCGTGCGGCGACGGCACGATGGTATGGCGCTGCTGGGGCAGCGGTCCGCCGCTCGTGCTGCTGCACGGCGGCTATGGCTCATGGATGCATTGGATCCGCAACGTGCTGCCGCTGGCTCGGCAATTCACCGTCATTGCCGCCGATCTGCCCGGTCTCGGCGAATCGGCGACGCCGCCCGAGCCGTGGAGCGCCCAGGGGCTGGCCGCGATCATCGCCGAGGGGCTGGCGATCGTCCTGCCGCGCGGCGAGCGGGTGCACCTCGCCGGGTTCTCGTTTGGCGGGGTGATCGGCGGCAATGTTGCGGCGCAGCTCGGCGATCGGGTACGCAGCTTTACCGTGGTCGGCTCGAATGGGCTCGGCCTCGTGCGCTCGCCGACACCGCTGCGGCGGGTTCCGCCCGAGGCTGGCGAGGCGGCGGAATTCGCCACCCACCGCTACAATCTGAACCAGCTGATGATCGCCGACCCGGACAGGATCGACGAGCTGGCGCTCTACCTGCAGAAGACCAACCACGCACGCGCCCGGATGCGCAGCCGGCGGTTCTCGCGCTCCGGCGCGCTGGTCGAGGCGCTGCCGCGAATTACCGCGCGGCTCGATGGCATCTGGGGCGAACGCGACGCGACCGCCTATCCCCATCTCGACGAGCGCGCGCGCATCCTGCGCGGTTTTCAGCCCGCGGCGCGTTTTGCCGTGGTGCCCGGCGCCGGACACTGGGTCCAGTACGAGGCGGCCGAGCGGTTCAACGCGCTCATCGCCGAATTCGCCGGGGGGTGAGGGCCGCTCTTCGCGGCATTCCGGCTCACCCGTGCCCTAACGGGACGAGCAGCAGGTACCCGTTGAGGGTCAGGAGAACGCCAAACACGGCGAGTACGCCGCTGAGCCCGAGCAGCCAGGGCGAGGCCGCGACGATCGCGACCGAACCGAGCACGATGGCGATCTGGAACGCCGCCTCGGCGTATTCGAAATTGGGGATCCGCGCTGCGGCGTGATCGCGCTTGCCGTCCCATTCCTTGGCCTTGGCGATCAGCTCCTTCTTGCCCTCTTTGGTCGCCGGTTCGCTCTCGTAGCGTGCCGCCGTATCGCGGTAACGCTTGACCAGCTCGGCGGTCTTGGCCTTGTCGCTTTCCGACAAGGCGGCTGCACCGGCGGCGAGCAATTCGAGCTGCGCCGCAGAGGTTTGGTAAAGAGTTTGCCGTATGTTTTTCGCCTGATAGAAGGCATAGGTATCGGAAGCTTGGATATTCGCGTTCAGCATTTCCTTGGTTGCCTCGGCGCCGCCGAGCGCGGCGATGGCCAGCAGCATCGCGGTCACGCCGACATAAATCGCGGCGAGCCGGCGAAACCAGTCATGGGTTGAGAGGGCGTGAGCACGGGTTTCCGCGTGTTCATGGATCTGCTCGGCGATCTCGTGCGCTTCCACGTCTCCCCCTCTGCTCTAATGCTAAAGATCAGGACGGCCTCTCATCGAGTATACCGTATGCGCGCCAAGCGGGTAAGGTGGCGGGAAACCGCTCGACCGGGGTCGGCGAACAATCTAGCGTATCAGCGTTGTCGGCCGCGAGGGCGCGGCGCCGTTCCCGGCTGGTTGTTCGGAACAGTGAGGCTGACTTAGAAAACTCGCCAATGGATTTCAACCAGCTCATTGCGCAACTTAGCGCCCTTCTGGATATCGATTATCTGGTGACCCAGTTCGGCGTATATTTTTACGTCGTCGCATTTGTCTGGACTTTTTTGGAAGGTGAAACCGTAATCCTTGTTGCTGGATTTATTGCATCACAAGGTCGGCTCAATCCATGGCTATTGCTTGGATCAGCGTGGCTCGGTAGCTTCCTTGGGGACCAGTGCTACTTCTGGATCGGCCGTTGCTATGGGCTGACCCTCCTTGAGCGATATCCGCGCTGGCGGAGTAATGTTGACGCCGCATTATATTGGTTGGAACGGTATAATGTTGGTTTCATAATGTCATTTCGTTTTATTTATGGTGTGCGAAATGTTTCTTCCTTTGCAATGGGGTTGAGCGCAATTCACTGGTTTCGATTCTTGCAGTTGAACCTTTTAGCCGCCGGATTATGGGCTGCCAGCTTCGTTTTTGTCGGGTTTTCCCTTGGGCATGCCTTTAATGCAATTCTCGGTGATCTCGCCCGCTCGTTCAGCCTGGTGATGCTCGGCGTCTTCGTCGTGATCGGCGCCGGCATGTGGCTCTTGCACCGGGTGCGGCGGCGTCGCCGGCGGCTGCTCAGGGTTCCGGCGGGTGCTGACGTGGTTCTCCCGCCGCCCTGAGGGGAATTTACGCCACCTTGGCGTCACGCGAGGATCTCGACCTCGCTCCCGATGGCGAGGCCGAGCGCCTGGTCGGCGCGCCCGGCATTGACCGCTATCTCGACCAGCCCGTTCGAATTGACGTACCAGAACGCTTCGTCCGGTGGCGCCGCCGAGAAGGTCCGCGCGTGGGCGATGCTGCGCCCGCCGGTCGCGAGCCGCGCGGTCAGCTTCAGGGATTCGCCGCGCAGCCCGGTCAGCGCATTGCCGTAATGATCGATATAGACGATCGCCGGGAGGTCGTCGGGCCAATCGGGGTAGCTCTGGGGCGCGGCGCTTCTGGCCATCGCCGATGGCTTCTCGCCCAGCGCCAGTCGCCCGGCGATCGGCGCAAACAGGTCGCGACCGTGAAAGCTGGCCGAAAGCATCGGCGGCCGCCAGGTGATTTCCCAAGAGCGCGGGCTCGTGGCACGGCGCAGCACCAGCTCGAACAGGCCGTTATCGGGCCCGACATAAAGCCGGCCCGCTGCCTCGGCGATCAACCCGCGCCGCGCGCTGCCGACCCCGGGATCGACGACGCACAGCAGCACCGTCGCCGCCGGAAACCACGCGGCGTAAGCGGCTAGGAGATACGCCGCCGGCCTGGGCTGACCCGCCGGGGCATCGGCAAAAAGCTGGATCACCGGCACTCCGGGCGCGCGCTCTTGCAGGACCGCTGTGACCTGCCCGGTGTAGGGGCCGGCGAGGCCGAAATCGGTGAACAGCACGATCATCGCGCGACTATGCCGCGACCATACTTGCTGCGGCAAGGATACCGGCCGTTCTTGCAAATATTGCCGGTTTACGTATCGTCGCGGCCGGTGGGGAGTTTCAGCTTGGGGGAGACTATGAGGAAAATTGTCCTGATCGCGGCGCTGGTCGCGGCCTTTGCTACCCAGCCGGGCTGGGCGGCGGAGAAGGCGAAGAGCAGTTGTATGTCGCCGAGCACGATCGAGGCCGAGCAGGCGCTTCGTTTCATGACGGAGCTGGGCATCGCCAGCAATGCCTGTTCGAGCATCGCGATCTACGCCGATTTCCGGGTGCGCAACCGCGACGCGATCCTCGCCTATCAGAGGGCGATGATCGCGCATTTCCACGGCGCGCCGGCGTTCGATCGCTGGAACACGATCCTCGCCAACCAGCTGTCGCAGCGCCAGTCGAGCATCGCGCCGGCCCTGTTCTGCCAGCAATCCGAGCCGCTGTTGAAACAGGCAAGCACCCTCGACACAAAGGGTTTCCGGGCCCATGCGGCGGCGCAGGCGGCGGCCAACACGCAAGCGGTCAAATGCGCGAAATAGGACGCTGAGCGCGGTGTCGGTCGGGCAGAAGTGATGCACTGTCACGCGTAAAGCGGACTATAATAGGCTCAATCGTCGAACGGGAGGATTGTCATGGCGCGACTCGTCCTGGGAATGGCCACCTCGCACACGCCGATGCTGAACGCGCCGGCGACCGATTGGCCGCGCTTCATCGAACGCGATTCGCGGCGCGACAACCTGCTCGATACCGAGGGGCGGCTGACCAGCTACGACGAGCAGCTCAAGCACGCGCCGCTCGGTATCGCGGGTGAAATCACGCCGCAGCGGATGGCGGAGCGGCACGGCGCCGTGCAGGGGGCGATCTCCCGCCTCGGCGATTTCCTGCGCGAAGCGAGGCTCGACGCGCTGATCGTCGCCGGCGACGATCAGGAGGAGCTGTATCACCACGACAACATGCCGGGCATCCTGGTCTATTACGGCGAGACGATCCGCAATGTGCCGCTGGCGCCGGTGGCCGAACCGAATTGGGGATGGCGGGCGAGCGCGCGCTGGCACGAGGAGAAGGCGCCGCGCGACTATCCGGTCGATTCCCGTCTGGCGCGCCACCTGATCGACCAGCTGATCGACCACGAGTTCGATATCGCCGCATCGAATGGGGTGCCCGAGGGCGAGGGCGAGGGCCACGCGATCGGCTTTGTCCACAGGCGGATCATGCAAGAGGTCGTGCCGATCGTGCCGGTTTCTATCAACACCTATTATCCGCCGAACCAGCCGACGCCGCGGCGCTGCTACCGGCTCGGCCAGGCGATCCGCGCCGCGGTCGAATCCTATCCGGGCGACGCGCGGATCGGCATCATCGCCTCGGGCGGGCTGTCGCATTTCGTCGTCGACGAGGCGCTCGACCGTTCCCTCTTCGACCTGTTCCGCCGCAAAGACACCGCGGCAATCGAGGGATTGCCGCGCGAGAAGCTCAATTCGGGCAGCTCGGAGATCCGCAACTGGATCTGCGTCGCCGGCGCGGTCGAGCACCTCTCGCTCGAATGGTCGCTCTACGAACCGGGCTATCGCACTCCGGCCGGCACCGGCACCGGGCTCGGCTTCGCGTTCTGGTCGTAAATTTGCGGTGGCATCGGCGTTTTGCGTCCTTCGAGACGCACCCTCCGGGTGCTCCTCAGGATGACGTAAGTTTATGATGGCATTAAGAAAGAACGTCATCCTGAGGAGGCGCGAAGCGCCGTCTCGAAGGACGCGTTGCAGCTTCAACCTAATCTCCTTATGCGCCGGAATGACACCGAAATAGGAGAAAATCGGCAATGAACAGGAAGGACAGCGACGACCTCGTCCGCGTCGGGCCCGGCACCGTGATGGGCGGGCTGATGCGCGAATACTGGCTGCCGGCGGCGATGTCGTCGGAGCTGGAACGCGACGGCGCGCCGCTGCGCCTGCCGCTGCTCGGCGAAAAGCTGATCGCCTTTCGCGACAGCTCGGGGCGGGTCGGGGTCATGGACCATCGCTGCCCGCACCGCTGCGCCTCGCTGTTCCTCGGCCGCAACGAGGAGAACGGCATACGCTGCGTCTATCACGGCTGGAAATACGATATCGAGGGCAACTGCGTCGACACGCCAAACCTCGCCGGCAACCCGGATTTCAAGAACCGGATCAAGGCCAAGGCCTACCCGGCCGTCGAGCGCAACGGCCTGGTCTGGGTCTATATGGGCGCCCGCAAACAAGCCCCGCCGTTGCCCGAGATCGAGGCGACGCTGCTGCCTGAAGCCGACGTGTCGATCTCGTTCGTGCAGCGCGAATGCAACTGGCTGCAGGCGCTTGAAGGCGACATCGACACCTCGCATTTTGGCTTTCTCCACGCCGGCGGGGTCGACCCCGAGGATGTGCCGGAGGACAGCCTGTTTCGCCACACGGTCGCCAACCGCGCGCCCGACTACCACGTCGCCGATACCGAGTGCGGCACGATGTACGCCGCCTATCGCGGGGCGGCGCCGGACAAGACCTACTGGCGCTTTGCCAATTTCATGCTGCCGTTCTGGACCCAGACGCCGCAGGGCAAGTTCACCGAGCACCTGCACAACCGCGCCTGGATCCCGATGGACGACACCCACACGATGTTCGTCAGCCTGATGTGGCGGCGCCACCCGCCGTCGATCGGCCCGAACAAGCGCGGGGCGATGATGCCGGGGTTCAAGCGCGTCTTCGACTATCTGCCGAATACATCGGACTGGTACGGCCGCTGGCGGCTCGCCGGCGGCCCGACCAACGACTGGCTGGTCGACCGCGCGGCGCAAGCGACCGGCGGCAACTACACCGGCATCGACGGCATCCATGCGCAGGATCAGGCGGTGACCGAGAGCATGGGGCCGATTACCGACCATCTGTTCGAGCATCTGGCGCCGAGCGACCGGATGATCATGGCGACGCGGCGG
The DNA here is from genome assembly GCA_964392845.1 of uncultured Rhizobium sp. Taxonomy (GTDB): domain Bacteria; phylum Pseudomonadota; class Alphaproteobacteria; order ATCC43930; family CGMCC-115725; genus DATARH01. The sequence continues at coordinate 9,071 of CAYMRQ010000023.1, forward strand.
CGCCTGTTGAAGGCCGCGCGAGCGCTGGCCAAGGACGGCACGGTGCCACCCGGGGTCGACGATCCGGACATCATGTACGCGGTGCGCAGCGGCGATTTCGTCACCGATGCGAAGCTGCGCTGGCGCGAAGCCTACGACCGCCAGATGCGCGCTTCGGTACGACCAATGCAAGAGGCAGCGGAATAGGGTGGCAGGTCACAATGAGGCGGTGAGGCAGTGAGGCAAATCGTGTGTTGTAGGATGGGTTGAGCGAAGCGAAACCCATCATTCTGACCGAAATCCTGATGGGTTTCGCTTCGCTCAACCCATCCTACGAAGGGTATTTCTTCTCACTGCCTCACTGCCTCATTGTGAATCGATAAAATCGAGAAACGCGGCGAGAAAGGCGTCTTTCTGTTCGTCGAACGGGGCGTGGCCGGCTTGCGGCAGCACGGTGAGCCGGGCGCCCGGGATCAGCGCCTGATAGGCCTCGCCAAAGGCGGGCGGCACGAGGCCGTCTTCGGCGCCCCACAGCAGAAGCGTCGGCACGTCGATCCGGTGCAGCCATTTGGCCAGAGCCGGGTTGTGGAAGCGCGGGCGATAGGCGAGCCGCATCACGGTCGCGCGGTTTTTTGCGACGATGCTCATATCGGCCTTTGCGAGGTCGCCGAGGCGGCGCGATGCCCGCTTGGGGTCGGCGTAAAACCGCCGCAGATTCTCCTCGACCGGCATGCGGAAGATGTCGGGGATCGGTTCGCCATTGGCGGTGATGCCGACCGCGCTGACGAGGGTCAGGCTGGCGAGATGCGCGGTGCTGCGCACCGCCAGCTCGGCGGCGATCCAGCCGCCGAGCGAGGTCCCCATCAGATGGACCCGGTCGAGGCCGAGCGCCGCCAAGAGATCGAGGTGGAAATAGGCGAGGTCGCCGGCCTCATCGAGCCAGGGCGGGTCGTCCGACTGGCCGAAGCCGGGATGCTCGGGGGCGAATACCTCAAAGCGTGTCGACAGCTCCTCCAGGAACGCCATCCAGCCGGTATGCCCGCCGGCGCCGTGCAGGAACACCAGCGGCGGCGCGCCAGCTCCGGCGCGGCCGCCGCGGAACAGCCGGATTGCGCAGCCTGCGACCGTGACCATTTGCACGCTGTGCGGCATCCCGTCCTTCACATTCTGCTGATGCACCATCTTCTAAATGTCGATCCGGCGAAAGCCGGGACCCACTCTCCCGCGACGCAGGCGATTGCCCCGTCCCGGCCATCATGCGAGGCTCGGTCCTTCAGTCGAAGGAGTTGATCATGGCCACGCTCAAGATCTATGGCATACCGCGTTCGCGCGCCTTCCGCACGCTGTGGATGGCGAAGGAGCTGGGGCTCGAGTACGAGAACATCCCGATCGATTTCGCCAATGACGGCACGCGCACGCCCGAATACCTCAGGGTCAACCCCAACGGCCACGTGCCGACGATCGACGACAACGGCTTCATCCTGTGGGAGTCGATGGCGATCAACCTGTATCTCGCGAAGAAACACAGCAGGGGCGATCTCTACCCGATACGGTTCGAAGACGAGGCGCGCACCTGGCAATGGAGCTTCTGGGGGATGACCGAAATCGAGCGCCCGGTGCTGACCGCGATGTTCCACCGCGCGATCCTGCCCGAGGACCAGCGCGACGCCGCACTCGCCGACGCAAGCGAACACCAGCTCGGGCGGCCGCTGATGGTGCTCGACGCCGCGGTTGCCGCCTCGCCCTACCTCCTGGGCGAGCATTTCAGCGTTGCCGACCTCAATGTCGCAAGCATCCTCTCCTGGGCGCGGCCGGCACGGATCGATTTCAGCCATGTTCCCAAGGCGGCCGACTGGCTCAAGCGCTGCGCCGAGCGGCCGGCGGCGCGCGAAGCGCGCGCGCTGCAGCGGTAAGCGCCATGGCACAGGGCACCCCCGAAACAATCGTCTATGTCTCCAATGCCGGCGACCCTGGAATCCATGTTCTGGCAATGAACCGGGCGAGCGGCGATCTCGACCTCGTCGAGAAGGTGCCGATCCCCGGGGCGGACAAGCCGTCGCCGAGCAGCATGCCGATGGCGCTGAGCTCCGACCGGCGGTTCCTCCATGCCGCCCTGCGCAGCGAGCCCTTCACCGTCGCGAGCTTTGCGATCGACCCGGCGAGCGGGCGGCTCAAGCATCTCGGCAACGCCCCGCTCGACGCCAGCATGGCCTATACGACGACCGACCGGACCGGGCGTTGGCTGGTCTGCGCCTCCTATCCCGGTGGCAAGCTGACGATCAACCCGATCGACGGGGAAGGCCGGGTCAGGGCGCCGCCGAGCCAGATCGTGGCGGACCGGCCCAAGGCGCATTGCGTGGTGGTTGATGCCTCGAACCAGCACGTCTACTGCCCGGTCCTCGCCCAGGACATCGTCATGCAGCTGAAGTTCGACCCGGCGAACGGCACGGTGGCGCCGAATACGCCGGCCGAGATCGCGACAAAGCCGGGCGCCGGCCCGCGCCACCTCGCGTTCCACCCGAGCGGGAAGTTTCTCTACCTGATCACCGAGACCACGGCGACGATCGGCGCCTATGCGGTCGACCCGGCGAACGGCACCTTGAAGGAGCTGCAATTCGTCGACATGCTGGCCGCCGACTTCAAGGAACAGCCCTCCGCCGCCGATCTGCACGTGACCCCGGACGGGCGTTTTCTCTACGGCAGCGAGCGCAAGACCAGCACCCTCACCGGGTTCCGCATCGATCCCGAGAAAGGCACGCTGTCGCCGATCGGCCGATTCCCGACCGAGAAGACGCCGCGCGGCTTCGCCATCGAGCCGCGCGGGCGGTTTCTGTTGTCGGCCGGGCTCGATTCGAACGCCATGACGGTCTACGCGATCCGCCCGGACAACGGCGCGCTCGACCCGGTCAAGCAGCACGCGATGGGCAAGCAACCGAACTGGATCGAGTTCGTCGATCTGCGCTGAGCCCGAACGTTTGCCCCTCACCGCGGCCCTCTCCCCGCAGGCGGGGAGAGGGAGAGCGGCGGCGCCTTCTGGGGATAGCCTGTAAAAGCTTTGCGTGGCCTCTCAGCAGGGTCCCCTCTCCCCGCTTGCGGGCAGAGGGATAGGGTGAGGGGGTTTTCGCTAGGTTACCCCTTGGCAACCTGGTGTCCGGCGAGGTGCTCGAGCACCCGTACGAGGCCGGAATGGTCCCAGCCCTTGCCGCCGAGCGCGGCGGCGGCGTTGAACAGTTCCTGCGTCGTCGCGGTATTCGGCAGGGAGAGGTTGAGCGCCCGGGCGCCCGACAGCGCCAGGCTCAGATCCTTCTGGTGCAGTTCGATGCGGAAGCCGGGATCGAAGGTGCGCTTGATCATCCGTTCGCCATGGACTTCGAGGATGCGCGACGAGGCGAACCCGCCCATCAGCGCCTCGCGCACCTTGGCGGGATCGGCGCCGGCCTTTGAGGCGAACAGCAACGCTTCGCCGACCGCCTCGATGGTCAGCGCGACGATGATCTGATTGGCGACCTTAGTGGTCTGCCCGGCGCCAATGTCGCCAACCAGGGTGATGTTCTTGCCCATCAGCTCGAACAGCGGCTTGACCCGGTTGAAGGCGCTCTCGGAGCCGCCGACCATGATCGTCAGGCTCGCCGCCCTGGCGCCGACCTCGCCGCCCGAGACCGGCGCGTCGACATAGTCGCAGCCCTTCTTTGCGATCTCGGCGGCGAACATCTTGGTTTCGATCGGCGAGATCGAGCTCATGTCGATGACGGTCTTGCCCGGCGCGAGGCCGGAGGCGACCCCGTCGGGGCTGAACAGCACGTTCTCTACATCCGGCGTGTCGGGAACCATGATGATGATGATTTCGGCATGCTCGGCGACCGATTTCAGCGTGTCGCACACTGTCGCGGCTTCGCGGATTTCCGGCGGCACCGTGCGCTTGCCGTAGACGAACAGCTGGTGCCCGGCCTTCATCAGATTGATGGCCATGGGCCGCCCCATGATGCCGAGGCCGATAAAACCGATCTGCATGGGTCTTCTCCGATTGGGGTGGCTCGTGAATGACGGCACAGTGCACAGGTCGCGAGGCCGGCTCAAGGGTTGGTCATCGCGGTTGTCATTGCGAGGAGCGAAGCGACGAAGCAATCTCCATCAGTCGAGCGAGGCTCGCATGAGATTGCTTCGCGGAGCCTGTCCTCGGGCGGCGCGAAGCGTCGGCCCGTGGGCTCGCAATGACATGCAGGGATGGGGTGATCGATGCTGCGCGCTTTTTCGCTGTTGGTTGTGGTCCTGCTCGCCGCTCCGGCGGCGGCGCAGGAGTACCAGTCGAAGGAGCTGGCGGAGGCCGCCGCCGCATACCGCCAGGAGCTGATCGACAGCATTCCCGCCGCCAGGAAGCAGCCGGCGTTGATCCCGCGGCTGCGCCGCGACGCCGACGCCGAATACCGCGCCAAGCGCTATTCGCAAGCAAGCGACGATCTGACCCGCGCGATCGCCTACGGCGCCGATGACGGGCTGGTCTGGCTGCGCCTCGCCCAGGCACTCGCCGAAACGCGGGACGACCACTTCCAGGCGAGCGCCTACAACGCCTATGTCAAATCGACCGACCCGGTCGAACGCGGCACCGCGCTCATTCTGATCGGCCGCGATTACGACCGCCACAACAAGCAGAAGGAGGCGCTCGCCGCGTTCGAGGCGGGTCTCGCCCTGACCCGCTCTGCCGCGGTCGCCGAGCGGGTCGAGCAGTTGCGCCGGCTGGTCGTCTTCCGGGTGACCAAGGTCGAGATCGCC
>CAYMRQ010000023.1:13829-29301 GCA_964392845.1 uncultured Rhizobium sp.
AGATCGCCGCCGAAGCCGATATGCCGCGCGCCTGTCTGCGCTTCAACGAGAAGATCGCGACCAGAGCCGATCTTTCCTACGGCGACTTCGTGCATGCCAAACCGGACCTCGCCGGTATCGTCACCGCCCGCGGCGACACGCTGTGCCTCGACGGGCTGAAGCATGGCGAGAACTATGAGGTCGAGCTGCGCGCCGGGTTCCCGGCCGCAACCGGCGAGAAGACGCGGGAGAGCTGGAAGAGCCGGATCGTGGTGCCCGACCGCAAGCCGGCGATCAGCTTTTCCGGCACCGGCTATGTGCTGCCGCGCGAGGGGAGCGCCGGGCTGCCGGTCACCACGATCAATCTCGACAAGGTCAAGCTGCGGCTGGTCCGGGTCAACGAGCGCAACCTCGTCCCCAGCATCAACGCCGAGAAGCTGACCCTGAGCTTCGATCCGGACAGCGTCGACGAGCTGATCAGCCAGAGCGGCAGCCTCGTCTGGCAAGGCGAGATGACGATATCAGGCGAACGCAATCGCCCGGTCGTTACTGCCATCCCGCTCACCCCTGTGCTGCGGGACAAGGGCCCGGGGGTCTATCTGGCCGTCGCCGAGCGCGTCGATGCGAAGCCCGGCGACGCGAGCCAGCCGGCGACCAATTGGGTGCTGGTCTCCAATCTGGGTCTCAGCACCTATAGCGGCAGCGACGCCATGGCAGTCGCGGTGCGCTCGCTCGCCGATGCGAAACCGATTGCCGGGGTCGCGCTGCGGCTTTACGCGCGCAACAACGGCGAATTGGCATCGGTCGCCAGCGACGCCGACGGGCTTGCCCGTATTCCCGGCGGCCTCCTGCACGGCAGCGGCGGCGACGAGCCGTTCGCGGTCATCGCCAATGGTCCGGGCGGCGATTTCAATTTCCTCGAAATCGGCCGCGCGGCCTTCGACCTGTCGGACCGCGGGGTCAGCGGCCGGAAGCAGCCGGGTCCGGTCGACGGCTATCTCTATACCGAGCGCGGCATCTACCGCCCGGGCGAGGCGGTGCATCTGACCGCGCTGGTGCGCGATGACAAGGCCGAGGCGGCAGCCGGCTTGCCACTGACGCTGCGCCTGCTGCGGCCGGACGGCGTCGAAGTTGATCGCCGCCAACTGGCCGGCGGCAAGCTCGGCGCCTTCGACGAGACCTACGCGCTGGCGCGCGATGCACGGATCGGCACCTGGCGGGTCGAATTGAAGCTCGATTCAAAGGCGCCGGCGATCGGCAGCGTGGAATTCCGCGTCGAGGATTTCGTCCCGCCGCAGCTCAAGCTCGAACTGTCGGCGGCCAACCAGCCCGTCCGGCCGGCCGAGCCGTTTCCGGTCGAGGTGGCGGCGCGTTACTACTATGGTGCGCCGGGAGCCGGGCTCGTGGTCGAGGCCCAGGTCACGATCGCCCTCGACGAGCACCCCTACCCAAGCGAGCCCGGCTTTCATTTCGGCCTCGCCGGCGAGGAATTTGCCGGCAAGACCAAGGATCTTGACGCGCCGGCGACCGATGATGACGGCAAATCGAGCGTCGAATTCAATCTTGCCGACCTTCCCGATCTGACCAGGCCGCTCGCCGCAACGATCCGGGTCAGCGTGTTCGAGCCGAGCGGGCGCGCGGTCAGCGAAAGCGTGACCCGGCCGATCCGGCAGCGCAAGCTGGCGATCGGATTGCGCTCGCCGGCCGGCGATGACGCGATCGCCGAGGGGCAGCCGGCGAGTCTTGAGACCATCGCGCTCGATGGCGACGGCAAGCGCACCGCCGCGAAGGGCTTGCGATGGGAATTGCTGCGCGAGAGCTGGGAATATTCCTGGTATTCGGTCAACGGCCGGTGGCGGCACAAAGTGCAGGTGCGCGATCAGCCGATCGAAACCGGCACGCTCGATATCGGCGGCGACAGCCCGGCGACGCTGTCGCGGACCCTGCCCGCCGGGCGCTATCGCTGGGAGGTCGGCGACGGCGCGACCGGCGCCCAATCGAGCCTGCGCTTTCATGTCGGCTGGTATGTCGGGGCGGAATTGCCGGACGTCCCCGACAAGCTCGGCGCGACGCTCGACAAGGCGAGCTACCAGCCGGGCGAGACCGCAAGGCTGTTCATCAAGGCGCCGTTTGCCGGCGAGGCGCAGCTCGTGATCGCCTCCGACCGCATCCTCGCGTTGCGCTCGATCAAGCTGCCGCTGGAGGGAATCACGATCGAGATCCCGGTCGATGCTGCGTGGGGCAGCGGGGTCTACGCGCTGGTCAGCGCCTATCGCCCGCAAAACGCGGCCGCGCCCGGACCGAGCCAGAGGTCAAGTCCCTTGGGGCCGCGCGGGCCTGGGCGCGCGGTTGGGGTCGCCTGGCTCGGCATCGATGCGAGCCCGCATACGCTCTCTGTCGCGCTCACCGCGCCCGATGTCGCCCGGCCGCGCGGCCCGGCCGAGATCGGCGTCAAGGTCGCCGGCCTCGCGCCCGGCGAGGAGGCCTACCTCACCCTCGCGGCGGTCGACGAGGCGGTGCTGAAGCTGACCGAGTTCGACAGCCCGGCACCAGAGAAATACTATTTTGGCAAGCGCCAGCTCGGGGTCGAGCTGCGCGACCTCTACGGCAGGCTGATCGATCCGGGCGCGGGCGGCGTCGGCGTGCTGCGCAGCGGCGGCGACCAGTTCGCCAAACGCTCGGTCGCCGGCCTCCCCGATAAAAGCAGCCGAGTCGTCGCGCTCTACTCGGGGATCGTGCGGCTCGATGGCGACGGGGCCGCCACGGTTCGCTTCGACATTCCCGATTTCCAGGGCCAGCTGCGGCTGATGGCGGTGGCGTTTTCGGGGCACAAGCTCGGCTCCGCGAGCGGCGCGGTGACGGTGCGCGATCCCGTAGTGACGATGGTCGCGCTGCCGCGCTTCCTGGCGCCCGGCGATAGCGCGCAGATCGGGCTCGTCATCAACAATCTCGAAGGTCCGCCGGGTGACTACCGGCTGAAGCTCGGTGCCGACGGCGCCGGCGCCTTTGCCGCGCCGGTCGACCGGGCGATCCCGCTCGGCCCCGGCGCCGGCTTTAGCGGCGCCTTCCCGTTGGTGGCGAAGACGATCGGCAATATCGCGCTGCGGCTCGAGCTGACCGGCCCCAACGATCTGCGCATCGCGCGCGATTTCACGCTCGGCGTGCGGCCGGGGCAGGCCTACCAGCTGCGCCGCTTTGTCGCCCGGCTCGAACCGGGGCAGAGCGTCACGCTCGACGACGGCGCCGCCGACGAATTTCTGACCGGCACGGCGGAAGCGCTGCTCACCGTCAGCCCACGCCCCGATTGGGACGTTCCCGGCCTGTTGCGTTCGCTCTACCGCTACGCCTATGGCTGTCTCGAACAGACGACGAGCCGCGCGCTGCCGCTCCTCTATGTCGATGCGGTCGCCGGGCTGTGGCGAACCGATCCCGGCTTCTCGCCGGCCGAAACGCTCGACCGCGCGATCGGCCACATCGTCGAATTGCAGCGGGGGGACGGCAGCTTCGGGGTGTGGAGCGACAGCGACGACACGGTCCCCTGGCTCGACGCCTATGCCACCGACTTTCTGCTGCGCGCCAGGGAGCACGGCAAATCGGTACCGGATTATGCGCTGAATGCGGCGCTCGGCTGGCTGCGCGACTTTGTCCGGCAGCAGCACACCGATGCGAAGAGCCTGCCCGCCATGGCCTATGCCCATTATGTGCTGGCGCGGGCCAAGGCCGGCGAACTTCCCGCGTTGCGCTATTTCAACGATACGCAGCTGGCTCAGCTGCCGACCCAGCTGGCCAAGGCGCAGCTCGGCGCGGCGCTGGCCGCCTATGGCGACACAACGCGCGCCGCTGCCGCCTACGCAGCGGCGCTCGGGCCGCCGCCGAAGCGGCCGGCCGGCCTGCGCCATATCGACTACGGCAGCGATCTGCGCGACAGCGCCGGGCTCCTTGCCTTCGTCGGCGAAAATCCGGGAGTGCAGCCACGACTTACCGCCGTCATGGACCGGATCGCCGAACTGTTCGCCCGCACCCGCCGGACCAGCACCCAGGAGCAGGCCTGGCTGTTGATGGCGGCCGAGGCGGCGGTGCGCGCGACCGGCGGCGAAATGAATGTCGCCGTCGGCGTTGCGGCCGCGCAGAAGCGCGGCGAGCCGCTCTATTTCCGCCGCGCGCTGGGCGGCGGCGCGGCGCCGCTTTCGGTGGCCAATCGCGGCGCCGCCCCGGTATGGCGGACGGTCTCGATCACCGGGGTGCCCAAGACCGACCTGCCGGCCGAAAGCAGCGGGTACTGGGCCGGACGATGGATATTTCGCGCGGATGGCACGCTGGCGGATCTGACCAAGGTGCGGCAGACCGATCTCTTCGTCATCGTCATCAAGGGCAAGCGCAGCGACGCGGCGCGCGCGGCGCGGACCCTGGTCGTCGACCTGCTGCCGGCCGGCTTCGAAATCGCGACGGCGACGCTGGGCAGCCAATCCCCCGGGAGTTATCCCTGGCTGACGAAACTCAGCGAGACGGCCTATACCGAGGAGCGCGACGACCGCTACATCGCCGCGCTCGATCTTCGCGATGGCGTCGGCGAATTCACCCTCGCCTATGTCGTGCGCGCGGTCACCCCGGGCGAATACAAGTATCCCGCGCTCGTCGTCGAGGACATGTACGAGCCGGAAACGACCGGCCGCACCGCGATCGGCTCGCTCAGCGTGCAGGCGCGGTGACATCCGCGCTGTGGACTCGCCGGTAGCCCCCACCCTCCCACCGCTTCGCGGCGGGTCCCTCCCTCCCCCGCAAGCGGGGGAGGGTGTTCCGGGCTCTGGCTCACCCCCTCCCCCGCAAGCGGGGGAGGGTTGGGGTGGGGGCTTCTGGCGCCATCGCTGGCGAGCATTGTCCGCCGCGCTGATCGCGCTCGCAGGCCTCGCCGCCGCCTATTTCGCCCTCCCATCCCCGCCGCTCGAACGCGGCCGCCTCCTGTCGGCCTTGGTGCTGGCGCGGGACGGCTCGATATTGCGCGGGTTCCTCTCCGCTGACGGCAAATGGCGGTTGCCGGTGACGGCGGAATCGGTCGACCCGGTTTACCGCCGCATGCTGGTCGCCACCGAGGATCAGCGCTTTGCCGAGCACAAGGGGATCGATCCGCTCGCCGCGTTGCGCGCGCTCGGCCAGCTCGCGCGGCATGGCCATGTCATCTCGGGCGCCTCGACCCTGACGATGCAGGCGGTGCGCCTCCTGGAACGGCGGCCCCGCACCTTATCGGCAAAGCTGATCGAGATGGCCGAGGCGCTCGGCCTGGAGCGGCGCTGGGCCAAGGACGACATCCTCTCGCTTTATCTGACCCTGGCCCCGTTCGGCGGCAACCTCGAAGGCGTGCGGGCCGCCAGCCTTGCCTATTTCGGCAAGGAGCCAAGCCACCTGTCGGCCGGCGAGGCGGCCCTGCTGGTGGCGCTGCCGCGCTCCCCGGAGCGGCTGCGTCCCGATCGCCATCCCGAAGCGGCGCGCGTGGCGCGCGACGCCGTGCTCGTGCGGATGCACACTCGCGGAGTCATCTCGGAACGCACCTTGGCCGAGGCGCGCGCCGAGCCGATCGCGCAACACCGATTGGCGCTGCCGTTTCACGCCCCGCATCTGGCGCGGGCAATGCGCGCGGCCGAGCCGCTCGCGCCGGTGCAGCGCACGACGATCGAGCCGCTGTTGCAGCGCCAGGTCGAGGCTCTGCTCAATCGCGAAGCCGCGGCGCTCGATCCACAGGCGACGCTCGCCGCGCTCGTCGTCGACAATCGCGCGCGCGAGGTCATCGCCTATGTCGGCAACGCCGATTTCGCTGCAATCCATCGGCACGGCACGCTCGACATGGCGCGCGCGGTGCGCTCGCCAGGCTCGGCCTTGAAGCCCTTCATCTACGCGATGGCGTTCGACCGCCTGATCATTCATCCGCAGACCGTGCTCGACGATCGCCCGCGCCATTTCGGCGACTACGCGCCCAGCGATTTCGACGGGCATTTCCAGGGTGAGGTCAGCGCGGCCGAGGCGCTGCAATATTCGCTCAACGTACCCGCCGTCGCCGTGCTCGACCGCCTCGGGTCGAGCCGGTTCACCAGCGCCCTTGCCGCCGCCGGGATTCGGTTGCACCTGCCAAGGCCCGAAGCGGAGCCCGGGCTCGCCGTGGCGCTCGGCGGCGCCGGAATCTCGCTGTACGACCTCGCCACGCTTTATGTCGCGCTGTCGCAGGGCGGCGAAATGGCCGTGCTGGGTACGCGTGCCGACGATCCTCCGGTGCGCGGGACTGCGATCTTCGGGCCGGCCGCCGCCTGGTACGTCAACGACATTCTTGGCAACGCCCCGCCGCCGCCCGGGATGCTGCCGGCCGAGGTCCGGCGCGGCCGGCATCTTGCCTTCAAGACCGGGACTTCCTACGGCTTTCGTGACGCCTGGGCCGTCGGCTACGATTCCCGGGTGACGATCGCGGTCTGGGCGGGGCGGCCGGACGGCACGCCGATGCCCGGCCGCAGCGGCCGGGTGACCGCGGCGCCGGTGCTGTTCAAGATCGCCGACCTCCTCGGTCCCGCACCGCCGGACATCGCACCCGAGCTGCCGCGTGGCGTCCTGCGGGCCAGCCATCGGGACCTACCTCCGGCGCTTCGCCGGCTTGATCCGGCGCCGCTCGAGGCCGGCAAGGGGCGCGACGCCGGCGGCCCAAAAATCCTCTATCCGCCCGATGGCGCCGTCGTTGCCTGGGACAGAGCAGCGCTGCCGCTCGAAGCGGTTGGCGGGCGGGGGCCGTTGCGCTGGCTCGTCGACGGCCGGCCCTTGCCGCCCGCCGCGCCGCGGCGGACGCTCTACTGGCAGCCCGGCGAAATCGGCTTCGCCCGGCTGACCGTGATCGACGCCAAAGGGCGCAGCGCGCGGGCCACCGTGCGGCTCGCGCCGTGAGAGTGTATGATTTAGGCGGAACGCTTCCTGTGGAGCTTCGCTGATGCCGCGGAATGCCGTCGCGTATGAGGTCGATTTCTTTGCCTGGACCATGGAGCAGGCGCGCCTGTTGCGCGAAGGCGCCTTCTCGGAGATCGATGCCGTCAATATCGCCGAGGAGCTCGAATCCATGGGCAAGAACAATCGGCGCGAACTCGGCAGCCGTCTCGCCGTGCTGCTAATGCACCTGCTCAAGTGGCAATTTCAGCCCAATCGCCGATCGCCCAGCTGGGCAACGACGGTGCGAGATCAGCGGGATGAAATCGAGGAAATCCTCGCCGACTCTCCAAGCCTTCGGCCGGTCGTGCGCGACTCCCTGTCTGCGACCTACACAAGGGCAAGACGGAAGGCTATTGGCGAAACCGGCCTCCCCGACACAACCTTCCCCGCCGATTGCCCGTTTACCCTCGATCAGGTCCTGGCCGAGGATTTTCTGCCAGAAGGCTGATCCCCGGAACGGCCCGTCAGAGCCGGCCGTCCGGGGAGTAGGGCGGCCGGTGCAGCCCGGCCGGCGAGACCGTGAAGATCTCGTACCCCGCCGCGGTCACCCCGATCGTGTGCTCGAACTGCGCCGACAGCGAGCGGTCCTTGGTTACCGCGGTCCAGCCGTCGCTCAGCACCTTCACCTCGTAACGCCCGGCATTGATCATCGGCTCGACGGTGAAGAACATGCCCTCGCGCAGCACCGGGCCGTCCTCGGGCCGTCCGTAATGCAGGATCGACGGGGCGTCGTGGAACACGCGGCCAACCCCGTGCCCGCAGAAATCGCGCACGACCGAATAACGGTGGCTTTCGGCATAGCGCTGGATCGCGTCGCCGATCGCGCCGATATGCACCCCCGGCCGAACCACGGCGATGCCGCGCATCATCGCGTCGTAGGTAACGTCGGCGAGCTTTCTCGCCTTGACCCCGACGCGCTCGCCGACAAAGAACATCCGGCTGGTGTCGCCGTGCCAGCCGTCGAGGATGACGGTCACGTCGATATTGAGGGTGTCGCCGTCCATCAGCCGGCGATCGCCCGGGATGCCGTGGCAGACGACATGGTTGACCGAGGTGCAGATCGATTTCGGAAAGCCGCGGTAATTGAGCGGCGCCGGGATCGCGTCGTGATCGACAATGAAGCCGTGGCATAGCTGATCGAGTTCGCCGGTCGTCACTCCGGGCCGGATATAGGGGGTGATGAAATCGAGCGTCGCCGCGCCGAGCGCTCCGGCCAGACGCATGCCTTCGAACGCGTCGGGGCCGTGGATCTTGATCTGCCCGCTGCGCGGCATGCCGCCTGCGAGGCCGAGGCCCGCCATCACGTCCTGCTGCATGACCGAGTGCTCTTTGCTCTACGACCGGCGCCGCCCTGGCCGCGCCCTCAGGTGATAATCCGATTCGTTGGAGGCGGGCAATGGTCGCCGCGCCGCTTCCAGGCAGCAAATGGTCATGAGGCGTCCGCGAAGCAATCCTCGCCGGACGGTGCAACCGATCCGATGTCACTCGCCGCGAGCGGCCTCGGTCAACAGCTTCATCGCAGAAACGACGTCGCTGCGGTGGCGCAGCCGCAGCACGATGAGGCCGGCATATTCCTCCCTCGCCAGTCGCTCCGCAGTCTCCCGGCGGCGCCGGCTCCACGTATTCCAGGCCCATCGTATCGGATGACTGGGCCGCAGCAGGTGCCGCCATCGCTCGCGATTTCCAGCCCACATCTCGGTGCGGAGGGCGGCACGAAGCAACGAACGGCGGATCACCCGCGCCATCACGACCGGACGTTCGTAATCGAGCCAGACCAGATGGGTTGCCCGTTGCCAAACCCTGTCGCGCACCGAACCGTAGTTGCCGTCGAGCACCCAGGCCTCGGCCGCGATCGCTTCACCGACGCGGCGAATGAACTCCTCTGGATCATGGTGGTTCAGATCCCGCCAACCTGGCTGCCAGTTGATGGCGTCAAGCTCGATATGGGCCAGCTCCAGCCGTGTCGCGATGCGGCGCGCCAACGTGGTCTTGCCCACACCCGAAGTGCCGACAACAACGATTCGCATCAGGCCGTCCCCATTCCTTCGGCTGGCGCGTGTTGTACGCTGGGCCGGCTTTGCCTATGAAGAGAGTCATCGAAAATGCCGCCGCCTGAGCCCGAGGGAGCCAATGAACGAGGCCGAGCCGACACCGAAAACGGTCACCGCATGCGTCTTGATCATCGGCAACGAGATCCTCTCCGGGCGCACCCAGGACGCGAACCTGGCCTTTCTCGCCCAAGGCCTCAACGAAGCTGGCATCCGGCTGCGCGAGGCGCGGGTCATCCCCGACGATTCCCAAACCATCATCAGCACCGTCAACGAGGCGCGGGGCAAATTCGATTACGTCTTCACGACGGGCGGGATCGGCCCGACCCATGACGACATCACCGCGCCCTGCATCGCCGAGGCGTTTGGCGTCAAGCTGATCCTCCATCCCGAGGCGAAGCGGATCCTCGAAAGCCATTACCCGCCGGGCGGCTTGAACGAGGCGCGTCTGCGCATGGCGCAGGTGCCCGAGGGCGCGGTCCTCTTGCCCAACCCCATCTCGCGCGCGCCGGGTTTCCGCATCGAGAATGTCTTTGTGCTGCCCGGGGTGCCGCAGATCATGCAGGCGATCTTCAACGAGCTGAAGCATCGCCTCAAGGGCGGCGCAAAAGTCTTGAGCCGCAGCGTCAGCTGCACTCTCGGCGAGGGCACGATCGCGCAGGATCTGGCCGCGCTGCAGGAGCGTTACGCCGATCTCGAAATCGGCTCCTATCCCTATTTCCGCAGGAGCGATTTCGGCGTCACCCTGGTCGTGCGCGGCACCGAGCGGGAGCGGATCGGTGCTGCCGTCGAGGAGCTGAAGGCGCTGATCCGCGCCCTTGGCGGCGACCCGCGGGAAGGATTGGCCGAGGACTGATTGAGCCCAGCCCGTTCGTCGACAGCCGGCCGCGGCCGCTCACCGGCCCCCTATGCCTATGCCGAGGCGGCCTGCATCGGCCGCCGCCGGTCGATGAGCGCGTCGGTTACTTGCAGTTCACTTGGCATTCGATCGAGGAGATGGTCGGAGGAACGGCGACCGTCCTCACCTTGATCAGTTGCTCACCGCGCCGCCAGAGAAAATCACACTGGATGCTCTCGGCTTTCGCGCACGCTGCCCGTTCGGGAAAACAGGTGGCATCGGTGTTGCTGTCGCATTTTCCCGCGTCCGGCAGCGCCGCTGGTCCATAACCCAGCGCGAGCAGGCTGAAGCGCGCATTTGCGTAAGGGGTATTCACGGGGAACACCGGAAGGGCCGCATTCGCTTCCGGCTTGGTCGACGCGACCGTCTCCATCGCCACGGGGGGCGCCGCCGGAGTGGAGGTCTCCTTCGCCATAAGAGCCGAGCTGGCGACGTGCCCGGATCGCGGCGCATCGGGCGCCGCAGCCGCTACGCGTGGTTCGGGAGCCACGCCTGGTGTGACGGTCGGTGCTGTTTTCGCCAGCATTTGTGACGCAGGCGGCTCGACGGTTCTCAGATCCGGCAGCGGCTGCGCGCTCGCCGCGGCCACTTGCGTCGGGGTGCCGCCCGTCGGGTTCTTGCCGGGGATCGGGGTGAGCTTCAACATGCCGGAATTGTTGTCTATCGCCCAAGATTGAAAGCGCGAAAGAAAGCTCAGACCCAGCAGCGGCGTCGCGGAATCGGACGGCATGACGCTTGCGACCACATCGGTCAGGGTCTGGTTGCCGACTTGCAGGCTGGCCAACTTGAACTTGATACCCTTTACCTCAGAGCCGTCGGCGATACCGTATTGCGCCGTACCGATATAGTTGGCTTTTGTCAGTGTTCCTGATCTGATTAGGGTTAGATAGACATCCCTCGGCAGGGTGATATCCGATGCTCCGCTGTCGATAACGAAATCGATCGTCACGACCTTGTTGATTTGGGCGGGAACCCAGAGATTGCCGCCCTTCCTCTTCATCGCGACATCGACGGGTCCGGACGCGTCGCCGATAGCAGGAGCCGGCTGCACACGGGCCTCTTCCTGCTCCTTCTTTTCCTTTTCCTGCTGCGCCTTCTGCCGCTTGATTTCGGCTTGGCGCGCCTGGTATTGCCGGCGTGCCTCTGCCGAACCAGTATTCTGCTGCGGTTCGTCCCGGGGCTGCTGGTAACCCTGGGGTTGCTGGTAATATTGGGGTTGCTGGTAATACGGCTGTGGCTGTGGCGGCGGCTGCTGCATCGATTGCCCGATAATTCCGCCAACGACGCCGCCAACGAAACCGCCCATGTCGGCGGCGCGAGAAGGCGAGGAAACCCCAAGCAGCAGCGCCGATGCGACGGCGGCGACTTGCGGCCATCTCATCGCCGATCGCCCGCCGGTGGTCTCGATCCAACGGTTCGCGAGGGTCTGTGTCATCGGCGATCTCCCCAAAACCACGCCTTGCCTGGCATTAGATAGAGCCGGCCTCCCGGCTCCGGTGTGACGTGCGTCACACCCTGGTAAATTTAAACCAATTTTTTTGCTTGGCCAGCCCGGAAAGTCGGCTGCCGGGACCCGCTTACACGGGCATCGATCCTTAACGCAGCCAATGTCGTCATCCGCCATGGTTGCCGAGCCATCTCTTCGCCTCGGGGTCGCCAGCCTCCGCCGCCTTTTGCATCCATTGCCGCGCTTGTCCCAGATCGCGCGGCACGCCGTGACCGTCCGCGTAGAGCAGCGCCAAATTGTATTCCGCGTCGACGTTTCCCTGGTTGGCCGCCATGCGGTACCAGCGCAATGCCTCGCCGTAATCTTGCGCGACGCCGTGGCCTTTATCGTAAAAGACGCCAATGTTGTTTTGTGCGGTGGCTTCTCCCTGGTCGGCGGCCTTGCGATACCAGCGCATCGCCTCGGCATAAGCCTGCGGTACCCCCAGGCCTTCCTGGAACAGATAGCCTATATTGGTTTGCGCGCCGGCATTTCCCTGGTCGGCGGCCAATCGGAACCATCGCATTGCCTCGGCGTAATCCCGCGTCACGCCCGAGCCCTGTTCGTAAAGATTCCCGAGATTCTTTTGCGCGGGAGCGTGCCCCTGGTCGGCGGCCTTGCGATACCAGCGCATCGCTTCGGCGTAATCCTGGGTCACCCCCAGACCCCTTTCGTGGAGATACCCAACATAGGTGTGCGCCGTGGCATTCCCCTGGTCGGCGGCTTGGCGATTCCAATGCATCGCCTCGACATAATCCTTGCGGTCGAACGCCGCTTTGCCCTTGCTCAGCGGATCGGCCGTGATGGCGGCGACGGGAGCCGGCGTCGGTTTCGCGCCGAAGCCGCCCGGCCAGAACCACACCGACGCGGCGATGCCGGCAACGGCCAGCACCGCCACCCCAGCAATCGCCGCCCGGTAATGTTTCGCCGCGGGCGTGGAAATGGGGGGTTGCGGCAGCCGGGCCGCCGCCGCCGGCTTCGAAGTCTGGGCGGCCGGCGAGGCCGGCCCGGCCCCATCGGAAACCTTGGCCGGTGGCTTGCTCGGCGGAACGCTGAAGGGCACCGATCCAGGCTGCTGCTCGTTCTCCGCCGCCGATGGGGCGAACCTCTTAGCCAGCTCATCGATCGCGCCGTCGCGTGCGGCGAAGCCGTCGAGCCAATGCAGATCGGAAAGTCGGACGCGAAGGCCCCGCCGCGGCTGCGCGTCTTCGATGCGGAGCGGGATGATGACCTTGTGGTTCTCGCCGGCGACGGTGACCTCGCGGCGGATGTATTCGCTCTCGTTGCATTGCTCGGAGAAGATCAGCAGCATCGCCCGGCAGCGATCGAGCGCGGCCGCGATCTCGTCGTCGAACGGCTTCCCCGGCTCGACGTTGCGCGGCGCGATCCAGCACGGCACGCCTCGGCGCTCCAGCTCGCCGACAATCTCTAGCGCCGCCGCCCGGTCTTCGCTGACATGGCTGACGAACAGGAAGGGATCGGAGTCCGACATTTTGCCAAGACCGTGCCTCAAACTCCGCACAACCGCTACATTACGCTCCGTGGCCCTCGCGCGATAGGCACGATGCCGGACATGAGCTGTGTCACAGAATCGCCGTTGCCGGGATGGGTGCCGGCGCTTCGCCGGCAACGCGGTGGCAAAACCGGCCGTGTCCAAATATTGTTCTCGGACGGCTTGCTCGTAAGCGACCGATTTATCTATCAAGCGGACGTGGCGAAACGGCAGACGCACCGGACTTAAAATCCGGTTCCCTCACGGGAGTGCGGGTTCGACTCCCGCCGTCCGCACCACACCATAGCGCACATACTGACCGTCTTGTACCAAGATAATCAGGAGATTATATGTTCTCTCCAGGTGGTGACCCTCCCCATGGGTCACCACCTCGCACCGCCCTTACGCCTCTCATTTGCGAGACACAGGCGAGACATGGGGAGACACAGATGCCCGTTACGACGCTCACCGAAATTAGCATCCGGCACCTCCGGCCCCCCGAGGAGGGCCAGGCCATCTACACCGACCGATCCTTTAAGGGCTTTGGTGTCCGGCTAACGCCCGGCTCGAAAACATACGTCCTTACCTACGGCTCCGAGCGAAAGCGGATCACCCTAGGGGATGTCTCAGCCGTGTCTCTCAAGGACGCCCGAGAGAAGGCCCGCGTCATTCTCCACGGGCCGAAAGACAAGCCGTCCCCGACCTTCAAAGCTGCCCTCGACGCCTTCCTTACCCTCCACGTGCGCCAGAACAACCGCCTCTCAACCGCCAAGGAGACGGAGCGACTGCTGACCACGCACTTCACACCGCTCTATCAACGACCCATCGCGTCGCTTGCCGCCGGCGACTTTCTGGCGATCACCGATGCCCTGATGACCAAGGGAACCCCTTCCACCGCCAATCACACCTTCACAGCCCTTAGAACGCTTCTACGGTGGAGCGTGGCGCGGGGATACCTCACCCATACCCCCATCGAGGGGGCCAGGAAGCCTGCGAGGGCGATTTCCAGAGACAGAGTGTTGTCAGATCCCGAAATCGCCCAAACTCTCCGCACAGCCGCGTATACAGGCTTGTATGGGGTGATTATTCAGCTCCTCATCCTCACAGGCCAGCGGCGCGGCCAAATCTCCCACTTCGACCAACGATGGATCGAGGGCGAAACGGTACGGTTCCCGGCGTCGATCATGAAATCCGCGAGAGAGCACTTGATCCCGATAGGCCCATGGACGGCAACGCTCCTCCCCCAGCTCGCCTACTACGGCAACTGGGGCAACGGGCACCGCTCATTCCTCGAGAAATCAGGCGTCCCCCATTTCACGAGACATGACCTTCGCCGGACGTTTTCCACCGGATTAGCCAGGCTCGGCACCGCCCCGCACATCATCGAACGTCTCCTCGACCATCAGAGCGGGACAATCAGCGGAGTAGCAGCCATCTACAATCGCCATCATTTCCTACCCGAGATGCGCGATGCAGTAGAAAAGTGGGAGGCGCACCTTTCCAAACTCGTGAACGGTTCCTAGATTTCTTCGCGCCCAGGGCAATCAACCTGGAGCCATCGCGATTGCTCCCTTCGTGGGAGTTCGCGATGAAGTTTCTATCGAAGAAGCAGGTCAGCGAGAAGATCGGGTTGTCCCGGACCGAGGTCGACCGGAAAGAGGCCGCCGGCAAGTTCCCCAAGCGGGTACACGTCGGCTTCCGCGTGTTCTGGGTAGAATCGGAAGTGGATGGCTGGATGCAACGGCTGATCGAAAAACGTGACCACGCGACTCCCGACACAGATCGGGAGACGACTAGGCAGCTGTCGCACGCGTTAGCGGCGGACTGACACTGACAGCCTGGGTGCACACCGGGCTGCGGAAGACGGGGCGGCCAGCACCACGCTGAGCCGCCCTTTCCGTAGCGATGTCCCCGGCGTTGGAGGGTGATATGCGAAGCGGCAACCGGACCCCTGCGTCACCAATAGTCCACGCCTCTTGGACGAAACTCTGCCTCGGCGTAAAAACTATCTTCGAGGCGGCACCCCTCAGAAGTCCGCCAGCATGGAGGCCGCGTGCTACTGGAGGAACAACTACTCGCCGAATTCGCGGCCCGCATCCATGCGGAGGTCAAGGACGCACTCGCCGAACTCGAACCCGGCACGCCTTTGCCCGAGGACTCGGCTCTTGCAGAGACCGTACTCGGGTATCTCGAAGAAGCCGGACTCGTCGCCGAACACGATCTCTGCCCCCACGAGGACACCGGCCAGCGGCGTTCGCGGGTGCTGGCCTATTCGCTGCCGGATGATTCCTCGCGGCTCGAATTGTTCACGGGGACCTATCTGCCGCCAAATGGCAGCGAGACCTTGCCTCCCGCCGAGGTCCGGCGCCTTACCGGCTGGGGGGCGCGGTTTTTTGAATACGCCGTCAAAGGGGACCACGGAAGATTCGCCGGAAACGACCCAGCCCTCCAGGCCGCTCAACGCATCCAGGCTGACGCGACGCGGATCGAAGATGTGCGCGTGCACGGTAACGTCCACGATGAACGGTTCGCGGCTGCGTGCGAGCCCGCGCGCGACGATGCCTTCGAACATTTCCAGCATGGTCTCCGGCATCCGCCCGTAGCGCATGAAC
>CAYMRQ010000023.1:29311-29610 GCA_964392845.1 uncultured Rhizobium sp.
TGCGAGCATTTCCGTCGAAGGGCGGGAAGTCGAGTTCTCAGTGTGGGACCTCGAAAGGCTCCACCGCGCGACCGGCGAAGAGGTTGCGCGGGAGCGGATCGAAATCGATTTCCGCAAGCTCATCGGCCGCCCCATCCCTTGCCTGGAAATGAAGCCGCCGCCCGCAGAATATCAGACCTTTCTTCTCGTCTTGCCGGGCGACCTCATCTACCGCCTCTACGAGGAGTATGGGGCGCGTCTGTTTGAGTTCAACGTCCGGAGCTTCCTCCAGGCCCGCGGCAACGTAAATAAGGGTATCC
>CAYMRQ010000023.1:29620-32908 GCA_964392845.1 uncultured Rhizobium sp.
CTGCGTGAAGGCCAATCCCGCCACGTAGGGGAGAAAGAGCCGGAGCGCTTCCTTGCTTACAATAACGGGCTGACCGCCACCGCCGACGAGATCGAAGCAGGGCTCTGGAACGGCGAAACGGTGATCCATCGCCTGCGCGGCCTCCAGATCGTCAATGGGGCGCAGACCACAGCTTCCATTCACCGTGCCGCCAAAGAGAAGTTTCCGATCGATCGTCTGGCGGTCGCGATGAAGCTGACCCGCGTCGAACCGTCGAAGCTGGATGAATTCGTTCCGCTGATCGCCCGATTTGCCAACACGCAGAACCCCGTTCAAGTCGCGGACCTGTCCGCGAACAACGCCTTTCACATTCGCGTCGAACAGCTCGCGGGTGATGTGTGGTGCCCAGGCGAGGAAAGCCGCTGGTTCTATGAGCGGGCACGGGGCGCCTACGAGGTCGCGCGGGCGCGCCTCGGCTCCACCCCGGCGAAGCGGCGCGACTTCGACGAGGAAATCCCCAAAGCCCAGGTGCTGAACAAGACCGATTTGGCTCGATACCTCATGTCCTGGTGGCAGAGTCCCGACCTGGTAAGCAGGGGACCCCAGAAGAACTTCAGTCTCTTCATGTCCGAGCTGCGCGAGAGATACCCGGTTGAGTGGACGCCCGACGCAGATTTCTTCAAGGCCGCGGTGGCTACCGCACTCGTCTTCAAGGCGGTGCGTGCCGCCGTCACGAGGGCGAAACTGCAATCCGCAATCGGCCAGCAGCTCACCGCCTACATCGTCGCAAAGCTGTCTTTCGATCATGGCCAGACCTTCGATCCCGATTTTGTCTGGGAGACTCAGGAGGTTTCATCCGCGCTCCTGGCCTCGCTGGAGGCCTGGGTCATCCCGATCCACTCGGAAATCCTTACAACGGCAGGCCAGCGGAATATCGGTGAATGGTGCAAAAAGGAGGCCTGCTGGGAGAGCGTCAAAGGGTTGGCGCTTCCTATGTCCTCCCCCTTACCCCCGGAATTCAGACCGGCGGGGGATCGCGAAAGCGATGTGCTGATCCCCAGTATCGCAACCAGCAACGCGGGCGGTAGCAGCCTGGTTGATGCCTGTTGCCGGCTTGATGGCGCGGCCTGGGCAAAAGTTATGGTCTGGGCCGCTACTTCATCCGGCGTCGCCGAATTCGACCGCAGAGTAGCCCACACCGTCATGGGCTATGCGCTGGAAGCCTGGCGCAAGCGCCCCAGCGAGAAGCAGGCGGTTTGCGCAATCCGCGTGATCCAGGCCGCCCGCCATGCGGGCGTGATCCCGCCGCCCTGATCCGGGTCAATATTCGGGCTGGAGTCCCCGCCGCCGCGTCGTCCGCCGTTGCTGGCCCTTGGCGGCCTGCTTTGAAGCAGGGGCGGGAATTCCGCCTTCAGGCTGCTCGGAATATTGCCGCATCACCTCCGCGTTTGCCGCCCGGCCCGCGTCCGGTTGCCACGCTTCCGCCTCGGCGATGAAGTCCTCGTCGCCGATTGCGTCGCTCACGAGGTCTTCGTCAAACCCGACCTTGACGAGAAGCGGAAACCGCACCGCCTGTCCCGAGACGAGGCCCTGGCCGGGGCCAAACGTCTGAAGCACGTTCGCGTCCGCCTCCGAGAGATTTTCCATCACCGAGCGGACGAAGCTCTTGTCGCGCGGGTTCACCAGGCGAAGGACGAGAAAGCTGTTGCATTGCGCCAGCGTCGTCTCATCAAGGCGCGACGGCCGCTGCGAAATCAGCACTAGGCCCGTTCCGAACTTTCGGCCTTCCGTGATCACTTTGCGGATCGTCGGGAGCGACGGTGTTTCGTCCGTCCCCTCCTGGCGGCTCGGGATGAAATTGTGCGCTTCCTCAATGACGGCCTGGAAGGGCGGGATGACCCCGGAGAGCGTCGAGCGGTGAGCGAACAGCGCTTCCAGCACGATCGAGACGATCGCTGATTGGTTCAGATGGTCGTACCCGGCGAGATAGAAAATCGACACGAGGCCGGGCGACACGATTTCGTCAGGCGCATCGGTCGGGTCGGGCATCTCCTCGAAATGGTAATCGCGGAAGCGCGCCTGGCCCCGCAGCCGCGCGTTGTTCCGCTCCATCTGTTTGAGGTTTTCCTTGACGAAATCCAGCGACCGCTTGACCGCGTTCATGGTCGTGGGGCGGATGTCGGCAAGCTCGTCGCCGAGATGATCGTCTTTGGACCGTTTCCGGGCAGCGATGTTGTCGGCATGATCGACCAGCCGCTGGATATAGGTCGCGGCATCTTCGCCCTCGGCCAAGTTGGTCTGGTTCAAGAGGTAGATGTAGAATTGCTGCTGCGCCTCGGTGAGCTTGCGTCCCATCTTGTTGATGAGATCGGCGATGATGCCGACATTGTTTTTCCGCACCCGGATAACCGGGAAAAGGATGCGGATGCGCGACTTTGGGAAAAGCTTTCTCTTCTCGAACAGGCCTAGATAATCCCCGTGCGGATCGAAGATCACCAGGGGGTAACGCAGGTTCATCAGCTCGCGGATGATGCGCCGGGCGGCGACGGTCTTGCCGCCGCCCGTCATGGCGAGGATCGCAAGATGGCGGGACACGACCTGGCGCGCCGCCAGGGAAACGTCAACGTCGCCGCGCGCGATCAGCGATCCGATGCGAAGTCTTGGCGGTGGCGGCCGCCCGCCCCCACCATCGTCGCCCGTCAGCAGGCGACGCACTTCTTCGCCGCCGGGATAGAACACGTCCGCCGATGGCTTGACCGGATAAGTGAGCGGCGACAATTGAACTGCCCCCGGATCGTCGCCGAACGTGGTGCCGAGGATCAGTACATCCGCTTCCAGATGGTCGCGGCTGCCGGAAAGAACCGTATCGAGAAACTGGATGTTCTGCTCCGCCAGTTCCTGCGCCGCCTCGGCCGGAAAGAACGGATTGAACCTGCCGATGCTGACGATCCGGCCCCAGATGGTCGCCGTAGCGCGCGCGCCATCAGGGCCGTCGGGAACCTCGCTCCGGCTCGCCACGATGTCGCCGAGCTTGGCCTGATAGCTGCGCAGGATGAAGGTGAACTCGCCCGTAGACGTATTGCCGATCACCGTGCCGATCCGGCGCCATCCGGGCGGAGCTCCCGACGCGCTCGCGGGCGCGTCTGCCTGGGTAACCGTGTCCATGTTCCCCTGCCTTCCCGTTCTACGCCGTCGGCCGGAAGAGCCAGTCCCGGCCCCGCGCGGCAGCGGCTGTTCACGCTGCTGGCGCGGATGCGTCCGCTCTTGCTCTCGCTGCTGCTGCTCTCCGCGCTGCTCACGTTCGTGACC
>CAYMRQ010000024.1:0-32891 GCA_964392845.1 uncultured Rhizobium sp.
GAAGTCGATCCTGCCCCTGCCGGACCAGATCCTCAATATCGGGCCCCGGATCGGGACCGGGTTTGCCCCCGCCGCCCCAGGGGCCACCCCGGCCGCCACTGTCGTTCTGCGATCGCATTGGAATAGCCTCTCTCGTGCACGCTTGAGGTCACGCTCAGCATCTCAGTATGGCGCTGATTGACCTAACGCTAACGACGCAATCTCTTGCTCGCGCCGCGGGGCAGGCGTCTACCCGGGACGAACGACTATCCCTTCGTTTTCGGCTATCTCTATGGCTTGGCGCTCGGCCTCTTCGCGGCGCGGCCGTGTCTCGGACCGCCGGTAAGATTGTCGAGCCGTGGCACGAAGCCGGGCACATCGCGCATATACCGCTCGTAGTCTGAGCCGAATTCGGCCAGCGCCTGCCGCTCTTCGGTCCGTGCCAGGTGCACATACATGAAGACCAGCACCGGGAACATGACCAGGGTCAGCAGCGTCGGCCATTGCAGCAGAAAGCCGAACATCACCAGGATGAAGCCGACATATTGCGGATGCCGCACATAGGCATAGATCCCGCTGGTGGCGAGCGCGTGTCGCCTCTGTGCCTCGTAGAGCACCTTCCAGCCGGCGGAAATTACGATGAACCCGCCGCCGATGAAGGCGAAACTCAACCAGTGGAACGGCCCCATGTGGGGGTTGGCTTTCCAGCCGAACATCATTTCGAGCAGGTGGCCCGCATCGTGCGAGAACCAGTCCACGTTCGGGTATCTGCTCTGCAGCCACCCGGATAGCAGGTAAATTGTCACCGGAAAGCCATACATCTCGGTGAACAGCGCCACCAGGAACCCGCTGAAGGCCCCGAACGAGCGCCAGTCGCGTTTCGTTTGCGGCTTGAAGAAGGTGAAGGCAAAGAAGATGAAGATCGCCGAATTGATCAAGACCAGCGACCACAGCCCGTAGGCCGGCATGTCGTCGTGGCTCATGGCTTTTGCTCCGGTTCTCTGTCAGGACGGCCGGACCCGGCGGGGTGATCATGGCGGCCATGACGTCCGTGGTGCATGAACAGGTGCATCAGCGGGCAGGCGGCAATCAACAGCCAGGGCAACGCGCCGAAGAGGTGAGCCGTGTGCTCGGTAATCAGGAAGTAGCCGGCCACCCCGAGGAACCCGAGGGTGACGACCCCGGTCGTCGAGGTCCACCACGACCGGGGCTCGTCGCGACCGTCCGCGGGATGATCCCGGTGCCCCTCGTCGGGATGCCCGCCTGCCGTCATGGGAATCTCCGGACGAAGAAATTGTAGAGCCAGCCGAACGCCAGGGCGACATACCAACCCCACAGGAGGCTTTCGACCAGGCCCAGGAAGAAACTTTGCCAGCTGAGCAGCGTGAAGCCAGGCAGAAAAATCGAGAGCATGTCGTGCGGGACCGGCAGGCCCGGGAAGAGCAGATAGCCGAGCACGCACACCACGTAGGAAAAGACAAAAAACGCGCTGAGGCTCAGGCCCAAGGCCAATACCGAAATGGTGCGCGCGCTCCCGCTCTCCCGCGTGGTCGGGCTCGATCCGGCAATGTTGGTCTGCATCCGAGCGGTGTCCATGTTATCCTCCCGTTACATCATCATGCCCATCGGGCTGACCATGATTTCGTCCGCCGTCTTCTTCTGGTCGGCACTCAGCGCGGCGTAGAGAGGCTCGGCGGCGGCCTTCAGCTTGCGCACGGTGTCCAGACGCCCCGACAGCATCTTTTCTCGTGCCGCCAGTTTGTCGGGAAGGGTTGCGGCCTGGCTCATCCCCATCATGCCGCCCGACATACCCGGCATACCCTGCATCGCCCCCTGCATCGCCTTGGCGTTGTCGCGCATGGCTTGGGCGAAACCGTTCCACAGCGGCAACTGCGCGTCGGTGATCTTGAGTTCGGTCTTGAGGAAGGCGATCCGGCCTTCGACGCGCTCGGACATCATGCGCATGCCGCCCATACCGTCCTCGCCCATCATCATGCGCATCATGCCCATCATCGGCATGGCGCCAGCCCCAGGCATTTGGCCGCCGGCCATCCCCATCGGCATCGCGGGGCTCGGCGCTGCCGCGGCGGGTGCGCCGGCGGCCGGATGATGCGGGTCGCCTTTAGGCTCGTCCGCGAATGCGGGAGCCGCCGCGAGAGCCAGAATCAGAGCGGGCACGGCAAAGATTTTCGGGTAAAGCATGGGAATCCCATTCAAAACCGTAATATCCATACCCCGAAATATTACCAAACTCGTTGATCTGGATCAAATCGTGCACCAATCTGGTATGAATAAATCGATCTAAAGCGGCGGTAACCTATCCAGCGCTGGAATCCTTTCAATGTAACCTTCCGGCGGAGGAATCCTTCTACAAGGACAGGCGATCGTGACGACGGCGGAACCATTATCACCGGTACGAGACCACGATCATCACGCCGACGGCGCGCCGGGCGCAGCGAAGGACCCGATCTGCGGCATGATGGTCGACAAGGCCACCGCGCTCCGGTCCGAGCGCAGCGGACGCACCTACTACTTTTGCAGCGTCGGCTGCCAGCGCACCTTCGAGTCGCCCGAGGCCGAGCTCAAATCGATGCGCGTTCGGGTCGCCGTGGCGCTCACGGGCGTGCTTGCGCTGGCGATACTGCGGGCGGGGGCCTTCCTTGCTCTGGCGACGGGTGCCACCATCGTCACCTGGGCACCGATCCCGGCCTTGCCGTGGTTCACCTGGGGCGTATGGCTGTTCATCCTGGTTACGCCGGTACAGTTCATCCGCGGCTGGGGTTTCTATAAGGTCACCTGGACCGCGATCCGGACGCGCACCATCAACATGGACGTGCTGATCGCGCTCGGGACCACAACCGCGTATCTCTACAGCGTCGCGGTCACCTTCGCTCCCGACATATTGCCGATCAAGGTCGAGGAGCGGGACGTCTATTTCGAAGTGGCCGCCGTGATCATCGCCTTTGTGCTGCTCGGCAAATACATGGAAGAGATCATCAAAAAGCGGTCTTCCGCCGCCGTGCGCAAGCTGATGGATCTCAGGCCGCCGACCGCGCACGTGATCCGCGACGGCGTCGAAATGGAGGTGCCGGCAGAAAGCGTCATGGTCGGCGAAGTGGTTGTCGTTCGTCCCGGCGAGAAGATGCCGACGGACGGAGACGTGATCGAAGGGACATCAGCCGTCGACGAGTCGATGCTGACCGGCGAGTCGATGCCGGTGGACAAGGCACCTGGGACCCAAGTCATCGGCGGAACCCTGAACCGGACGGGAATGCTGCGTGTCAAGGCCACCCGAATCGGCAAGGATACCGCGCTATCGCAGATCATCCGGCTGGTCGAGGAAGCGCAGGCGACCACCGCGCCGGTGCAGCGTTTGGCCGACCAGGTCACCCGGTATTTCGTGCCGGCGGTGATCGGCGTGGCCGTTATTGCCTTTGCCGGGTGGTGGCTGGCGGGAAATTTCCCGCAAGGACTCCTCGCTTTCATCGCCGTGCTGATCATTGCCTGCCCTTGTGCGCTCGGCATTGCGACGCCAGCGGCCCTGATGGTCGGGGTCGGCAAGGGCGCCGAGGCCGGTATTCTGATCCGCGGCGCAGAAATCCTCGAACGGGCGAGAAAGTTGACAACCGTCGTGTTCGATAAAACCGGTACGCTGACCCGCGGCGAGCCCAATGTGACCGACATCGTTCCGATCGGCATTAGGAGCGCGACTGAGGTGTTGCGGCTTGCGGCGGCGGTCGAGGTCGGATCCGAGCACCCGCTTGGCGAGGCGATCGTCCGGGCGGCGCGGCAACAGGAAGTGCAGCTGCCGAGCGTCGCCGGTTTCCGCGCTATCCCGGGAGAGGGGATTGCCGGGACGCTCGATGGGGTGAATGTCCTGCTGGGCAACCGCCGGCTGCTGCGCAGCGAAGGCATCGCCGTCGATGCCGTCGAGGCGACGATGGCACGGCTCGAACAGGAGGGAAAAACGGCGATGCTGGTCGCCTGCGAGGGCGAGATCGCCGGCATCGTCGCCGTCGCCGATACACTCAAGCCGGAGGCGAAGGAGACCGTTTTCGCGCTCCGCAAGGAGGGTATCGAAGTCATTCTTCTGAGCGGCGACAACCGGCGGACGGCCGAGGCGATCGGCCAAATCCTTGGCATCGACCGGGTGATTGCCGAGGTCCTACCCGGCGACAAGGCGAAGATAATCCAGGAGCTTCAGGGACAGGGCAAGGTCGTGGCGATGGTTGGCGACGGCGTCAACGACGCGCCGGCGCTCGCTGCCGCCGATGTCGGCATCGCGATCGGCTCCGGGTCCGATGTGGCCAAGGAAACCGGTGGGATCATCCTGATCAAGGAAGACCTGCGCGAGGTCGTCGCCGCGATCTGGCTGTCCCGCGCCACGCTTCGGAAGATCAAGCAGAACCTGTTCTGGGCCTTCGCCTACAACGCCATCGGCATCCCGATCGCCGCCCTCGGGTTCCTGAACCCGATCATCGCTGCCGCGGCGATGGCGCTCAGTTCGCTCTCGGTCATCGCCAACTCGGCATTGCTGAAGTTCGCGAAGATCCGGGTTGGGTGAAGGCCGGGAAGCCCCGATGCGAGCACTAATTCGGAAGTATGCCTGGCTCTGTCCACTGGCGTCCCTGGTGCTGGCGATCGCCTTTCTCGTCGCCTTCGGGCTGACCTGGTGGAACGCGTTGATGGTCGGCGTTCTGCTCGGCTGCCCGCTTTCGGTGGTGTGGTCGCTGGTGTTTGGCCGGGCCCCCCGCACCGACGAGAGAAGCGGCGCCCCCGGGGGGCGCGATGTCACTCCGCCAGGCTGAGCTTAACCGCGTGCCTCCGGCTGCCGGAGTGGCCATCGCCCGACCGCCAGATTTCCGCTCACGAGTTCCTCTGCGCGGCTTTCCAACCGCGACAGCTCGTCTTCGACGATGGCCGCGATCTCGCGTTCCAGGTGCCTGGGATCGGAACGAGATCGTACCGCCAGCTCGATCGCCTGCGGTTCTTCGCCCCGCTCGCGCGTGCTCCTGCCTCAGAGGGATGACGCTCGCGAGCGTGGGAGGCGGTCGAACGGCGCCAATTCACATCATACCCATCGGCATGCCCATCGGACCGATGACGATCCCGCCAGTTCCGGACAGCTTACCTATCCGCACCTGCATTGACCTGCATCAAGGACAGCCGAGCGCGGCTGGCTTTTCTTCAAACGACTCTACTGGCGAAACGGCAAGAGGCGCATGACACGGAAGAATTTCATGAGAGCCTCCGGTCGCCGATCCTTCGTCACCGGATCGAAGAAGAGCTGGGCTGGATTTGCCGGGTGCCGGCTTATCGTGACGAAGCCGCGCTCGGTTGAGGACCGCAGCAGTGTCCGGGCAGGGCACGCACAGCCATCGTAACGCGCTGCGTCTGCGGCGCCTGGGCATCCACACGCACCAGGAAGCCGTCGTCTACATGCGCGAGGATTGCCATGTCTGCCGTTCGGAGGGGCTGGCATCGCACGCACGCGTCAGCCTCACGCACGGAGACACCACGATCATCGCCACCCTTCACCAGGTCAGGGGCGATCTTCTTCAGCTGGGGGAAGCCGGCCTATCCGAAGCGGCATGGGAAGCGATCGGCGGGCAAGATGGCGATATTGTCCATGTCGGTCATCCGCCGCCACTGGATTCGTTGAGCCATGTACGCGCCAAGACATTCGGCAGGCGCCTGGACGCAGATGCCCTGCGCGCGGTAATCCGGGACGTCGCGGCCCGGCGTTATGCGGACGTCCACCTCGCGTCCTTTATCACCGCCTGCGCGGACGGCCATCTCGACCGGCAGGAAATGGCCGACCTCACCCGCGCGATGATCGAGGTCGGCGAATGCATCGACTGGGGTCGAACCCCGATCGCGGACAAGCATTCGATCGGCGGACTCCCGGGGAACCGCACCTCGCCCATCGTGGTCGCGATCGTCGCGGCTTGCGGCTTGACCATTCCCAAGACCTCGTCCCGGGCCATCACGTCCCCGGCCGGGACGGCAGATACGATGGAGACGCTGACCCGGGTCGATCTCGATCTTGCGTCAATGCGGCACGTCGTGGAGCGTGAAGGTGGATGCCTGGTGTGGGGCGGCGCGGTCCGGCTCAGCCCCGCCGACGACATTCTGATCCGGGTCGAGCGCGCGCTCGATCTTGATGCCATAGGCCAGCTTGTCGCCTCGGTGCTTTCGAAGAAAGCAGCCGCGGGCGCGACCCATCTGGTCCTCGACATTCCGGTCGGCCCGACCGCGAAGGTTCGCACCGCGGTGGATGCGGAACAGCTGGCAGGACATCTCCTCGCGGTCTCGGCTGTTCTGGGGATCACGGCGCGTGCTCTCCTCACCGACGGCACGCAACCGGTGGGGCGCGGCATAGGCCCGGCGCTCGAAGCCTACGATGTCCTCGCGGTGCTGCAAAACGCGCCGAACGCTCCGCTTTCGCTGCGCACCAGATCGATCGAGATAGCGGGCGCCGTTCTCGAATTGGCCGGCGCGGCATCGGAAGGGGCGGGGGTGGCGCAGGCGGAGAAGACGCTCCAGAACGGCGATGCCTGGCGCAAGTTCGAAGCGATCTGCGAGGCACAAGGCGGTATGCGCGAACCGCTCCGCGCCGCCTGCACGCATGTTCTGGCGTCTCCCCGGAACGGACGGGTCGCGGCGATCGACAACCGGCGCCTGGCGAATGCCGCGAAACTCGCCGGAGCGCCGGATGACAAAGCGGCTGGCGTCGAGATGCATGTTGCCCTCGATCAACCGGTCGAGAACGGCGAGCCACTGTTCACGCTTTACGCCGAAACGCCTGCCGAGATTGCTTACGTGCTCGATTACCTGGCGCCTCGGCCGGATATCGTCCGGGTGGATGCCGAATGATACCCGTTGTCCTGTCGTTGCCGGGAAACGAGGTTCTCGGCCGGTCAGTGGCCGGGAGGCTCGGCGCTGAGCTGGGGAAGAGCGAGGTGCGCCGCTTTCCGGATGGCGAAAGCTATGTCCGGATCGATACGCCGGTCGCGCACCGGACCGTCCTTCTCGTCTGCACTCTGGACCGGCCGGATTCGAAGCTGGTCGCCCTCTCGTTCATGGCCGCAACGGCACGCGACCTCGGAGCCGCGACGGTGGGGCTGATCTGCCCGTATCTGCCGTACATGCGGCAGGACAAGCAATTCCTCACCGGCGAGGCGATCAGCTCGGTCTATTTTGCGGCGATGCTCGGCGAGAGGATCGATTGGCTGGTGACCGTCGATCCACACCTCCACCGGCGGGCCTCGCTCGGCGAGATCTTCTCGGTTCCCAGCATAGCCGTACACGCAGCCCCGCTGCTCTCCTCCTGGATCAAGGAGAACCTGCGCGACCCGTTCGTCATCGGGCCGGACAGCGAAAGCGAGCAGTGGGTCGCCTCCGTCGCTTCGGGAGCGGCGGTCCCCTATGCCGTCCTCCGGAAGATCCGTCGCGGCGATCGGGATGTAGAGATCTCGACGGCCAATCTGGCAATCCACCAGCGCCGAACTCCCGTGCTGGTCGACGACATCATCCCGACGGGCAGCACGATGATCGCGGCGATCGGGGCGCTGAAGAACGCGGGCTGGGAGTCGCCGGTCTGTATCGGCATCCATGCGGTCTTCGCTGAAAATGCCTACAGCGGGCTGCGAGCAGCTGGCGCCAAGAGCATCGTCACCTGCAACACGATCCTCCATCCATCCAATGGAATTGATGTTGCCGGGATTGTTGCCGACGCCGTTCGCCGGCTGGTCGGCTAGGCGCGCCGTCTCACCAAATCGCGCACCGGACATGACACCGAAGATCTTCACCGCGCAGCAGCTGACCAAGACCTACCTCTCGGGAGAGGTAGAAGTGCATGCGTTGCGCGGCATCGATATCGACATCGCGGCCGGGGAGGTGGTTGTCCTGCTCGGCCCCTCGGGCAGCGGCAAGTCTACCCTGCTGAACATCATGGGCGGGATCGACCAGGCGACCAGCGGTCATCTGTTCTTCAAGGATTTGGAGCTGACCGGGCTCGGCGATCGGGAGCTGACCAATTATCGCCGACGGCATGTCGGCTTCGTTTTCCAGTTCTATAACTTGATGCCGAGCCTCACGGCTTCCGAGAACGTCGCGCTCGTCACCGAAATCGCCGAACATCCGATGCGGCCGGACGAGGCGCTTGCGCTCGTCGGGCTCGAAGAACGCAAGGACCATTTTCCGTCGCAGCTCTCGGGTGGCGAACAGCAGCGTGTCGCCATCGCACGGGCAATTGCCAAGCGGCCCGAAATCCTGCTCTGCGATGAACCGACCGGGGCGCTCGACTCGAAAACCGGGATTCGCGTGCTCGAAGCGCTGCTCAGCGTCAATTCCGAACTCGGGACAACGGTCCTGATCATCACGCACAACGCCGGCATTCAAGAAATTGCCGATCGCGTGCTGTTCTTCGCCGATGGTCAAATCTCCCGCATCCACCGGAATGAGAGCCGCCGAGCCGCGGCGGAAATCAGCTGGTGATCGATGCGCATCCTCGACATCAAGCTGCTTCGTGACCTCAAGCGGCTGTGGGCCCAGGCTCTTGCCATAGCGATGGTGATTGCCGGCGGGGTCTCGACGCTCGTCCTTGCGGTCGGCTCCTACCAATCGCTCGACGAAACCCGCAGCGCCTATTACGAACGCTACCGATTTGCCGATGTTTTTGCCACGGTCAGGCGCGCACCCAAGTCCCTGGTCGAGCGCATTGCTGAAACCCCTGGCGTCGCCGCGGTTGAAGCGCGCATCACGACGCTCGCCCTGCTCGACATACCGAATTTCCGCGAGCCCGCGACCGCGGAATTCGTCTCACTGCCCGAAGGCGCCCAGCCAGCAATCAATCAACTCTATTTGCGCGCCGGCCGAATGCCGGATCCTGCCAGGGCGGAAGAAGTCGTGGTCAGCGAGAGCTTTGCCAAAGCGCATGCATTCGCGCCGAGTGCACGCTTTTACGCGAACCTCAACGGCCGAAAACGGGAGCTTGTGATTGTCGGAATTGCCCTGTCACCCGAGTTCATTTACGCGATTGGGCCGGGAGACATAATGCCGGACGATCGCCGGTTCGGGATCGTCTGGATATCCGAAAAGACCCTTGCCGGCGCCTTTGATCTCGAAGGCGCATTTTCCTCGGTCAGTCTCAGGTTGTTACGCGGCGCGTCGGAACGCGAGGTGATCCGGCGGCTTGACGCGCTGCTCGACCGTTATGGCGGCCAGGCATCCTATGGGCGGAAGGACCAGATTTCGCACGCGTTTCTCGACCACGAGCTCGATATGCTCCGCAATATGAGCCGCACCCTGCCGCCGATTTTTCTTCTCGTGGCGGCGTTCCTGGTCAATCTCACGCTCGGCCGGCTCATTGCCCTCGAACGCGAACAAATCGGCCTCCTGAAGGCGCTGGGCTATCGCAATTTCACCATCGCCGCGCATTACATCAAGTTTGTCATCGTTCTTGTCCTGATCGGCATTGCCATCGGCAGCGCCGCCGGCACGGTGCTCGGCGCGCATCTCACCAGATTGTTTGGCGATTTCTTCCACTTTCCGTTCCTTGTTTTTATCGAGAGCCCTGGTCTCTATCTCTCGGCCGCCGCGCTCGGCCTTGTCGCTGCCGCCGCCGGCGCCGCTCGCGCCGTCCGGGAGGTCCTCAAATTGGCGCCCGCCATTGCGATGCAGCCGCCGGCTCCGCCGCGCTTCCGGCATCTTCTGCCGTTGGGGGGCGCCATCACCGGGTCGGTGTCGCAGCCAACGATCATGATGCTGCGCAACCTCGTGCGGCGTCCGATCCGCGCGGCCTTCACGACGCTGGGCATGGCGCTCGCCACGGCGATCCTCGTCGTCTCGCTATTTACCCGAGACACGATGGAACAATTGGTCGATGTCACGTATTTCATGGCCGATCGGCAGGACGCGACGATAAGTTTTGCCGAAAAGCGTCCTTTGCATGTGGTTCACGAGGTGATCCAACTGCCCGGAATCCTGGCAGCGGAGCCGTTTCGCGTAGTCCCGGTACGCATCAGGCATGGCAATATCGAGCGCCGTATCGCGATCACCGGCCGGCCACGCGGCGCCGATCTCAGCCGGGTCATCGATACTGACTTACGCCCCGTCGTGTTGCCGGAAAGCGGCTTGGCGATATCGGACATGCTGGCACAAATCCTCGGCGTAACGGTCGGGGATTTCGTCGAAGTGGACCTGCTGGAGGGGCAGCACCGAACGGTCACGTTGCCGGTCGCCGCGCGGGTCGAAGATTATTTCGGCATCAAGGGCATGATGGATGCCGAGGCCCTGGCGCGGTTGATGCGCGAAGCACCGGCCGCGAACAGCGTCCATCTGAGCATCGACCCCAACAACCTCGATTCTCTCTACACCGCGATCAAGAGCATGCCGACCGTTGCCGGCATGGCGTTGCAGCGGGTTTCTCTCGCCAACTTCCGCGAGTCGATCGCTTTGCTTGTCACCATGATGGGAAGCATTTATGCCGGTCTCGCCGCAATCATCGCCTTCGGAGTTATTTATAATAGCGCGCGGGTCTCGCTCTCGGAGCGGGCCCGGGAATTGGCGAGTCTGCGTGTCCTTGGGTTCAGCCGAGGCGAGGTATTTCGCATCCTCCTCCTCGAACTGGCTCTCGTTACCCTGATTGCGCAGCCGCCGGGATGGGCGATCGGTTATGGCCTGGCCTGGATCATGAGGACAAACCTGGCCGGCGAGGTTATGCGGGTCCGTCTGGTGGTCGAGAACTTCACCTACGGCCTGGCCAGCGCGACCGTAATTGCCGCTTCTCTCGGCTCAGCGCTGATTGTTCGCCGGCGGATCAATCGGCTTGATTTAGTAGCCGTTCTCAAGACCCGGGACTGATCGATGCGTGCGGTTTGGATAGAGCGGATTGCAGCGGCGCTTGTTGTGGCCCTGGTGGTCGCTGGCCTCGGGTGGTTAGCCTGGCCGCGGCCGATTGCCGTGGATCTCGCGACGGTGACGAAGGCGCCGATGGAGGTCACGGTCGACGACGAGGCCAAGACCCGCGTGCGCCACATCTACACGGTATCCGCGCCGATCGCGGGAACGACCCTGAGAATTTCCCATCCTTACGGGGAACCGGGGGTCTCCCGCCACATCGGGGATCAGGTTACCGCCGGCGAAACGGTGGTCGCCATAATGAAACCGGCAGCACCGAGCTTTATCGACATTCGCTCGCGCGAAGAACTGCAGGCTGCCGTCGCGGCCGCGGATGCCGCCGTAAAGCAAGAGGAGGCCGAGATGCGCCGCATCCAGGCCGCGCTCGACTTCTCTCGCGGCGAGCTGCAGCGGGCCGAAGCGCTGGCGCGGACGCAGACCATCTCCGCGCAGGCTTTGGACAAGGCCAGATATGAGGCCGCAAGCAATGAAGCGGCCTTGGCGAGCGCAAAGGCCCAGCTCGATGTCCGCCGCAGCACACGGACCAGCCTGGCCGCCCGATTGATCGACCCGGCGAGTGCTGCGGTGCCGGCCAATCCCGTTTGCTGCGTACAGATCCGCGCTCCGGTAACCGGGCAGATCCTCAGGATCATTCAGGAGAGCGAGGCGGTCGTTCAGGCCGGCACGCCGCTAATCGAGATTGGCGACCCGCTTGATCTTGAGATCGTGGCCGATTTTTTGTCGACCGATGCGGTACAGATCAAAAAGGGCGCGCCGGTACAGATCGATGGCTGGGGCGGTCCGCCGCTGCGAGGGCGCGTGATGCGCGTCGATCCCGCCGGCTTCCTCAAGGTCTCTGCGCTCGGCATCGAGGAGCAGCGGGTCCACACCACCATCGATCTTGTCGACCCGCCCGAAACCTGGTCCCGGCTTGGGCATGACTACCGGGTGATCGTCCATGTTACGGTTTGGCGGGCCGAAAACGTTCTGACGGTGCCCGTGGGCGCGCTGTTTCGGCAGGGGGAGGAGTGGGCCGTCTTCGCGGTGAAGGATGGGAGTGCACACATAACTCCGGTCAAAGTAGGCCCTCGCAACAACCGAATGGCTGAAATCCTATCGGGGATTGCCGAAGGCGACCGCGTCGCGCTCCATCCGAGCGATCGCGTGAAGGACGGTGTAGCGGTAGCACAGCGGGAGACACGCTGACCGGTCAGCGCCCATCATTTGATCCATCACGATCTGTTCCTTTTTACTCCGCCGGTCGATGCGCCGGTCTGCGGGCCGGGCCGGTGCTCACAGCCCGCACGCCCCAACCTTTGACCAAGCCGTAAACGGCCGGGATGACGATCAGCGTGAGCACCGTTGAAGACACCATGCCGCCGATCATCGGGACGGCAATGCGCTGCATCAGCTCGGCTCCGGTGCCGCTGGCCCACAGGATCGGCAGCAATCCCCCGATGATTGCCGAGACGGTCATCATCAACGGGCGGACCCGCAGGACGGCCCCTGCAATGATCGCATCGCGCAGATCGTCGCGTGTGAAGGAGCGCCCTTCGGCCTCGCAGCGCGTGCGCCTCTCGCGAAGCGCCAGATCGAGATAGATCAGCATGACGACGCCGGTTTCGGCGGCGACCCCGGCGAGCGCGATGAAGCCGACAGCGACAGCGACGCTCATGTTGAAGTGCATGAAGGCCATCAGCCACACGCCGCCGACCAGAGCAAACGGCACCGAGAGCATCACGATCAGCGTCTCGGTCAGGGTTCCGAAGTTCAGGTAAAGCAGGACGAAAATGATGACGAGGGTGATCGGGACAACGATCTGTAGCTTGGCCTTCGCCCTTGCCAGATACTCGAACTGGCCGCTCCATTCGAGGCGATAGCCGGGCGGTATCTGTACCTGACGCGCAATTGCCTGCTGTGCCTCGGCGACGTATCCGCCGATGTCGCGGTCGTGCATGTCGATGTAGAGGTAATTCACGAGCTGAGCGTTTTCGGTGCGGATCATCGGCGGGCCTTGGACGGGCTGCACCTTCGCCACTTGGCCGAGAGGCACGGCTGGCCCGTCTGCGGCCTGAACAAGCACGCGCGTGGCGATTGCCTCGGGATCGGTCCGTAGGCCGCGCAAATATCGCACGTTGACGGTGTAGCGCTCGCGGCCTTCTACGGTGGTGGTGACCGGCTCACCGCCGAGTGCGGTCGCGATCGTCTCCTGCATGTCGCCAACGGTGAGGCCATAGCGGGCGAGTGCCGCCCGATCCGGCGTGATTTCCAGGTAGTAGCCGTTCTGGATGCGCTCAGCATAAGCACTGCTGGTGCCCGGCACCTGTCGCGCGACGGCCTCGATCTCGCGTGACAGACGGTCGATCCCGGCGAGGTCCGGTCCGTATATCTTGACCCCTATCGGCGTGCGGATGCCGGTCGAGAGCATGTCGATGCGCGCCTTGATCGGCATCGTCCAAGCGTTGCTGATGCCGGGAAATTGCAGCGCCTTGTCCATCTCGGCGACCAGAGAATCGACCGTCACACCCGGACGCCATTCGGCTTCGGGCTTGAGGTTGATGATGGTCTCGAACATCTCGATCGGTGCCGGGTCCGTCGCCGTGGCCGCGCGCCCGGACTTGCCGAAGACGCTCGCGACCTCGGGAAACGTCTTGATGATCCGGTCCTGGGTTTGCAGCAGCTCCGCCGCCTTCGTGACGGACATGCCGGGCACGCTCACCGGCATATACATCAGCGTGCCTTCGTTCAGGGTCGGCATGAACTCCGAGCCGAGCCGATTGAACGGGATGATCGTTGCCGCAAGGACGAGCACGGCGATGATGATGATCGCCAGTTTGGCGCGGAGCACGACCGCCATAGCGGGGCGGTAGAGCCAGATCAGCAGCCGGTTTAGCGGGTTTCGGGACTCGGGGAAGATGCGTCCGCGAATGAACAAATGCATCAGGACCGGCACCAGCGTGATCGACAGCAGCGCGCCGCCCGCCATCGCGAAGGTCTTGGTAAAGGCCAAAGGCCGGAACAGCCGACCTTCCTGGGCCTCCAGCGTGAAGACCGGCAGGAACGACACGGTGATGATGGCGAGGCTGAAAAACAGCGCCGGTCCGACTTCAAGGGCGGCTGTCGTCACGATGGTCGCGCGGGGCGTCTCCGGTGCGGCGCGCTCCAAATGCTTGTGCGCGTTCTCGATCATCACGATCGCGGCGTCCACCATCGCACCGAGGGCAATCGCGATGCCCCCAAGGCTCATGATGTTGGAACTGAGGCCGAGCACGTTG
Organism: uncultured Rhizobium sp.; assembly: GCA_964392845.1. Lineage (GTDB taxonomy): Bacteria > Pseudomonadota > Alphaproteobacteria > ATCC43930 > CGMCC-115725 > DATARH01. The sequence continues at coordinate 14,157 of CAYMRQ010000024.1, forward strand.
AGCAGGCCCATCGCGATCAGCACCCCGACCGGGAGCATGACGATCGCTACAAGCGCACTGCGGACATGCAGGAGGAAGACCACGCAGATCAGGGCGATAATGACGCTTTCTTCGGCCAGCGTGTGTTTTAGGGTGTCGATGGCGCGATGGATGAGATCCGAGCGGTCGTAGACCGTCTCGACCCTGACGCCCTGTGGTAGCGACGGGGCGATCTCGGCGAGCTTCTGCTTGACGCTATCGATGACCCTGAGGGCGTTTTGCCCGTCACGTTGCAGCGCGATGCCGCTGACGACCTCGCCGGTGCCGTTGAGTTCGGCGATCCCGCGTCGTTCCTCCGGTCCGAGTTCAATCCGGGCTACATCCCGCAGCAACACGGGCGTGCCGCCCTGCATCTTGAGCACGATCAGCTCAAGATCGCCGATGTTCCGCAGATAGCCTCGACCGCGCACCATGTATTCGGTCTCGGCCATCTCAACGACGCGACCGCCGACATCGCGGTTGCTCGCGCGGATGGCGGTCGTGAGCTGTCCGAGCGAGAGGCCGTAGGCTTGCAGCTTTTGTGGATCGACGACGACCTGATATTGCTGGACGAAACCGCCGACGCTCGCGACCTCGGCGACGCCCTCGGCCTTGGTGAGCTGATAGCGCAGATACCAATCCTGGATCGTGCGCAGCTCTGCAAGCGTCCGCTCAGCACCGAGAACAACATATTGATACACCCACCCCACCCCGGTCGCGTCAGGTCCAAGGGAAGGCGTGACCCCGGCAGGCAATCGCTTCGCGGCGAAGTTCAGATATTCGAGAACACGCGAGCGCGCCCAATAGAGGTCGGTGCCGTCCTCGAACACGACATAGACGAACGACACGCCGAAGAACGAAAAGCCGCGCACCACTTTCGAGCGCGGCACCGCGAGCAGAGCTGTCGTCAGCGGATAGGTGACCTGATCCTCGATGACTTGTGGCGCTTGGCCGGAATATTCCGTGTAGACGATGACTTGCGTATCCGAGAGGTCGGGAATGGCGTCGAGCGCCGTGTGCCAGACGGCGTAAATGCCCGCGAGCGTAATGAAAGCGGTCGCCAGCAACACCAGGAAGGTGTTGCGAGTTGACCAGCGGATGATACTGGCGATCACGGCGATTTCCCCTGGCCCTGCGGGGCGGCGAAGATCTGCAATGCGGCGCGCAGATTGCTCTCGGCGTCGATCAGGAAATTGGCACCGACAACGATTTTTTCGCCTTCGGCCACCCCGTCGAGCACGGCGACATATCCATCGGCTTTCGGGCCGAGCTTTACCGCACGCGGCTCGAACCGCCCTTCGCCGCGATCGACGAGCACAGTCTGAGTGGTGCCGGTATCGAGGACCGCCGAGTCCGGGATAGCCAGGATGGGCGCGGCATAGAGTGGGGCCGCGATTTCGACGGTCGCATACATATCGACCTTGAGCAGCAAATCGGGGTTGGGAACCTCGACCCGCACCTTCGCCGTGCGGGTTTGCGCGTTGACGGTCGGATAGACGAAAGCGACGCGCCCGGAGACGGTTCGGCCAGGATATGCTTGGATCGTGATCGTCGCCGCCTGTCCGGGTCGAATCTGCGCAAGGTCCTGCTCGAACACGTCGGCCATCAGCCAAACGGTAGAGAGATCGGTAATCCGGTAGAGCATGTCGCCGGCTGCGAAATGCATACCCTGTATGGCCGGCTTCTCCATGACGACGCCGCCGATCGGCGCGCTCAGCGTGAGCGTGCGGGTCGCCACGCCGGTGCGTTGCAGCCGGGCGAGCTGGTCAGCCGAGATGTCCCAATTTCTGAGCCGCGAGAGAGCGGCTTCGACAATAGCTCGTGCGTTGTCGCGAGCCATAGGATCGGCGTGCGCCATCGTGGCTGCCGCATTCCGGGCGACAAGGTACTCCTGCTGTGCGAGCACCAGATCGGGGCTATAGATTTCGGCCAACCCCTCGCCGCGCCGGACTGGCTGCCCGGTCGTGTTCACAAGCAATTGCTCGATCCAGCCCTCGAACTTTGGATTGACGACTCCTATGCGTCGCTCGTCCGCCGCGACGGTGCCGATCGCGCGCACCGTGCGCGCCATGCTGCGCAAGGAAGCCGCTTCGGTGCGCACGCCCAAGGTCTGGATGCGCTCGGGACTGACGGTGACGGTGCCGGGCGCGTCGCCTTCGCCGGCATAGACCGGGATGTAATCCATGCTCATCGAGTCTTTCTTCGGCACCGGCGACGTGTCGGGGAGGCCCATCGGATTTCGGTAGTAGAGGATTTTGCGTTCCCCCTTCGGTGCGGCTGGTTGCGCTGGTGGTTTCGCCGATGGCTCACCGGGTTCCCCATAGACCGGCACATAATCGCGACCGGCGGAATCCTTTTTCGGCGTGGGCGAGTATTCGGGTTTGCCGCTCGGATCCTGGTAGTAAAGCGGCGTGCGCTCGGCGGCGTGCGCCGGCCGGTCGAGCGTGATCTGCTGGCGGGCGAGCCCATAGCTGCCAGCGAGCGCGGCGCCGATGAGCGCCGCAAGAGCGAGCCTCTGGATGCGAAGCGGCCTCATAGATCGCCTCCGATCAGGCGCTCGATCGCGGCGAGCTGGCGTCGCTGATCGAACTCGGCGTTGAGCAGCTGAACGCGTAGATCGGCGAGATCGTGTTCGGCCCGCAGCACATCGGCGAGTTCGGCCTTGCCCAACCCGTAAGCGACCGTGCCCGCGCGCAAGAGCGCTTGCGTCTGCGGCACCTGCTGCTTGGCGATCAGCGCGGCGAGACGCTGCGCGCCGGCGAGGGCGGCCAGTGCTTCACCGAGATCGCTCTGGATCTGCAGCTCGAGCGCCTGCCGCCGCGCCTGCGCGGCACTCAATTGGGCGCTCGCCTCGCGCTGTTGCGCGCCGTGCAGATCCCATTGCAGCGGCACGCGTACCCCGATCGTCGCCATGTAGCCGGGCGGCCCGTTACTGCCGCGGTCGATGGCGCCAGCGCCGAGGGTGATGTCGGGATACCAGCTTCGGTCGGCGAGATCCCGGCCGGCTGCGGCCGCCACAACCTGGGCGCCCCCGCCAGCGAGCGACGGATTAGCGGCCCGCGCCCTTTGCATCAGCGCGGCAGCTGCGAGCGTGGCTGATGGCGGCGGCTGCCGCAGGCGCGAGGGTTTTGCCAGCGGCGCATCGATCGGCCGTGCGAGCAAAGCGTTGAGCCGCGCCGCCGCCATTTGGCGCGTCGCTTCGAGGCGGGCAATCTCGGTCGCGATGCGCGTGTTTTCGAGTTCCGCCTTGTAGACTTCGGTTTGCCCGCCGCGTCCCTGGGCATAGCGGTCTCGGGCCACGCGCGCGATGTCATGTACCACCCGATGCAGATCCTGGGTCGAGCGGATCGCCTGATCGGCCTGGTAGTATTGCGCGAAGGCGATCTTGACCTTCTCGATCAGCTCGGCCTCGGTCTGGCGCGCATCGGCGCGCGCGCGATCGACCTGGGCCGCGGCTTGCGCGCTGCGCAGATCCCGCTTGCGCCACAGCGGAAATTCCTGTTCGAAGCTATAGATCATCTTGTTCTGCCGCGGCCCGCTGATCCGGTCGATTTCATCCGAGGTGACGCGGACGGTTGGATCGGGCAGGGCGCCCGCGATCGTCACCCGCGCCTGCGCGGCTTCGGTGTCGAGCACCCGTGCTGCGAGCTCGGGACTGAGGCGCCGCGCGATCGCCAGTACCTCCTCGAGTGTGGCGCCCGGCGCTGCGGCGGAGACCGGCGCGTCAGCGTGCGCGGGTCCTGCCAGGATAAGAACTGCCAGAGCCGCGAGCGCGAGCCCTGGAACCAGTGAGGAGCGGGAGAGGGGGCGCCGCATCTTATTTTGCCGCCTCATAGATGACCGTGCCCCGCACGGTGCCGGCCTCGCCTTGCACCTTGGGCCCTGAGCACCGAGGCCATGAAGATGAAGGCGCCGGTAAGGTTGCGCGCGGTACAGCGAAGCGAAGTCATGATTAAATCTTTCCCTTGGCAGCCACGGGTTGCGTGGATCGCCATTTGCCTGGACCGACGCCGAGCGTTGATGCTCGCGCGCCAGGTAACTCGCTTAAGCCCATGGACCCCGACCCGGCGCGCTCACGCGCAGGCGGTATCAGGACGCGACTGGTTCGGCGAGAGAGGAGGGCACCGACGCGAGGTCGGTGCGCTGCGGTTCAGGCGAGGGAGATAGGAGGGCCTAAAGCGGGCTCGATCGTACGCCCGTGCAAGGCGTCGGACGGGTTGTCATAACTCACCGGCGACCACGCGGTCACGGTGAATGGCCTTAAATCCGGCAGCAGCGCTGCAACCAGGAAAATGCAGCCGAGATCCGTGACGCAGCCATGCACCATGCCCTTGCAGGGCATTTTGCCGTCCTGCCCGTCATCCGTCATATGCATCGCCCCCTGGCTCATGTCGGGGCTATCCGCATAGATCATGGGCGCAAGGGTCGCGGCGCCGATATAGGCGGCCACGATCAAAAGCGCTAAAGAACGGCGGAGCAGTTTCATCATGATCGTCGTCAACCTACTGCGCGGGCCGGTAACGATCAAGTCAACCACTGACCGTCTAGCAATCGGTGTCGCGCTCGGATATTCTACTTGAGATTGATTAACCACTAATGACCTTTATCTTTCAAGGGATTCAGAGGTTTGTCCCGATCGGAAGGCCCGCCGGATCGCCCATCCACGCCTTGATCGTCCCAAACGGGTGCTCGACGGTCGCGCGGCGGATGCGCAATGGCCTTGGGCGCACGGTCCAGCCGCTGCTGCATGGCGTCGATCACAGCCGCGTGCTCCCAGCGCTTTGCCGTCACAGGGGCCGGGACTCTGCCGGTTTCGGCACTCTCAAATCGGGGATGATTTTCGCTCTAGGGGTTACTCAGAGGTTACTTGCCAAAGCTCGGGCGTTCAACGAGGTATGCATCCCGCTCCAGTCGGCACGCGGCCTGCGCAACGCCGCGACGGCCCTGACCGGCATCGAATACAATCTGGTGCAGCAAACCCGCGTCAATGGCCTGTCAAAGGTCGAGGGCGAGGCTTTGCTCACCCGCTTCGGCATCGTCGAGACCGGGAACTTCGACTACCAGGCGAAAGACATCGTGGCGCTGGTAGCGCGGGTTCTCATCGACAGCATGGCCTTCGATGTTTATGTGACGCACCTCTACATGTCGCGCGGTGACGATTCGCTGCGCCTGTTTCAAGTCCAGCAATTGCTGGCGTGGATCGATACACGCGACGACGTCACGGCATCCATCGTCTGCGGCGACTTCAACGCGACCCTTGACGCACCCTCCGCCACGCTGATGGCGACCCGGTTCCGCCCGACACAGACGGAGCCTACCGCGTTCACGCCGCTCGCGGACAGCGATGGTTCGGTGTCGCATCCCGACCGGGCGCGGATGGATCGCTGCATCGATTATATTTGGGTCGCCGGTGCGATCCGGATTGTTGCCGCTGGCGTTTGCTTCAATCAACCGAGTCCGGAAGACCCGTCATTGTGGCCATCCGATCATATCGGCGTGTGGGCCGATCTAGAGTTCGGCGGTTAGCGTCCAGGTTCGACCGCTGTAAGCGATGTGTATTTCCTCCTGCTCAAGGGCGCGGCCCATCTCGCCGGCCAGTTCGTCGAGAAGCTCTCGTACGGTGCGGTCATCGAGATCGCCGGCGTATTGCGGAAGAACCTCGCCGGTGAAGATGGCGACCGGCTCGCGATGACTTGCGGCACCACCTTCAGGATCGGCGTAGACGACTTCGCCGCGGGTGAACATACCGGACAGAAAAGGCTCGCCACGCGCCGCGCGTCCGGTCATCCAGCGATGCGCCGTCCGCACGGCCTCTTCCAGATCATAGATGCGCCCGGCCGGCCCGTAGCCGGCTCGGAGCCCCAGCGTGATCTTGAATTCGCGCCGCGGCCCTTCCGAAGCCGGGTGGAGGCGAAAGGATTTCATCATCAGCCCCTGTTCCACGATCCGGCGGCGGTACGCGTTGGCGCGCCGGACTCGATCTTTCATGAACGCCTGGCTGCGCTATGATCGTCAGAGCCTGCCGCTACAGCCATTGCGACAAAGGATAGTGCCATGGACATTCAGAACGCCAACCGCCCCTGTGTGATGGGCGTCACCCATACGGTCGCGGCCGGGCATTACATGTCGGCGCAGGCCGGGTTGCAGATGCTCGAGGCCGGCGGCAACGCGATCGACGCCGGAGTCGCAGCCGGGATCGCGACCGGCGTACTCGAGGGCATCCATGTCAGCATCGGCGGCGTCGCGCCGATCCTGATCTGGCTCGCCGAACGCGGCGAGGCGGTGACGATCAGCGGCCTCGGCTGCTGGCCGAAAAAGGCGAGCGCCGAATATTTTCAAAAGCACCACGGCGGCAAGATCCCGGTCGGCGTCCTGCGCACGGTCGTGCCGGCCGCGCCCGATGCGTGGATCACCGCGCTCGAAAAATACGGCACGATGTCGTTCGCCGAGGTCGCGGCGCCGGCAATCCGCATCGCCCGCGATGGGTTCCCGGTCTATCCGCACATGGCCAATTTCATCCGCGACAACGAGAAGGCGATCCGCCGCTTTCCCTCGACCGTCGAAATCTACCTGCCGCACGGCCGGCCGCCGGAGCTGGGCGAGAAATTCGTGCAATCCGACCTGGCCGCGACGTTGCAGTTCCTCGCCGACGAGGAGCGGGCCAAGGCGCGCGCCGGCCGGGTAGCTGGGCTGCAGGCGGCGCGCGATGCATTCTACCGCGGCGATATCGCCCGCCGCATCCTCGCCTTCCACCGCGCGGAAGGCGGGCTCCTCGACGAGGACGATCTGGCGTCGTTCCGCGTCGGTATCGAGCCGGCGGTGCGCGGCCAGTTCGGCGATGTGTCGGTGATGACCTGCGGGCCGTGGTGCCAGGGGCCGATGCTGTTGCAGGAACTGGCCCTGCTCGACCCCGCCGTGCTCGCGCGCCACGGCCACAACACCCCGGAGTACATCCACGAGATCGTCGAGGCGATCAAGCTCGCCGCCGCCGATCGCGAGGCTTATTACGGCGATCCGCGCTTTGTCGAGGTGCCGATGGCGGCCTTGCTCGATGACGGCTACAGCCGCGAGCGGCGGGCGATGATCGACCCGCGCCGCGCCGCCGACGGATTGCCGCAGCCCGGGCGCGTGTCAGGCGCCGGCTGGCCGAAGCCGTGGAACCTTCCCAGCACGCTCGCCGGCGAGCGGCTGTCGCTGATGGAAGACGAGAGCGTCCTCGACACGTCCTATCTGTGCGCCGTCGATCGCTGGGGCAACGCCTTCTCGGCGACGCCGAGCGACGGCAACGCCACCGCGCCGATCGTCCCCGGGCTCGGCTTTGTGCCGTCGCCGCGCGGCTCGCAGTCCCGGCCGGAGCCGGACCATGCGTGCTCGGTCGCCCCGGGCAAGCGGCCCCGGCTGACGCCGAACCCGGCCCTGGCGGTCAAGAACGGCGAATGGGTCATGCCGTTCGGCACCCCCGGCGGCGATGTGCAGACCCAGGCGATGCTGCAATGCCTGATCAATTTCGCGGTGTTCGGAATGAACCCGCAGCACGCGGTCGAAGCGCCGCGCTTTGCGACGTTCAGCTTTCCGTCCTCGTTCGCGCCGTTCGAGTACCGGCCCAACCTGCTGCAGCTCGAAGGCCGCATCGAGCGCGAGACCGGCGAGGCGCTCGCCGAGCGTGGCCACGACGTCAAATGGTGGGCCGACCGCGCCTGGCCGGCCGGCTCGGTGTGCATGATCCATCATGACCTCAACAGCGGCGTCAAATCGGCGGGCGCCGATTTCCGCCGGACGGCTTACGCGGTCGGCTGGTAGCCGTCGCCGATGAGCGGCGCCGAAGGGGCCGAGCAGCGGATCATCGTTGTCGGCGCCGGGATCATCGGAATCTGCTGCGCGCTGGCGCTGCGCGAGAACGGGTTCGCGGTCACCGTTCTCGACAAGGACGGACCGGGCGAAGCGACGTCGTTCGGCGCCGCCGGCAACCTTGGCGGCAACGCGCATTTCGCGATCCCCGGCCTCATCTGGAAACTGCCGCGGATGCTCCTCGACCCGCAGCACCCGCTGTCCTTGCGCTGGCGCGACCTGCCGGAACTGATCGGCTGGTTCCGCCGCTACAGCAGTTATGCGTCGGCCGAGCACGCGGCCCGGATCAGCCAGGCGGGCGCCGCGCTGAGCGCCGGCATCTTCGAGGCCTACGCGACACTGTTGCGCGATTCCGGCGCGCCGGACCTCGTCACCAAGCGCGGCCGGCTGTTCGTCTGGTCGACCGAAACGGGCTGGCACAAGGACCAGTACGGTCTGGCGATCCGCCGCCAGCGCGGCATCCATCTCGACGAGCTGAGCGCCGACCAGGTGCGCGAGATGGAGCCGGTGCTGGGGCCGATCGTGCGCCGTGGGGTCTACGCGCCAAATGCCGGGCATATCGTCAACCCGCACCGGCTGGTCACCACTTTGGCCGCGCTGCTGCGGGAAAAGGGCGGCGAGATTCGGCGCGAAAGCGTGCGCGCCATCGAGCTTGCCAGCGATGGCAAACCAGTTGTCATGACCGACCAGGGCCGCCGAGAGGCTGATCAGGTGGTCCTGGCGGCCGGCGTTTGGTCGCGCGACTTCGCCGCCCGGCTCGGCACAAGCATCCCGCTCGTCGCCGAACGCGGCTACCACGCGATGATGCCCGAGCCCGGCGTGGCGATGAAAATTTCGACGCTGTGGGAGGAGCGCAAGGTCATTTTCACGCCGATGGAGCACGGGTTGCGGGCGAGCGGCATCGCCGAATTCGCGGTGCGCGATGCGCCGCCGCGATATGCGCTGGCAGAGCGGCTCAAACGCTCGGCGCTGACGCTGATCCCCGGGCTCAAGGATGCCGGCAGCACTGAGTGGATGGGGCGTCGTCCGGTGACCCCGGACTACCTTCCGGTGATTGGCCGCGCCCCGCGCCACCCGAACGTGATCTTCGCCTTCGGCCACGGCCATAGCGGCTACAACCTCGGTCCCGCCACGGGGCGCCTCGTTGGCGAGATCGCCGTCGGCCGCACCCCCAATATCGATATCGCGCCCTATCGGCCCGATCGGTTTTGATGCCGCCCACGTGTCGACGGCGCTCGTCGACGGGGCTGGTTCGCCGGCTGATTTCGCCGCCCTTGGAATTCGCCACATCGTGATCAGGGAGGTCGCAATTGATGACCCGGAAAGCGCGGATCGCCCATCTCGCGGGACCGAACGCCACGATTCAGAACACCCCGCCTCTGGTCACCTCCAACAAGGCGCGGGCGAAGTACGGGCTGAAGCTGCTGAGCAACCCCGACGGCACGCCGGCGCGGTTCGACGCATTGCGCCCGCAGCGCCTGGCGGCGCCGGTCACGGTCTATGTCGAGCAGTTCAGCGCGCACCCGCTCGAAGCCGACGCCGCCGAGCTCTACGGGGCGCCGGACGGCTGGATCGGCAGTGACGGGGAGGTGCGCGCGGACCGGCGGAGCCCCGGCGACAAGCCGGTCTATGAGGTCGAATTGCACCCCGAGGACGGGGTCTACCCGCTGCCCTACATGGCGCGGCAGGTGGACGGCGCCGCCTGGGAGGAGGAATGCGCGTTTGCCGGCGCCCCGGAGGCGCAGGCGCGGCAGGGATTTTTCCCCGACGGCGCGCGCAGCTTCGAGGAGATCGATCGGCTGCAGATCGGCGACAATGGGACCGGCAACCTGATCGCCGCCAAGGCCGACATCGACTTCTACCGGGTTCTGCCGCCCGCGGGCTATACCAAGGGTCTGTCGGCCGACCGGCGCACCGACACCGCCACTGGCACCGGCGACATCCCGCCGGAGCGGCGCGGCGCCGATTTCTTCCCGTACAAGCCGGTGCATCTCGCCGCCTCGGTGCCGCGGCCCGGCTTGGCCCGCGCGACCAATGCGGTGCAGCAGATCCTGGCGAGCGGCAAATATGACGGCGCGATCTGGACCGAGGGGAGCCCGCGGATCGAGGAGACGATCTATTGGCTCAATCTTCTCGTCGATACGACCGTGCCGATCTGCGGCAACGCCGCCCAGCGGCCGCAGGGCCTAATCAGCAACGACGGACCGAAGAACATCGTCGATAGCGTCGAATACATCGCCTCGCGGGTCTGGGAGGACGACGCGGGCCGCAACCGTGTCGGCGCCGTCCTCATCCAGGAGCAGCGCGTCTTTGCCGCCCGCGCGGTCCAGAAAGCCGATGCGCGCCCGGGCGGCTATGTGGCGACCGGCGGACACGGCGGCATTCTGGGCGCCGCCGGCCATGACGGGAAGCCGCTCCTGCACTATTTGCCGACCGCCAAGCACACCTGGCGATCGGAGGTCAACCTGACCCGCCTGCCGGCCGCGGTACAAGGCGTGCGCCGGGAGGGCGCCCGCATCCAAACCGTGAAGGTGGCGCTCAAGGGGCTGGATGGCGGGCTGCTCGACACGGCGATCCCCAAGGTCGCGATCACCAAGGACGCGAATTACTGGGATGATGAGGACGGCGGCGATCCCGAAGTGGAAGTCGACCTGATCGCGCTGATCGGGCACATGCTGCAACGGGCGCCGCTCGCCGGCTTCGTCGTCGAGGGGCTCACCCCTTACGGCAGGAACGTCTCGAACGCGCGGCATCATCTGTTGCGGCGCGCCGTCTACAGCGGGCTGCCGGTGGTTCGCGTCGGGCGCGGCAATACCGAGGGATTTGTGCCGCTGCACGACCCCGCCTTCATCGGCGGCTCCAACCTGACCGCGACCAAGGCCCGGCTCCTCTTGATGGCCTCACTGATGAAGTTCGGCAGCCTGCCGCCCGCGGCCGATCCGGACCATCCCACGGCCGCGGAAAGGGCCGCCACAAGCGAGCAAGTCGCCGCCTATCAAACTGTCTTCGACACCCACTGAGCCCCTATCCGTCAGCGGACGCATCGCGACACCGGCACTGGACACGATTCTCGCATCCGTGAACGTGAAACTGTCGCCCTTCGCTTGCAAAGGCGGCTGGTTTCCGGCAAGCCCGACCAGTAGACCTGCCGCGCGTCGCGCCTGAGGGTGGCCTTGCCCCGGCTGTGATCGGGGCAAGGCGCCGGTCAAGAGAGGTTGTCAGCCAGCCGGCGGGAAGAACACCAGCGTGCGCACCTCAATGCTTTCCCGCGGCGGCGCGTCGGGGGTCAGCGGGTTCTCGAACGAGGTGTGGAACGACAGGCGCGCCCGGCCGTCATTGGCACTGTCGTGGACCCGGATGAGCAGCACCTCGTCGGTCTGCATTTCCGAAAAATAATACCAGCGGTGCCGCGGGCTATACTCGACCCGAGATGTCTCGCCGCGGACATGGGCGTAGACGAGATCGCTGGCGATCAGGTCATCCTCGGTGAAGCTTCGCGCGTCGCACAGCGCGAGCGGCGAATCCAGTACCGGTCCACGGATCGGGCGCCACACATTGACGACGCCGAAGCGGTGCTTCAGCAGCTCCTCGGCGTCCTCACCGAGATGGTCGCGCACCCGGCGGGGCGCCGAGTTCACCGTGTGGTCGTTATGCACCTGACGCGACGGCACGGCCAAACCGGGCCGATCGGCGTTTCGCACGTTGTGGTCGAAGATGAAGACCCGGCTGGCGCCGAGCGTGTCGCGCAGCAGGCGCTCGACCTCCGGGTAGTAGACGCGCTTGATCTCCTCGGGAGAATAGAAGTCTGGGACCGCGGTCGGCGCCTTGATGAGGGCGAAGCCGTTGCGGTCGAGCGTGAACTCGGATTCACGGCCGCGCGCGTCCTCGATCGTGACCTCGTGCGGATCGTTGATGCCATTCGAGCGCGGCACGCCGGGCGGCGGTTCAATGCGATAATAGGCCGGCTTTTCGGCGCCGCGTTTCAGGTAGAAGAGCGTCGACGTCAGGGTCTTCGGAGCTACGGCGACATCAAGCGGCATGATCGGGCTCCTTCGATATTGGGCTCGCTAGGCAGCGGCGTTAAGCCTCAGCGCGTCACGGGCGGGCTCGCACCGAGACTTCGCAAGCCGTAACTACTCCACGTCATCCCTGGGGTGTCAACCATGATTACAAAATCGAACAGTGGAGGAAGTACATTGAACATCTAGTTCATGTTGTATGTATAGGAGAAGCTGTGGGAGGTCGATCAGCCGTCCGCGGCTAGCGGCACCGGCGCGAAGGCCCTGACGGTGGGCGGCATCGTACACCGCTCCACTTCCACCAGTGCCGTCGCCGAACTCGGCCCCTGGCTCAGCCGAGAGGTGCCTTGGTCGCGTGTCAGGACATTGGCGTTGCCATGCGCGCAGGGTGCATCGTCGGCGTCGCTCGCCGGGTCATACCAGGCGCCGCAGGAGAGCCGAACCACTCCCGGCCGCACCGCATCCGTAGTTACCACGCCAGCGAAACACGCCCCGCGAGCGTTGAAGACGCGCACCACCTCGCCATCCGCGATGCCGCGTTCGCGCGCATCGGCAGGGTTGATCGCGAGCGTCTCTCGCCCGGCGGTCTTGCCCCGTGCGCTGACCGGCCCGGCATCCATCTGGCTGTGCAATTTGTGCCGCGGCTGGCTTGAAACGAGATGTAGCGGAAAGCGCGCCGCCGCTCTTCCGCCCAGCCATTCCGCCGGTTCGATCCAGGCCGGATGCGGCGGGCAGTCGTCATAGCCGAACCCGGCGATCTCGTCGGAATAGAGCTCGATCCGGCCCGACGGTGTGCGCAGCCTGTGCGCCTCAGGATCGGCGCGAAAATCCACAAACAGCACGTATTCGTCGAATCGCGGCGGTATTTCGACCCACGCCTTTTCCCAGAACGTGTCGAACTCGGGCACCAGGTTGCTCTGCGCGCGCTCGCGGAACGTGTCGTAGAGGTGACGCAGCCACGCTGTCTCGTCGCGTCCCTCGGTGAACGCCTCTTCGCAGCCGAGCCGCCGGGCGAGGTCGCGGAAGATGTCGAAATCGTTGCGCGCCTCGCCGACCGGATCGATCGCTTTGTGCATCGCAATGACGAACCGGTCGCGCGGTGAGCCGCCCATGTCGTTGCGTTCGAGCGAGGTCGTCGCCGGCAGCACGATATCAGCGCGGCGCGCCGTCGCTGTCCACCATGGCTCATGCACGACGATCGTCTCCGGGCGCTGCCAGGCACGGCGCAGCCGGTTCAGGTCCTGGTGGTGATGGAACGGGTTGCCGCCGGCCCAATACACGAGCCGGATATGAGGGTAGGTCGCGCTCTTACCGCCGTAGTCGTAGCGCTCGCCGGGATTGAGCAGGCAATCCGCGATGCGGGCGGCGGGTATCGCAAGCTGCGCCGGATTGGGCAGCGCCGGCATCGCCGGGCCGGGGAAGAGGAGCGGCGGCTCGGCCAGGCTCGCGCCGGAGCCATAGCCGAAGCCGAACCCGCCGCCCGGCAATCCGATCTGGCCGAGGCACGCGGCGAGCAGCACCAGCGCCCAATAGGGCTGCTCGCCATGATCGGCGCGCTGCAGCGACCAGGATGCCGTCAGCATTGTGCGATCCGCCGCCATCTGTCGCGCCAGGTTGCGGATCGTCTCGGCGGGCACGCCGGTGATCGTTGCCGCCCACGCGGCGTCCTTGGGCTGGCCGTCCGTCTCGCCCGTCAGGTACGACAGAACGCGCCGGAAGCCGCTGCAATAGCGGGCGAGAAATGACTCGTCATGGCGGCGCTCGGCGACCAGCGTATGCGCCAGCGCCAGCATCATCGCGGTATCGGTATTGGGCCGGATCGAAATCCATTCGGGCCGCACTGCGTCCGGTCCATCCTCGCGAATCGGGCTGACATTGACGCACCGAACCCCGGCGCGCCGGAGCGCGGCCAACGCGCCGCTCGTGCCATGCCAGGCGCATCCGCCTTTGGCGACCTGGGTGTTCTTCGGATTGGCACCGCCAAACATCACGAAAAGCCGGGTATGCCGCGCGATCGACGACCACGAGGTCAGCGGCCCGGTGACAGCCTGCGCGCTCCCGAGGATATACGGCAGAAAGGTCAGCGCCGTACCGAAGCTGTAGTTGCTTGTCTGATCGACGAACCCGCCTGAGGCGGCGAGGAACCGCCGCAACTGTCCGCGCGCTTCGTGAAAATGACCGGCCGACGACCAGCCCTGCGAACCGCCCATGATTACCGCCGGTCCATATTCGCGCCGCACCCGCGCAAGCTCGCCGGCGACCAAGTCGAGTGCGCGCTCCCACGAGACAGGCACGAACGGTTCGCGGCCGCGGCCCTTGCCGCTCGCCCGCCCATCCTTCAGCCAGCCCGCGCGCACCATCGGACAGGGGATGCGCGTCGGCGAGTGCACCGCGTCCGCAATCCCCTCGATCAGGGGCGAGGGATCGGGGTCAAAGTCAAACGGGACGGCGCCGACCACCTTGCCGTCTTTGACGACGGCGTGGAAGGCACCCCAATGCGAGTGATGCGGGACAAGCTTCGGGTTCATGTCATCCTCGCGCAGCGGACTGCGTAGACTAACACGCCATCCCGTCGGAAAGGCGCCCCTCCGTCATCGACGTCAGCGATGTCGAGGCGCAGGCGCGCGGCTACCACGCCGGCGGCGGTCAACGCATGCACAGCGACAATTGCGATGTGGTGTCGTTGATGTGCGTCCGGGTGGCGCGTTCCGGGGGCATCAGCCGCATCGTCAGCGCCGCCGCCGTCCATAACACGCTTCTCGAAACACGGCCGGACCTTCTGGAAGCGCTCTATGGGGAGTGGGTGTTCCGGCGCATGGAACTCGACGCGCGGTACGGCACCGGTCCGTTGACCAAGAGGGTCGCGGTCTTCTCGCGCGCGAGCGGCCAGCTTACGTGCAATGTCTCGGGCAGCTATCCCTATCGCGCAGTCCAGGCCGGCGACGCGGTGATGACCCCCACACAGATCGAGGCTTTGGACGAGATGGCACGCATCGCCGCCTCGCCCGAACTCTACCTCGACATGAGCATTGGCGAGGGCGACATCCAGTTCCTCAACAATCGCACGATCCTGCACGGCCGCACCGATTACCAAGATCCGCCGGAGATCGCGACGCGCCGGCACATGCTGAGGCTATGGCTGCAGATGCCGACCTGGCCGCTCTTGCCGGCAAACCAGGGGATGCAGAGCCCCGCCGACTACCCGTTGTGGCTGCGCCAGCGTACTCCGTTCATGGAAACGCCGAGCCGCTATCTCGCCGAGATGACGAGGCGCAAGGCCGAATTCGCCGATTGAGCCGGCCGCCGATTTCTGCTGGGGAAGGAGTTTGCCCGGGACGCAAAGTCCACGCGGTCCGCTAGGGGGCAGCTAAGCTCAGGCTGGGACATCCTCGACGCTATTGGAGAGCTGGCGATGGCAGGGACAACAGTAAACGAGAGCCCGGTCGCCTTGGTTTACGGGCGGGTCGCGCGGG
This sequence comes from uncultured Rhizobium sp., assembly GCA_964392845.1. GTDB lineage: Bacteria > Pseudomonadota > Alphaproteobacteria > ATCC43930 > CGMCC-115725 > DATARH01. The sequence continues at coordinate 29,515 of CAYMRQ010000024.1, forward strand.
ATCGGTGCCGCGACCGCGCTGGCGCTTGCCGCAAAAGGCGTCCGAATATTCCTTGCCTCCGAAGGGACCGGGGCCGAATTGCACGCCGGTGTTGCCGCTTGCCGGGAGGCGGGGGCGCCCGACGCTGATTTTGCCATCGCCGATCTCGAACAGCCTGGCAGCGCCGAACGCATCGTTCTTGCCTGCCACGAGCGCTTCGCCCGGATCGACATCCTCGTCAACAATGCCGGGATACGCATCCGGCACCCTTGTGGCGAGTACACGCGCGCCGAATTCGACCGGCTGATCGCGGTCAACCTCGCCGCGCCCTTTTTCGCCAGCCAGGCGGTGTGCCGATCATGCGCGCGCAAGGCGGCGGCAGAATCATCCATGTCGCGAGCCAATTCGGCACCGTGACGGGGCCACGCGTCGCGCTATACGGATTGGCCGCGCTGATCCATCTCACGCGCTCGATGGCCTACGAACTCTCGGCCAGCAACATCCTGGCGAACTCGGTCAGCCCGGGGCCGATCGCGACCCGGTTCAATCTCGACGGTTGGAAGGCCGATCCGGAAATGCGCGATCTGCTGCTCGGTGAGGTTCCGTTGCGCCGACCCGGCAGACCGGAGGAAATCGCCGAGGCGATCGCGTTCCTGGCCACCTCGCAAGGTCAGTTCATTCAAGGCCACGACCTGGTAGTCGACGGCGGCTTCATGATCCATTGAATGCCGTGAGTGGCAATCTAGCGCGTCTTTGGCAGCTCAAAGCCGGCGTCGCGTTCGACGTATTTCACGATCGCCGTCAGATCTTCCCTCGCGGCGCCCTTGTGCATCGCGTGCTTGAACACGAGCCGCGCCGCCTCACAGACCCACATCGGCACGCCAAGCTCCTCGCCCTGCGCGATGGCGAGGTCGATATCCTTCATCAGGATATGCATCTCGGCGCCGTAATCGAAGCTGCGCGTCAGCACCGCAGCGGGGAATTTTGCCTCGGTCGCGCTGTTGCGCCCGCTGCCTGCGTTGATCGCCGCCAGCATCACCTCGGGGTCGAGCCCGCCTTTGGCGCCCATCACGAATGCCTCCGCCGTTGCCGCCAGGGCAACCGCCGACAGGATATTGTTGGTCAGCTTCAGCACCTGCGCGGCGCCCGGCTTGTCGCCCGCCACGGTCAAGGTGCCGCCCCACAGCGAGATCATCGGCCGGATCCGCTCGACCGCGGCCGGATCGCCCGAGACCATGACGGACAGCGTGCCCGCCCGCGCCCCCGGCGGCCCTCCGGAGATCGGGCAATCAACCACCGTCACACCCTGAGCCGCCATCGTCTGTTCAATCTCCTTTACGAACGGCACGCCAACGGTGCAGGTGTTGACCAGGAGCTTCATGGCTTTGCCGTTGGCTAGGCCTTCCCGCCCGAACGCCACGGTGCGGAACGCGGCCAGCGTCGGCAGGGAGACGAACACGATCTCACATCGATCTGCGAGATCCTTGGGCGAGGTGGCTCGCCGGGCCTGGCGTTCGAGCAGCGGCTGCATCGCCACCTCGCTGATGTCGAACACCGTCAGGCCGTGTCCGCCATCCAGCAGCTTCTCCGCCATGGGTTGCCCCATGTTGCCGACGCCCAGATATCCCGCTTCCATCGTCGCCCTCCCGCCCGATAAGTCCGCCGGTTCGAAGCTGCCACAGAGTGCGGCCGGTTGCACGGTGGGCGCTTTGCCGGCGGGATGATCGGCGGTCTACACTTCGATCCGTCGAAACGAAATTCTCGGCGCAGGTCCGAAGCCAGCATCTCATGGGACCGCACCTGGGCGGCTACCCGCTCTATGAGCCCGAGGAGTACGCGCGATGCCGCCGACGCCTGCGAGCGGGATATTCCCGTTGACCGGGCGGCCGTGCCGAAGGAACGTCGCCTTGAACAGTGGGCACGAGAAGATGGCGCAAGACAATCGATCTGATCCGGCACGGCTCGAACGGATGGAGCAGCGGCTACAGGCCCTGGAGGACGCGGAGGCGATCCGCAACCTTAAAGCGCGCTACGCCGCCTTGTGTGACAGCCAGTACGATTCCGACGGGATCGCGGCGTTATTTACCGAGGACGCGGTATGGGAAAGCCCCGCCCTGGGCCGGTTCGAAGGGCGCGAGGCGATCCGGGGCTTCTTCCGGGGGGCCTCGGGAATTTTCTCCTTCGCGATCCATTACAGCCTGAATGGCCACATCGAGGTGGAAGGCGATACGGCGCGAGCCCGGTGGTACCTATTCATGCCTTGCACGGTGGCCGCCGGAAATCAGGCGATGTGGCGCGCCGGCATCGATCACGAAACTTACGCGCGAGTGGATGGAGCCTGGATGTTCCGCCACAAGCGGTCTGAGCCGCTGATGAGCGTTCCGTTCGAGACTGGCTGGGCCAGGACGCGTTTCGCGTGACACGGCGTGTCCCGGATAGGTCATCGCTGGCGTCGGCTGGCGCCTCGGCCTCTGAACCTGAAAAAGTGAGAGCGGCATGCGTTGCCCGCCGCCCGCGCTGACCGTGCTTATTGGGCGAAGCGGCGCAGCACGTTTTCCAGGAGGCGGGAGATTTTGTTGTCGTAATTGTTGTGGGACAGGCTGCCGCAGAAGGTGATCGAGCCGGTTGAGAATACGGCGCCGCCGGCAACCGTCTCGAAATAGACGATTTCGGCGCGGATCAGGGCTTTCGGCCGCTCGCCGGTGACCGTCGTCACGTGCGTCAGCATTTCCTCTGGCACCACGACGAAGTGTCTCTGGTGGCCCTCGGAGCGGGCCAGGATCAGCGCGTTGGGAGGCGTGCCGAGCGCGAAATCGGCGCGGTCGAGTTCGAACCCGGCCGCGCCGCCGCCGGACAGCCCGAAATCGCCGATGATGTCGCCTTCGATCCCGTCGAAGATCCATGCGGCGCGCGGGTCGGCGGCGTCCGGCATGCGGCGGTAGTAGGAGCCCTCGAACAGGCCCTGGGCCGAGAAGCCGACGCCGCACAACATTTGCGGCGGTCGGCCGTTGCGCCGCCACAACCCGCCGTAGCCACCGTCGAGCGCGTGGAAATACTCGCCAGGCTCGGCTGCCCAGGCGCGAATGCCGCCCTCGGCGCGGCGCACCTCCACGACATCGGGTAGCGCCTCGCTGGTGGCGATCCGCCAGTAGAACCCGTTGCCGCCGAGATAGGCGAGGCGGCCGCCGTTCCCGACGTAGTCCTGCAGCGCGTTCAGCGTGTTCGGCGTGTGGTACTCCGGGTGCGACCCGGTCACCACCGCGCGGTACGACTGCAATAGCGTGGCGCCCTCGCGGTCGAGATCGTGGTCGGTGATGACGTCGCAGGCGATGCCCTTCTCGGCGAGCCAGTCAACGAGGTGTGTGTCGGCCGGGAAGTGCCGCAGCCCGGAGCCACGC
>CAYMRQ010000025.1:0-13698 GCA_964392845.1 uncultured Rhizobium sp.
ATAACCCGCCGCGGCGCTGGCCGACCCGAGTGGCGGGTTTCGCTGCGCTCCACCCGCCCTACGGTCGATTGATACTTCAACCCCCGCAAGGCAGAAGCCTATGAGCGACGAAAGTATCATGAAGAAAACCGCGAAGCATGATTGGAGCCGCCTCGACGCGCTGACGCAGGAGGATGTCCATGCCGCTTCCCTCGCCGATCCGGATGCGCAGCCGCTCACCGAGGAACGCCTCGCCCGCATGAAGCGGGTGCCGCGGGCGCGAATATTGCGGCGAGCGCTCGGCCTGACGCAGGAAGAATTTGCGGCGCGCGATCACATCCCGATCGGGACGCTGCGCGATTGGGAGCAGGGGCGCTCGGAGCCCGATCAGCCCGCTCGCGCTTATCTCCTTGTGATAGCACACGACCCTGACGGCGTGCGCCGCGCCCTCGAAGCCGGCCCGAAGCCATTCCCGTGCTGAGGGCGATTACGCCGATTACGAGGCCGACCGCCACCGCCGCCTCGGCGCCACCGCCGACCAGCCGCACCGCATCCGCTACAAGCCGCTGGTGCGGGCCTGAGCGGCCGGCGTGGAATCGGTGTAGGGCGGGTGAGCGAAGCATAACCCGCCGCGGCGCTGGCCGACCCGAGTGGCGGGTTTCGCTGCGCTCCATCCGCCCTACGGTCGGAAAATCGGCGCGCGTCTGTCGAATTTGCTTTATCATCCCAACTTGCTTCATCCCCGCGTTGTCGCATGCATTCGCTCGCCACCCGCATATTTGTCGGCTTGCTCCTGCCGCTCATCGTAGCTGATGCCGCCCAGGCATTAGTGACGCGCTTCGGTATTGGGGGAGAGAGTTGTGGTGCATGGACAGCCAATGAAGCCTCAGGCGGTTCTATCGGTCAACACGCATGGGTCCTCGGCGCAGTCTCTGAGGCTAATATTTTCTCAAACATAACAACCAAACTGGATTTTTTACGCAGCACAGATGCCAATGCGTTACTTTCTTGGATGAACAACTATTGCTACCAGTACCCTTTAAATACGGTTGATGCAGGCGTCCAGCTTTTGATTGAGGAGCTTCTTCGCCGCGCGCAGAATGAGGTCCACTCGCGTTGATAATGAGGCGCACTGTGTCGGTACCGAACGAACTACCTACGCCGCCTTCCGAATGGCATGAGCGCTGGTGGCTTCCAGAAGAGTTCCTGAAAGACGTGCAAGCGAGAATGGACGCGATCCCGGGCCACATCCCAGGCGATCTTCTTTTTAGAAAACCTGCACTGAAATCACTCAGAGAGGCATGGGCAGGCGCAAAATTTGCGATAATCCGTGGCCAAAGGCGGGTGTGCGAAGTGCGGCTAGAAGACCCGGCAACCGAGTTCCCGGACTTCAAAATCCGGCTCGATGGCACGATCGAGCAATTCGAGCTAACCGAGGCAGACCATGAGGGGCGTCGTCGAGGGGATGAATATCGAGAAGCTGCGCAGCGTGTTGCTTCGGGTCTAACTGCAGGATTAAAGCACTATGATCCTGATGAAGCGATAGCTGCAGCTCCAAGCGCAATTTCTACTGCTATAAAACGGAAATCCGCGAAGCATTACGGCCAAAATCCGCATCTACTGGTCTACGTCAATTTTCCAACCGACAACGGCAAGCTTCCGCTGAAAGATCTTCAAGCGGTGCAATTGGTAGAGCCATATCGAGAAACCTTCCTTAGCATTTGGCTTCTCTGGGGTGATAACGCGACGCGCTGTTGGCCGTTTCCACCGGCGAACATCCCCCTGCATTTGCGCAGGCCAGCGGGATGACGGCCGCTAGAGGGGTTTGCAGAACCACCAAATGTTGAGCCGGGCCGTACCAGCAAAGGCTCCCATGATGCGTATCATCATGATGCGTATCATAAAGGACGTTAATGATTCGTTCTTGGGATCGCGGCGATTTAGGGTGCGACGATGACCGACTACCAGATCTTCGAGGTCGGTGATGTGGTGCTGGAGTCGCGGCTGACCAAATGTGGGTGCCGATAGGCGCGAGGCAAAGGTGAAGGTCTTCTAGCGCCGCGAACAACCGTAATATTGCCTTATTGGTTTGCTACAAGGGGCATTCGAGACGCCTTCGAGGTTTGGGTCGCCCGCGCCAACCCCGTCGCCGATGCCGCACCTTATGCAACCTAAAGTAGGAAATGACCTGATCTCAGCCTGATAGATCAGGTGCCGCCAAAGTTGATGCTCAACGTACGATTGCAGTCACTCCGCGAGACGCAAACGCGTGGGTCAGGCCCGCTCAAGGTCCTTCGAAGGGGCGATAGCGATGACCGACTACCAGATCTTCGAGGCCGGCGATGTGGTGCTGCAATCGGGGCTGACCTATCGGAAGGCGCGGCTCGCCTACAGGACCCACGGCACGCTCGATGCGGCGAAGGCGAACGTCATCGTCTATCCAACATCGTTCGGTGCCCAGCATTACGATCTGGAATGGCAGATCGCGCCGGGGAAGCCGCTCGATCCGACGAAATATTTCATCGTCATCATGAACAAGTTCGGCAACGGGCTGTCGTCGAGCCCGAGCAACACGCCGCCGCCGTTCGACCGCGCCCGCTACCCGCATTTCACGATGACCGACATGGTCCGGGTGCAGCAGCGCCTGCTGGCGGAGGTGTTCGGCATCGAGCGGGTGAGGCTGGTCTACGGGTTTTCGATGGGTGCGCAGCAGGCGTTCCACTGGGGCGCCCTCTTCCCCGACCGGGTCGAGCGGATCGCCCCGATCTGCGGCTCGGCCCGCACGTCGCCGCACAATTTCGTGTTTCTCGAAGGGGTGCGGACGGCGCTGACCGCCGACCCGGCGTGGCAGGACGGCTGGTTCGCCACCCCGCCGGTCCGCGGCTTCCAGGCGATGGGCCGGGTCTATGCCGGCTGGGGGTTGAGCCAGGCCTTCTACCGCGAGGAGGTGTGGCGCAAGGTCGGCTATTCCTCGCTCGAGGATTTCCTGGTCGCCGGCTGGGAGGGAAATTTCCGCCGCCGCGACGCCAACGACCTCCTGGCCATGCTGTGGACCTGGCAGCACGCCGATATCAGCGCCAACGAGCTTTACGAGGGCGATCTCGGCAAGGCGCTCGGCGCGATCACCGCCGACGCGATGGTGATGCCGTGCGAGACCGACCTTTATTTCACCGTCGAGGACAACCGGCGCGAGGTTGTGCGGATGCCCCGGGCCGAGCTGCGGCCGATCCCATCGATCTGGGGCCACCGCGCCGGCAACCCGGTGCTGAACCCCGAGGATGCGCGGTTCATCGACGATGCGGTGCGCGAATTGCTGGCGCGGTAAGCACTAATTGTCATCCCGGCGAAGGCCGGGATCCATTTCGGAGCGCCACGGCCGTTGCACGGTGGATCCCGGCCTTCGCCGGGATGACACAGAAGGGTCGCGACATTCTCATGTAGGCAACCGGCAGGGAAGCGAAAGCCGGGGTGGCGCGGCTGCGGCGGAGGGATTAGATATCTTGCGTCCGCAGAATGCGCGCCGGGGCCCGCCCGGTTCGCGTTGCTCGTTCCTCCCTCTCCCGTCGGGAGAGGGATTTTGTTGCGATCGGGATCTGATTTGGATGCGCAACCGCCCATGATGACCGCCCTGCCTGTCTCCGTCGGGGATACCCTCGATCTGCTCGGCAGCGCCGATTACGTCGCCGACCGCTCTCTGGCGACGGCGGTGCACCTCGCGTTGCATCTGAAGCGGCCGCTGTTTCTCGAAGGCGAGGCCGGGGTCGGCAAGACCGAGATCGCCAAGGTGCTGGCGACTTCGCTGAAGCGGCGCCTCATTCGGCTGCAATGCTATGAGGGGCTCGACGTCGCCTCGGCGGTCTACGAATGGGATTACGCCCGCCAGATGATCGAGATCCGCCTCGCCGAGGCGGGCGAGGAGGAGCGCAGCGAGATTGAGAGCACGATCTTTTCGGACCGGTTTCTGATCAAGCGCCCGCTATTGCAGGCGCTCGAGCCGGAGCTGGAGGGCCCCCCGGTCCTCTTGATCGACGAACTCGACCGCACCGACGAGCCGTTCGAGGCCTACCTGCTCGAACTGCTCTCCGATTTCCAGGTGACGATCCCCGAGATCGGCACGATCCGCGCCGAGCATCCGCCGATCGTCGTCATCACCTCGAACCGCACGCGCGAGATCCACGACGCGCTGAAGCGGCGCTGCTTCTACTATTGGGTCGATTACCCGAGCGCCGAACGCGAGCTCGAAATCCTGAAGCGCAAGGCGCCGCGCGCGAGCGCGGCCTTGTCGCGCGAGGTCGTCGAATTCGTCCAGAAGCTGCGCAAAATGGATCTGTTCAAACTGCCCGGCATCGCCGAGTCGATCGATTGGGCCGAAGCGTTGATGCAGCTCGACGCGCTCGAACTGACGCCTGACGCGATCAACGACACGTTGGGCGTCCTCCTCAAATACCAGGACGACATCGCCCGCCTCCAGGGCAGCGAGGCCGCCAGGCTCCTGGAGCAGGTCAAGGCCGAGATCGCCGCCGCCCCGCGCGAGGCCTAATTGGCACGAGATTGCTTCGCTGCGCTCGCAATGACAGCTACCGGCGTCATTGCGAGGAGCGTAGCGACGAAGCAATCCCGAGGGACCTGAGCGTTGTCGATCGCAGCCTCGGCTTCACCCTCTTCCGACGGGCGCCTCCTCGCCAATCTGATGCATTTCGCCCGCACCCTGCGGGCGGCGGGGCTGCCGGTCGGGCCGGGCAAGGTGCTCGACGCGGTCGCCGCGGTCGAGGCGGTGGGCATCACCGACCGGCGCGACTTCTACTGGACATTGCACGCGGTCCTGGTCAACCGGGCCGACCAGCGGGTGCTGTTCGACCAGGCCTTCCATGTCTTCTGGCGCAATCCCGAACTCTTGAAAAAGATGCTGGCGCTGGTGCTGCCCCAGCTCAACATCGACATGCCGCAGGACGAGGGCACCGAGATGCTGCGCCGGCTCGCCGAGGCGCTGCACCCCAACCAGGAGGCGCGCGAGAGCGGCGAGACCGAACTCGACATCGATTCGGCGATGACCTTCTCCGATCGGGAACAGCTCGGCTCGATGGATTTCGACAAGATGTCATTGGACGAGCTGGCCCGCGCCAAGGCGGCGATCGCCCGCATGCGGCTGCCGATCATGGACATCCCGACCCGGCGATATGCCCGCGACCCGCGCGGCGCCCGCGCCGATATGCGCGCCACCCTGCGCGCGGCGTTGCGCTCGGGGGGCCTGATCGAACTGAAGCGCAAGAGCCGGCGCCGCCGGCCGCCGCCGCTTGTCGTCCTGTGCGACATTTCCGGCTCGATGAGCCGCTACAGCCGCGTCTTCCTGCATTTCATGCATTCGATCACCAATGACCGCGACCGCGTCTTCACCTTCGTGTTCGGCACGCGGCTGACCAACATCACCCGCTATCTGCGTCATCGCGACGTCGACCTCGCGCTCGACCGGGTCGCCGAGGCGGTCGTCGACTGGTCCGGCGGCACCCGGATCGGTCATTCGGTCGCCGAGTTCAACCGGCTGTGGTCGCGCCGGGTGCTCGGGCAGGGCGCGGTCGTGCTGTTGATCACCGACGGGCTCGACCGCGACGCCGGCACCGGGCTCGCGCATGAGATGGACCGGCTGCACCGCTCGTGCCGCCGCCTGATTTGGCTCAACCCGCTGTTGCGCTACGAGGGGTTCGAACCAAGATCTCTGGGGATGAAGGCGATGCTTCCCTATGTCGACGAGTTCCGGCCGGTGCATAATCTGGAAAGCCTGGAAACCCTCGTTGCGGTGATCAGCGCGGCGGCGCAGCGGCAGAGCGCCGCGGCGATGGCGCAAGAACGCTATGGAGTGCGAGAAATATGAGCGACACGGCGGAAATCCTCGAACAGGCGGCGGCTTGGCGCAAGGCGGGGCAGGGCGTCGCGTTGGCGACCGTGGTCAAGACCTGGGGCTCCTCGCCGCGCCCGGCCGGCGCCAAGCTTGCGGTTGCCGATAGCGGCGCCTTTGTCGGCTCGGTGTCGGGCGGCTGCGTCGAAGGCGCGGTCGTCGGCGAGGCGCAGGAGGTGATCCGCGACGGCAAGCCGCGCCTCCTCGATTTCGGTATCACCGACGACCAGGCCTGGGAGGTCGGTCTGGCCTGCGGCGGAAAGATCGAGATCTTTGTCGAGCGCGTCGAATGAGGGCGCAATACCTCGAGAGGGTCATCGCCGCCGGACGCGAGGCCCGTTCGGTCGCGCTCGCCACCAATTTGACGAGCGGCTGGCAATTGCTGCTCGACGGCGACCGGTTCGACGGCGAGATCGCGCTCGACGAGGCACAGCGCGCGGCGATGCGCGACGCGCTGCGCGCCGACCGCAATATCACGCTGGAAACCGCAGCAGGCTGCGTCTTCGTTCAGGTGTTCAGCCCGCCGATGCGCTGTTTCGTGGTCGGCGCGGTACATATCGCTCAGCCGCTGACCCAGATGCTGGCGCTGACCGGATATCGCGCTGTCGTCATCGACCCGCGCCAGTCCTTCGCCACGGAGGCGCGCTTTCCCGGGGTCGAGTTGACCACCGATTGGCCCGACGAGGCGCTGGAGCGGCTGAAGCCCGATCATCGCTCGGCGGTGGTGACCCTGACGCACGACCCCAAGCTCGACGATCCGGCGCTCGCCGTGGCCCTGCGCTCGGAGTGCTTTTATATCGGCGCGCTCGGCTCGAAGCGGACCCATGCCGCGCGTCTGCGCCGCCTGACCGAACTGGGGTTCGGCGAGCCCGACTTCGCCCGCATCCGCGGCCCGATCGGGCTGCCGATCGGCGCGGTGTCGCAGGCCGAGATCGCGGTCTCGATCCTCGCCGAGATGACCCAGGTGCTGCGCAAGGGCGACGGCCAGGCCGGCGCCGCCGAGGCGGCATGAGCATGTCGACCGGGAAATTTATTTGACCAGCTCCTTCCAATTGTCATCCCGGCGAAGGCCGGGATCCACCGGGCGACCGCATGAGCGGCTGACAAGTGGGTCCCGGCCTTCGCCGGGACGACAACTGAGGGACTTCGGGTGACGAGCCTCAATGAAATTCGGTGAAATCCCGCTAGCCAAAGCCGAGGGCGCGATCCTGGCGCACAGCCTCAGGCTGGACGCCGCGGTGCTGAAAAAAGGCCGGGAGCTGTCGCCGGCCGATATCGCGCTGATCGAGGCCGCGGGGCTCGACCATGTCGTTGCGGCCCGGCTCGATCCCGGCGACATTCGCGAAGACGCGGCGGCAAACCGGGTCGCCGCCGCCGCCGCCGGGGTTGGCATCGCAACGGCGCCGGCGTTCACCGGCCGGGCAAACCTGTTCGCCGAGGCGCGCGGCCTCCTCGTCGTCGACCGCGACCGGCTCGACCGGCTGAATTTGGTCGATGAGGCGGTGACCTTGGGGACCCTGCCGCCGTTTGCCTCGGTCGAGCCGCGCCAGATGGTCGCGACGGTCAAGATCATCCCGTTTGCGGTGCCGCAATCGGCGGTCGAGGCCGCCGCATCCTTCGCCGCAGCAGGCGGCCCGCTGTTGCGCGTCGCCGCGTTCGTGCCGCGCCGGGTCGCGCTGATCCAGACCCGGCTGCCCGGGTTCAAGGAAACCATTCTCGACAAGACAAGCGAGGTGACCGGGCAGCGTCTCGCCGCGCTCGGCTGCCCTCTGGTCTCCGAGGAACGCTGCGCGCACGACTCAGCCGATCTGGCGCGGCGCATCGCCGCGGCGATCGAGGCGGGCGCCGAGCTGGTGCTGGTGCATGGCGCCTCGGCGATCGTCGACCGGCGCGACGTGATCCCCTCTGCAATCGTCGCGGCCGGCGGGCATATCGACCATTTCGGCATGCCGGTCGATCCCGGCAATCTCTTGCTGCTCGGCCATGTCGGGAAGACGCCGGTGCTGGGCCTGCCCGGGTGCGCGCGCTCGCCCAAGGTCAACGGCTTCGACTGGGTGCTGGAGCGGCTGGTCGCCGGCGTGCCGGTCGGCCCCAACGAGATCATGCAGATGGGCGCCGGCGGCCTCTTGGCCGAGATCCCGTCGCGGCCGCTGCCGCGCGCCGAGGCAAGCCCGGCGCCCGGCGCCAAGCTGGAACGCAAGCCACCCCCGGGCCCGCGCATTGCGGCTCTGTTGCTGGCGGCCGGAAGGTCGAGCCGGATGGGCGGGCCAAACAAGCTGCTGGAGCCGATCGACGGTACGCCAATGGTGGCGCGCGTCGCGCAGCGGGTCTTGTCGTCGCATGCCCGCCCGATCGTTGCCGTGCTCGGCAACCACGCCGATTCGGTCGATGCCGCGCTCGGCAAACTGCCGGTCGAGCGGGTGCGCAACCCGGCCTTCGCCGAGGGGCTGTCAACGTCGCTCAAACGCGGGTTGGCGGCGCTGCCATCCGATACGGACGGCGTCATCGTCTGCCTCGGCGACATGCCGCTGGTGACCGGGCGCGACCTCGACCGGCTGATCGCCGCGTTCAACCCATTGGAAGGGCGCGCCATCATCGTGCCGACCCGCCGCGGCAAGCGCGGCAACCCGGTGCTATGGGCCCGGCGCTTCTTCCCGGAAATGGCCGAACTGGCGGGCGACGTTGGCGCCAAGCACCTGATCGGCGAATATGCCGAACTGGTCGCCGAAGTCGAGATGGACAGCGACGGCGTGCTCGTCGATGTCGACACCCCCGACGCCCTCGCCGCGCTCAGGAACAAGATGAAGCCGAGCGCGGCCTGAAAGCGCGCTTTCCCTCTCCCGCATCGCGGGAGAGGGTGGCGGTCGCGGCAGCGACCGCCGGGTGAGGGCTGGTGGCAACCAACTCGCAATTTGCCCCCTCACCCCGACCCTCTCCCCCGGTGGGGGAGAGGGAGTTCTTTTTTACCGGGTCGCGTTGTGCACCAGATAGGCGGCGAAATCGGCCGGAGTTAGTTTCATGTCGCGGCGGTCGCTGTCGCCGGCCAGCGCCCGCGAGACGATGATGTGGTTCTCGACATGCGTCGCGACGACCCGGAACACCCCCTCGGCGCCCTTGAGCTTGGGGTAGAGCTTCGGGTCGATCATCTTTTCCTTGCGCGCGATCCGTTCGTGCGCCTCCGCTTCGCTCAGCCCCTCGACCTGGTCGCGGCGGACGATCTTCCAATCGGATTCGCCGGCCCAGCCGGCGGCGGCCAGCGCCTTCGGGTCATCCTCGCAAACACCCAGTTTGTAGATGTGCTTGCCGAACCCGACATCGGACGCCCAGCGGGCGAGCTTGGCGCTGCGTGCGACATAAAGTACCGGCATCGGCATCTCGCTTTCCCGGCGCGGGAATAAATCGCTCCCCCGCCCGTTACAACGCTGCTTCTCCGGTTCCGTCAACCCCCCGGATTCCACCCGAAACTCCCTTTGGGGATTGCTGCCATGCCGATGCTGATCGGATCCACGATCGTTGTCTGCACCCTGCTCAGCATGATGCTCGGCCAGATCGCCATGGGAATGGAGGCAATCGGCGTATTGCTCGCCGCCCTCGTGTTGATGAGCGTGCAGCGCGAATAATCGCGCACGCCCTCGCGCGGCGCGGCGGGGCGAAAGCGTCAGCCCCAGTACCGGCCGCTGCTTCCCACGGCGACGGTAACCAGGCCGAGAATTAGGTTGATCGTGACGATCACGCGGATCTGGTTGAGCTGGCCTGCGGCCGCCGGGTAATCCTGCCGCGCCAGCGCCGCCCGGAAGCGCCGCCACGGGGCGAAATAGAGGTGGAAGAACAACAGCATCATGATGATGCCGAGGCCCTGCATGAGGTTGACGTGCAGGCCGATGCCGCGAAACCCGGCATAAACCCCGAAAATCATGCCGTAGCCGCTCGCCAATAACAGCACGATCGCGGCGATCACCCAGGCAAAGAACCGCCCGAGCACGCGCAGCCACAGCTCGAGCCGCGGTCCCGGCTCAAGCGGCGCCGTCGCCGGCCGCAGCGCCAACAGCGCGAAGAACATGCCGCCGACCCAGACGACCGCCGCCAGGCTGTGCAGAACCAGCGCGAGCGTGGCCATCGCGCCAGTGGCGCTCATGACCGGGCCACTCATTGTTCAGGTGCCGTAAGCGGGGGCGCGGCGGGCCATTCCGCCGTAGAGGTCGAGCAGGCGCCCGCGCCAGGCCCGGACCGGGTCGTCGGCTGCCAGCAATTCGAAATCGCTGATCGCCCGAGCCCATTGGAAGGCGCCGAACACGACGTAATCGGCGTAGCCGGGAGCGTTGCCGGAAAGGAAATTCTGGCGCTCGACCGTGCGGCGCAGCGGGTCGAGGCTGGCGCGGAAGGCAGGCAGCCGCGCCGCGCGGTCGCCGACGAATTCTTCGAGCGTGGTGCCGAAACGCTTTTCCCGGTCGGCGCGGAAATAAGCCTGATCCTGCAGCCCGATATGGCGGTAGATGTCGAGCAGAACCAAACGAATGAGGCCGGGTTGCAGCACCGTTTCGGTCCAGTTCTGGACAAAGCGCGCGAGCCCCCGGCCAATTTCGCCGCCGAACAGCGAGGGCCGGTCGGGATAATGCTCCTCGAGGTAATCGGCGATCGCCGTCGAATCGTGGACGACCCGAGCCCCGTCGACGATCACCGGCACCCGGCCGGCATTCGGCTGCGGCAGCTTGTCCTTCTCGGTAAAGCGCCAGGGCACGGTCTCGACCGCCAGCCCCTTATGGGCGAGCGCCATCTTGGAGCGCCAGCAAAATGGGCTGAAGCGGCGCTCCGCCTCCACTCCGGCCAGGTCGTACATCGTGATCGTCATGGCGCACCTCTCGAATGGAGCATCGCCTCCCGAGATTGCTTCGTCGCTGCGCTCCTCGCAATGACAACCCTTCTTGCCATCGCTGTCATTGCGACCCGCGGGCTTGACCCGCGGGGAAGCAATCTCAGGGATGCCAGTACGCTACACCATCGCAACGGCGCTCGCCGCGAGGGCGCCCGCTATGACGACGAGCCAGGGCGGTACCGCCCACAGCGCGAGCAGCAGGAACGCCACGATGCCCAGCGCGAAATCGCTCGGAGCAGTTATCCCGCTGGTCCAAACCGGATTGTAGAGCGCCGCTAGCAGCAACCCGACGACGGCCGCGTTGACACCTTTCAGAACCGACCGCATCGCCGGGTGTTGGCGAAACCAGTTCCACAAGTGCAGCGGTCCGATCGCCAGGAAGAACGCCGGCAGGAAAATCGCGAAAAGGCAGATCAGACCGCCGAGCCAGCCATTCGGTGCCGGCCCACCGACCGTGCCGAGATAAGCGGCGAACGTGAAGAGCGGACCGGGCACCGCCTGCGCCGCGCCGTAGCCCGCGAGGAACGTGTCGTTGCTCACCCAGCCTGGCGGGACGACTGTGGCTTGCAGCAGGGGCAGGACGACATGGCCGCCGCCGAACACCAGCGAGCCGGCGCGGTAGAAGCCGTCGAACAAGGCGACGAGATGGTTACCGCTCCAGATCGCGGCAAGCGGCAAGCCGACCAACAGGCCGAAAAAGAGAATGATCGAACCGGTCGACCACCACCGGCTGATCCGCACCGGCAGCGGTATCAAAGGGATCGTCTCGCCGGGCAGACGCCACCAGCCGAAGAGGCCGCCGAGGACGATGGCGCCGACCTGGCCGATCGTCGAGGGGACAGCCAGCGCCAGCACGGCCGCCCCAACCGCTATCGTGGCGCGTTCCCGGTCGGGGCACAGGTTCCGCGCCATTCCCCACACCGCCTGCGCGACAACCGCCACCGCGACGATCTTCAGGCCGTGCAGCCAGGCGGCGTCGCCAAGCTGGCCGAACGCCGTCACGCCATAACCGAACAGGATCAGCGCCACAGCGGACGGCAGCGTGAAACCGATCCAAGCGGCAAGGGCGCCGGGTATCCCCGCCCGCAACACGCCGAGAATTATGCCGACCTTGCTGCTCGCCGGGCCTGGCAGGAACTGGCTCAGCGCGACGACATCGGCATAGTGGGCCTCGTCGACCCACCCCCGCCGCTCGACGAATTCGGTACGGTAAAAGCCGAGATGTGCGATCGGCCCGCCGAAGCTCGTCAGCCCGAGCTTGGTGAAGACGCGCAGGACTTCGAGCGCCGAACCGGGATGCTCTGTCGTCTCGGCCTCTTCAGTCGCTACAGTCATCAATCCCTCCCTTTGCGGTAGACCGTTCGTGGCGAGCGTCGTCGGGGCTCTCCGGCTCAGTCGCTCGCTGCCGGCTGCAACCGGCGCTGAACCCGCGGCCTGACCTCTTTGGCGAACAGCTCGAGCGTTCTGACGACCTGCTCTTGCAGAAGATTCCCAAGGAAGCCCGTTACCAGCATGAAGTTGCCGAAACCGAGCTCCCGATGGAGGGCGGCGATCCGCTCGGCGACCGTCTCCGGGCTGCCCACGATCGCCACCTCGCGCAGCCAGCGCTCGGTCTCGAGCTCCGCTTCGGTCGAGATCCGCCGTCGCACCTGCTCGCCGCCGCGGCGAAACCCGGCGGTCAGCTTCTCGGCTGCGGGCCATGCGGCCTGGCGGGCGGCCTCGTCGGTCTCGCCGCCGACGACGAAGCGGCCGATCGGCACTTGTGCGACATCGCCGCCGGCATCCTTGAACGCAGCGATGCAGCGACGGATGCTGTCCACCGACTGCTGGCTGCCCTGGAACAGGGCGAGCCCGCGCCGGCCAATCCAGGCGGCGGATTCCTCGCGATACGTCGCCACGTACACCGGCGGATGGGGAAGCTGGACGCATTTCGGCTCGATCGACTCGGTGCGCGAGCCGACCTGGACTCTCGCCTCGGTCCAGTAACCGATCAGCCTCTCGAAGCGTGCCTCGAAGGCGGCCGAGCGATCCTCGTAGGGGAGCCCCCAGGCCTCGAAATATCGGCTCGTATTGCCGCGGGAGACGCCGAAATCGACGCGCCCCTCAGACAGCACGTCGAGGGTCGCGATCTCCTCGGCCAGCCGGATCGGCTCGAAGAGCGGCAGCACCAGAACCGAGAAACCGATCCGGATTGTGCGGGTCCGCATCGCCAGGGCGGTCGCCAGCAGGATCGGCGAGAGACAGACCCGGCTCCCCTGCCCGAAATGCTCCTCGTTGATCCACAGGCCGTCGTAGCCGAGCGATTCGGCGAGCGGACCCAGCTCGAGCAGGCTCCGCGCGGACTCATCCAGGCCGGCACCGCAGCCAGACAGGTCGAAACGCATCTCGAACATCCCTTCCTCAACATCGGCATGACTGGTTGGCCCGTCATTCGTCCTCGAACAAAAGCAGCGGTCGCGGGTGGTTCCCGCGACAGCGCAGCGATCCGTCTTCAGGCCTGCAGCACAAGAGGGTCGGGCAGGCCGCGCCGCCTGCAGGCCGCCAACAGCGTGTTGCCAAGGAGGCAGGCTATCGTCATCGGCCCGACCCCGCCCGGCACTGGGGTGATCGCCCCGGCGATGCGGCGTGCGGCCGTGAAATCGACATCGCCGACGAGCCGCACGCCGCCATTCGGCATGGCGATCCGATTGATCCCGACATCGATCACCGTGGCGCCCGGCTTTAGCCAATCCGCCTTGACCATCGCCGGCGCCCCGAGGGCCGCCACCAGGATGTCGGCGCGCCGGCAAATCGCCGCGGTGTCGCGCGATTTCGAATGCACTATTGTGACCGTGCAGTCGGCGGAAAGCAGCAGCGCGGCAACCGGCCGCCCGACGATCTGCGAGCGACCGAGCACGACCGCCTCGGCCCCCGACAGATCCTCGTGCACGCTGCGCAGCAGCATCAGAATGCC
>CAYMRQ010000025.1:13708-18171 GCA_964392845.1 uncultured Rhizobium sp.
GCACGGGACGAGGCCGGGCTCGCCGCGCCATAAATGCCCGACATTCATCGGGTGAAAGCCGTCGACATCTTTCGCCGGATCGAGCGCGGAGATCACGTCGCGCGTATCGTTGCCGCGCGGCAGCGGCAGCTGTACCAGGATGCCGTCGACCCGGTCGTCGGCGTTGAGTCTGGTTACCAGCTCAAGGATCGCGGCGACACCGGCATCCGCCGGCAGGCGGAATTCGAACGAGGCGATCCCAGCGGCGGCGCAGGCGCGCGCCTTGCTGCGAACATAGAGCTGGCTCGCGGGATCGTCGCCGACCAGGATCGCGGCGAGACCGGCGGTGATCTGATGGCGTTCGCGCAGCATCGCGGCCGATTCGGCGGCACGCTGCTGCAGCCCGGCGGCGATCGCCTTGCCGTCGATGATTGTCGCCTCGGTCACCACCTTCCGTCCCGTCGGCAAATTCGCATCTATCGCGTCGCCTGATGCAGATAGGCGAGCAGGTCGGCGATCTGCTTGTCGTCCTTGATGGCAGCAGACGCCATCTTGTTGCCTGCGATGAACTCTCGCGGGTTGCGCAGGTATTTTGCCAGCGTCTCGTCGTTCCACACGATTCCTGAGTTCTTCATCGCATCCGAGTAGGTGAAATTGCCGGAGGTTCCCGCTTTGCGGCCGAACAGGCCGTGGAGATTGGGGCCGGCCGTGCTGCGGCCGCCGGCCTCGACCGAGTGGCAGATCCTGCATTTGTTGAACGCCGCCTGGCCGGCTGCGACGTCGGCAGCGGCTCCCGGCGAGGGCACCGGAAGAACCGTGAGCAGCAAAATCAGCGCCAATCGGAGCATGCGGACTCCCTTGTATCCGTGCGAGCCGATCATGCGGCAAGCTCATGCGACAGGCGAGCGGTATGGCATGGGCCGGCGTAGCGCGACAATCTCAGCCCGCCAAGCGGTGGGCTCGCAGGGCACCGGCGAAATAGGCCATGTCGCTCGCCGGTTGAGTTCCGGCAAAGGTCAGCACCAGCTCGGCGACCCCTGCGCGGCCGTACCGCGCCGCTTGCGCGAGGCAATCCTCGGCGGTGCCGGCAATCGCGAACGCCTCAATGAAGCGATCATCGAGGATCGAGTCGGCCGGCTCGCCGCGGCGCAGGCGAACCAGGGCGGCGGCGACCTCCGGCTTGGCGATGCCGCTATGCCGCACGATCGTCTCGCGCAATGCGGGCCATTCGCCGGCCGGCCAGAAGGCCGTCAGCATGGCGCCGATCGCGGCTTTCGCGATATTCCGGGCCTCCTCGCGGTCGCGCCGGACCACGCAGAGGACGTATTGCACGACCGCGAGCGGCGCGCGCCCGGCCTCGGCGGCGCTGCCCTGGACGATGCCGGTCGCGCGTTCGGTATAGCCGGGCGGGCACATGTTCGAGACGATCAACCCGTCTGCCAGCCGGCCGCACAGGTCGAGGCTGCGGTCGCCCATCGACGCCAGGTAAATCGGCATGTCGGGACGCGGCGGCCGGAAGCCGAGCGCCACCCGGTCAACCGAGAAGACGCGCCCGCGATAGGTCAGCTCTTCGCCACGCAGCAGTGCGCGCACGATGTGGATCGTGTCGCTCAGTGCGGCAAGCGGGCGGTAGGCGAAGCCCATGCGCGCTATTTGCGCGCCGATCCCGGAACCGATGCCGAGCAGGGCGCGGCCCTTCGCCAATTCGTCGAGTGCGCCGAACTCCATTGCGATCAGGGTCGGATGGCGCTGGTAGGGGTTGACGATGCCGATGCCGACGCCGATCCGACCGGTTCGCATTGCGCAGGCCGCAACCGTCGGCATGACGCCGCGATGGAACGGGTTTTCGGCAAACCACAGCGAGGCAAAGCCGCCGGCCTCGGCGGCCACCGCAAGCTCAATGCAATGGTGCGGGTCGAGGCCGCCATGCAGCCGGACCCCGATCCGCGGCAGTTCTACTGGCGGCATCGCTGCCGTGTTCACACGCCGCCGGGGCGCGGCGTCGTGCTCGCTTCCGAGAAATGGACGTGCATGACTCGCCAGTCGCCCGATTCCTTGCGGAACACCATCGTCGAGCGAGAAATGAACTCGATGCCGTAGCGTCGCGCCGCGGGGGGCGGCTCCTTGCCGACCCATTCCGATTTGGTGTGCCGCTCGCACCAGACGATTGCGAGGTCATCGGAGACGACCCCGCCGATGTCGAACGGCATCCAATAGCTGCTCGCGACGTTGCTCTCGTAGAACTGCCACAACCGCGTCCAATGCTCGCGGCCCTTGTAGGTGTGGCCATTGAGGTTGAAAAAAACTGCGTCGGGTGCGGCACTCCAGATGTCCTGCAATTTGGTCCAGTCGAAGCGGGCGTTGATGTCGAGATACTCGTGCATCCGTTCGAGCACGCGCTGCCGGTCGGCGGCGGATCCGCCGACCAGCTTGGCGGGGTCCATTTCCGGCGCAGCCATCAGAGGATCCGCCGGAATGCCGCCCCGACCGTCCGACGAAAGCCGGGCATCGCGATACGCGAATAGCGGATATCCTGAACTCTGGTCATCATGCCTCTCCCGGGTGCGCCACGGTCTCATGCAACCGCAGTCCGCCCCGCAGGTCAATTTGTACATGCGAGCGATTGGGATGACGAATGATTGCGCCTATTGTTGCCCGGCCTGCGGCGCGAACCTGGCGGCGGATCGGCCGATCTGGCGCTGCCCCTGCGGCAGCCATCTGAACCTGGCTCCCGGGCGTGGACTCGCCCGAGGCGACATCGATCGCGGCGAGGCCTCGCTGTGGCGCTATTGCGCTGCGCTCGCGCTCGACCACAAGCCGCGCGTGTCGCTCGGCGAGGGCTGGACCCCGCTGGTGATCCGCGATTGGGCGGGCGTGCCGGTGCACTTCAAGCTCGAATCGCAGATGCCGACCGGCTCGTTCAAGGACCGCGGCACCGCGGTGATGCTGAACCATCTGATCGAGATCGGGGTCGGCCCGATCCATGAAGACTCCTCGGGCAACGCCGGTTCCTCGATCGCCACCTACGCGGCGGCGGCCGGCCTCTCGTGCCGGATCTATGTCCCGGCGAGCGCGCCGCGCGGCAAAATCGTCCAGATCGCCGCCTCGGGCGCCGAACTCCGCATCATCCCGGGCACCCGCCAGGCTGTCACCGACGCGGCGCTCGCGGCAGGGGGCGTGACCGGGGGCGAGAGCTTTTACGCCAGCCACAACTGGCACCCGTTCTTTATCGAGGGAACCAAGACGCTCGCCTACGAGCTGTGGGAGCAGCTCGGCTTCAGGGTGCCAGACAACATCCTCGTGCCGACCGGTTACGGCAGCAACATTCTTGGCCTCGAGCGCGGCTTCGACGAGCTTGAGCGACGCGGCGAGATCACCCGGCGGCCGCGCCTCTTCGCGGTGCAGGCCGAGAATTGCGCCGCCTTTGCCGCTGCCTGGGCGGCGGGTGCCGAGGGCTATGTGCCGTTCACCCCGGGCGCCACCGTCGCCGACGGCATCGCCACGGTAAAGCCGGTGCGCACCGCCGAGGTGCTGGCGGCGCTGCGCCGCTCGCGCGGCGGCGTCGTTGCCGTACCGGAAGCCGAGATCGCCCCGGCGCTCAGGGCGCTCGGCCGAATCGGCCTCTTCGTCGAGCCGACCGCGGCAACGGCCGGCGCGGCCCTGTCGCGTCTGTTGCGCGACGGGACGATCCGGCCGGGCGAGACGACCATCGTCGTCCTCACCGGCCACGGCCTCAAGGCGACCGACACGATCGCGGAGCTGCTCGGGGTTTAACACGCAAGTCAGAGTGCAATTGCCCAACGGCAGCGCCACCTGAAACCGCATTCCCGGCGAAAGCCGGGATCCACCGTTCCGCTGACGGAGCTTTTGAAGGGTGGATCCCGGCTTTCGCCGGGAATGCGGTTTTGCTGGAGTTTACGTCCGAGGCGCAACGCGCCCCGTCGCCGGGAAACCGCATCGAGTTACGCCGGCACCGCGGCGAGATCGAAGGCGGCGGCCATCAGCGCGCGGGTATAGGGGTGCTCGGGGGCGTTCATCACCTGCTCGGCGCTGCCGGATTCGACGATCAGGCCGTCCTTCATCACCAGGATCTCGTGCGCCATCGCCCGCACGACCCTGAGGTCGTGGCTGATGAACAGATAGGCCAGCCCATAGCGCGCCTGCAATTCGCGCAGCAGGTCGACGATCTGGGCCTGCACCGACATGTCGAGCGCGGAGGTTGGCTCGTCGAGCACGATAAAACGCGGCTTCAGCACCAGGGCGCGGGCGATCGCGACGCGCTGGCGCTGGCCGCCGGAGAATTCATGCGGGTAGCGGTCAGCCGCTTCAGGATCGAGCCCGACCTCCTCCAATGCGGTTTCGATCAGCTGGCGCTGTTCGGATTCGCTCGCGCCGAGCCGATGCACGCGCAATCCTTCGCCGACGATCTGGGCGATCGACAGGCGCGGCGACAGCGAGCCATACGGATCCTGGAAGACCACTTG
>CAYMRQ010000025.1:18181-20978 GCA_964392845.1 uncultured Rhizobium sp.
TCGAATAGGGGTCCTGAAAGACGATCTGCATCTCGCGCCGCAACGGCCGCAGCCGCTTCTGCCGCTGATGCACGATATCGCTTCCGGCAAAGCGGATCCCGCCCTCGGCATCGAGCAGGCGCAGGAGCGCGAGACCGAGCGTCGTCTTGCCCGACCCGCTTTCGCCGACCACCCCAAGGGTCGTGCCGGCATGCACCTTGAGCGAGACGCCGTCGACCGCCTTGACATAGCCCTGGATCCGCTGGAAGAGGCCGCGCCGGATCGGAAACCACACCCGGATCCCCTCGCCCTCGACCAGCACCGGGGCCGCCGGATCGGCCGGCGCGACGCTTCCCTTTGGCTCGGCGGCCAAGAGTCGGCGCGTGTAGGGGTGGGTTGGCCCGGCGAAAATCTCCCGTGTGGGTCCGCTTTCGACGATCTCGCCCTCGGTCATCACGCAGACGCGCTCGGCCATGTGGCGCACGATCGCCAGATCGTGGGTGATCAAGAGGAGCGCCATGCCAAGCCGATCGCGCAACTCGCGCATCAGATGGAGGATCTGCGCCTGGATCGTCACATCGAGCGCAGTCGTCGGCTCATCGGCGATCAGGATGTCCGGTTCGTTGGCGATCGCCATCGCGATCATCACGCGTTGGCGCTGGCCGCCGGAGAGCTGGTGCGGATACGCCTCGAGCCGGTTCTCGGCATCGCCCAGGCCGACCAGGTGCAACAATTCGATTGTGCGGGCATGCGCCGCCGCCGGCGCCATGTGCTTGTGGATTAGAAGCGTCTCGGCGATCTGCTTTTCCAGCGTGTGCAGCGGGTTGAGCGAGGTCATCGGCTCTTGGAAGATCATCGCGATGCGGTTGCCGCGCATCTCGCGCAGCCGCGCCGGGGCGGCGCCGACCATCTCCTCGCCGGCAAAGCGAACGCTGCTTTCGGGGGTATGGGCGGCGGCGGGATAGGGCAGCAGCTGCAACACCGACAGCGCCGTCACCGATTTGCCCGAGCCGCTCTCGCCGACCAGCGCCAGGGTCTCGCCGCGATCGAGGGTGAATGAGATGCGCTTGACCGCTTCGACCGGTGGCGCGCCGCGCCAGCCGGCGAAGGTCACGCTCAGATCGCGCACTTCGAGGAGGCTCACGGGGTCACCCGGCGCGGGTCGAAGGCGTCGCGCACTGCTTCGCCGATGAAGATGAGGAGGCTCAGCATCAGCGCCAGCACGGCGAAGGCGGTGATGCCGAGCCAGGGCGCCTGCAGATTGGCCTTGCCTTGCGCCAACAATTCGCCGAGCGAGGCCGAGCCCGGGGGCAGGCCGAAACCGAGAAAATCGAGCGAGGTTAAGGTCGTGATCGAGCCGTTGAGGATGAACGGCAGAAAGGTCAGCGTCGCCACCGTCGCGTTCGGCAGGACATGGCGCAGCATGATGACCGGGTCGGAGACGCCGAGCGCGCGCGCCGCGCGGATGTAATCGAAATTGCGCGCGCGCAGAAACTCGGCCCGCACCACGCCAACCAACCCGGTCCAGGAAAACAGCAGCATCAGCCCGAGGAGCCACCAGAAATTGGGCTCGACCAGGGTGGCCAGGATGATCAGCAAATAGAGCACCGGCAGGCCTTCCCAGATCTCGATGAAACGCTGCAACCCGAGATCGACGGTTCCGCCGAAATAGCCTTGCACCGCGCCGGCGACGACCCCGACGACCGAGGAAAACAGGGTCAGCGCGAGCCCGAACAGCACCGAGATGCGAAAGCCGTAAATCAGCCGCGCCAAGACATCGCGGCCCTGGTCGTCGGTGCCGAGCCAGTCGGTGCCCGAGGGCCGCGCCGGAAACGGCCCGGGCGCATCGGTGATCGTGCGGTAGTCGAACGGGATCAGCGGCCAAACGATCCAGCCCTTGGCGGTGATCAGCTGGACGACCGCCGGGTCGCGATAATCGGTCGCGCTCGGGAAATCGCCGCCAAACGTGGTCTCCGGGTAGTCGCGCAACACCGGCACGTAAAGGCTGCCCGCGTAGCTGACCAGCAGCGGGCGGTCATTGGCGATGAATTCGGCGAAGAGGCTGGTCCCGAAAAACACGAGGAAGATCCACAGCGACCAGAAGCCGCGGCGGTTGGCGCGGAAATTGTCGAGGCGCCGCCGGGTCAGCGGGGTGATCCGCCGGCCGAGAAACATTTCTCCCCGCGCGCGCAGCACCTGGCCGGGAATGCGCCCGGAGGATAAGGTCGCGCGTTTCTGTTGCGGCGCGGCCGAAGCGCTCACGCCCTCGGGGAGCGGCAGCTCATTCATCTAACGGCTGGTATTCAACTGGACCGCCCGCCCGTGGCCCCTCACCCTCCCACGGCTTCGCCGCGGGCCCCTCCCTCTCCCCGCAGGCGGGGAGAGGGAGAACACGACGGCGCCACCTTTAACTCCCTCTCCCCGCTTGCGGGGAGAGGGTTGGGGTGAGGGGCCTTCCGTAACCATTTGACAAAGCTTACTTAATTCCGTATCTGGCTTACCCGATCCGCTACCGCACCAGGGCGATCTTGGGGCGCACGCCGCGTCGGCCGCCGAGATGCTCCGCGACGAGGAGCTCGGCGATCTGCACCGCGTTCAGCGCGGCGCCCTTGCGCAGATTGTCGGCGACGATCCACAGATTGAGCCCGTGTGGCACCGTCGGGTCGCGGCGGATGCGGCTGACATAGACGGCATCGTCGCCGGCGGCTTCGGCCGGGGTCACATAGCCCTCGTCGGTGCGGTGATCACCATCGCGGCCCTGCTCTCGGGCCTCGCGCGGCCGCTCTGGGTCACGTCGCCTCCGGGCGACACGAGCCGC
>CAYMRQ010000025.1:20988-32281 GCA_964392845.1 uncultured Rhizobium sp.
CATAGCCCTCGTCGGCGCGGTGATCGAGGACGATGATGCCGGGCGCATTCTGCAATGCCGCGCGTGCTCGAGCCTCGGTCAGCGGGCGGGCGAATTCGACATTGACCGCCTCGGCGTGGCCGATGAACACGGGCACGCGCACGCAGGTCGCGGTGACGGCGATGTCGGGGTCGAGGATCTTGCGGGTCTCGACCGCCATCTTCCATTCTTCCCTGGTCGATCCGTCATCCATGAACGCGTCGATATGGGGAATGACATTGAACGCGATCTGCTTGGTCAGCTGCTCCGGCTTGATCGGATCGTTGACGTAGATCGCGCGGGTCTGGCTGAACAGCTCGTCCATCGCGGCGCGCCCGGCGCCCGATACCGACTGGTAGGTGGCGACGACGATCCGCTTGACGTGTGCCAGTTCGTGCAATGGCTTCAGCGCAACCAGCATCTGGATCGTCGAGCAGTTCGGATTGGCGATGATGCCGCGCTTTTGGTACTGCGCGATCGCCTCGGGATTGACCTCGGGGATGACCAGCGGCACGTCGGGCTCCATGCGGAAGCACGAGGTGTTGTCGATGACGACCGCCCCCGCCTTTGTCGCGCGCGGCGCGAACGCCGCTGAAACCTTGCTGCCCGGCGACGACAGCACGATGTCGATGCCCTTGAAGTTGAAGGTGTCGAGCGCCTGGACCTGGAGGATATCGTCCTCGCCGAACGACACTTCCCGGCCGATCGAACCGGACGAGGCGAGCGCGACGACGTCGTCGGCCGGGAAATTGCGCTCGGCGAGGGTGGCCAGCATTTCGCGACCGACATTGCCGGTCGCGCCGACCACCGCTAGTCTGAAGCCCATCTGTGAACTCCCCAGTGAACTCCCTTGGGAGTTGGAGTCGGGTTGGCAATGAAGCTCGCTGCTGACTTACGATGCCGCCCGGCGCATTGCAAGCGGCCGGCCGCCGCGCCGCCCGCTTTACGGCGATGAGCTATGGCGAATTTTGGCCGCGTTATCTGACGGCCCATGCCGACCCGCGCACCCGTGCCCTGCACTATTTCGGCACGCTCGTGGCGGCGGCTTTTTTGGTGCTTGGCGCGGCCGGCGGCGATTGGCGGTGGCTGGCTGCCGCCCCGCTCGTCGGCTATGGCCCGGCGTGGCTCGGCCACGCCGTGTTCGAGCACAACCGCCCCGAGACATTTTCACATCCGGCCTGGTCGCTGCTGAGCGATTTTCGGATGCTCGGGCTGTTCCTGACCGGCCGGCTCGCCGGCGAACTCCGGCGCCGGGGAATCGAGAGGCAAGCATGACGACCGTTCCGCTGATCGACGAGAGCGCGGCGAGCGCGGAGGTTCGCGCCGTGTTCGACGACATTCGCAGGGCGCGCAACACCGACTGGATCAACAATTTCTGGCGGACGCTGGCGAACCATCCGCCGACCTTGCGGCGCATCTGGCAGGGTCTCAAGGAGGTGATGGCGCCGGGGGCGCTCGATCCCTTGACCAAGGAGCTGATCTATCTCGCGGTCAGCATCAGCAATGGCTGCGTCTACTGCACCGCCTCGCACGGCGCCGCGGCGAAGCGGCTGGGGATGAGCCAGGAGATGCTGGGCGAATTGATCGCCGTCGTCGGCATGGCCAACCAGACCAACCGGCTCGCCGACGGCTATCGGGTTCCGGTGGACGAGAGGTTCGAAAATCTGTTCTGATGGAGGCGCATGCAGCCGCCGCTTCCGTCGCATTCCCGACCAACGCGAACGCTGCTGAAAAAATGTTGGAGGACTAAATGGATAACCCGTTCAATCGCGAAGCCGAAAACCTCGGCAATGTCACCGGGCTCGAGCACCTCAATGTCGAGATCCCCGACCAGGGGCTGGCCAGCGATTTCTATCTGATGGGAATGGGGTTCACCCGCGACCCCTATCTGTTCCCCGGCACCAACAACATGTGGGTCAACATCGGCAAGAACCAGATCCATCTGCCGGCCGGGCCGCCGCTGGTGTTCCGCGGCCATGTCGGCATCGTCTCGCCCGACCGGGAAGCCCTGCTCGAGCGCCTGACCGGGGTCAAGAAGCAGCTCGCCGACACCAAGTTCAAGTTCAAGGAGAACAACCAGTACGTCGGGGTGACCTGCCCGTGGGGCAACAAGTTCCACGTCTACAGCCCCGACGAGGAGCGCTTCGGCAAGATCAATCTCGGCATTCCCTATGTCGAGTTCACCGTGCCGGAAGGCACCGCCAAGGGCATCGCACGCTTCTATCGGAAGGTGCTCGGCGCCCTCACCTGCATGGAGAAGAACGGCGAGGGCAAGGCCGCGCGTATCAAGGTCGGCGCCCATCAGGAGCTGATCTTCCGCGAGACCGACAAGAAGATCCCCGAGTTCGACGGCCATCACCTGCAGGTCTATGTCGAGGATTTCGGCACGCCGCATGAAAAGCTGAGGAAGCTCGACCTGATCACCGAGGAGAGCGATCGCTGCCAGTACCGCTTCGAGGACATCGTCGACCTCGATACCGGCAAGGTGCTGTTCACGATCGAGCACGAAATCCGCAGCATGACGCACCCGCTCTATGCCCGGCCGCTGGTCAACCGCAACCCGGCGCAAACCAACCGCAACTACATCTTGGGCGGCGATGCGTGGGTCCCGACGCTGGCGGACACGGTCGGCCCGAGCGGCGCGTCGAAAGATCCGCTGAAGGCCCCGAAAGCCCCGACGATCGCCAAGCGCCGCGCCCTGCGGATGCAGCAGCAGGCGATGTAGGCGCGCTCAACTTAAAAACCCCTCTCCCGCATTGCGGGAGAGGGTGCCGAGCGTAGCGAGGCGGGTGAGGGTGTTTCGGATACGCAGACCCTCACCCTCCCACGCCTGCGGCGTGGGTCCCTCCCTCTCCCGCATTGCGGGAGAGGGGTTTTAAGGGAGGGTTCATGCCAGGCTTGCTCGACGGCCGTATCGCGCTGGTCACCGGCGCCGGATCGGGGATCGGCGAGGCGATCGCGCTGGCGATGCGCGACGCCGGAGCGCGGGTCGTCGCGGTCGATATCAATGTCGGCGCGGCGGTGCGCACCGCCAAGGCTCTCGGCGGCGATGCCGTGGGCCTGGCGTGCGACGTGACCGACCGGGAGGCCTGCGACGCGCTTGCCGCAACCGTGCGGCGCGACATCGGGCCGGTTTCGATCCTCGTCAACAATGCCGGCATCATTCGCCGCGGCCAGGTCACCGACGCGAATACGCGGCGCGACTGGGACGCCACGCTGGCGGTCAATCTGGACGGCCCCTACAACATGGTGACCGGGTTCTTGGATCAGCTGCGCGAGACCCGGGGCGCGATCGTCAATATCGGCTCGATCCAGTCGTTTGTCGCGCTGCCGAACTCGGCCGCTTACACCACCTCGAAAGGCGGCGTGCGACTGCTGACCAAGGCGCTGGCGATTGAGCTGTCGCCGATGGGGATCCGGGTCAACGCCATCGGCCCGGGCTTTACCGCGACGCCGCTCAACGCCGATGCGCGGCAGAATGCCGATTACATGGCGAACTTTACCGGCCGCATCCCATTGGGCCGGATCGGCACGCCTGAGGACATCGCGCTCCCGGCGGTGTTTCTCGCCTCCGACATGGCGCGCTACATTACCGGGATTACCCTGCCGGTCGATGGCGGCTATCTGGCGCGTTAGGAGGAACCAATGCTGACCGGCGCCTATCGTTTTCCGCCGATGGAAAGCGTCATCTATGGCCGCCCGTTTGCCGAAGCGCTGAAAGAGCAGGTCGAGGCGAGCGGCGCCCTCTCGGTGTTTCTGCTGGCGAGCGGCACGCTCAACCGCGAGACCGACCTGGTCGGACAGGTGCGCCGCGCGCTCGGCAACCGGCTTGCCGGGGTGCATGCCAAAATCGGCGCGCACACCCCGCGCGGCGATGTCGTCGACGCGGCGAACGCCGCGCGCGCCGCCGGCGCCGACCTCCTGGTGACCTTGGGCGGCGGATCGGTCACCGACGCGGCGAAGATGGTCGCGTTCTGCCTCGCCAACGGCGTCACGGATCCGGCCGAGCTCGACGATTACCGCGCCCGGGTCAGCGCCGACGGCAGGAGCGTGCGCCCGCAGGCAAAACCGCCCGCGATCCGCACGATCGCAATCCCGACGACCTTGTCGGCCGGCGAATACACCGCCTCGGCCGGCTGCACCGACACGGTGCATCAGGTCAAGGAGAGCTACGGCGATCCGCTGATGATGCCGAAGAGCGTGGTGCTCGACCCGCGCGCCAGCCTGCACACCCCGGAATGGCTGTTTCTGTCGACCGGGATCCGCGCGGTCGACCACGCGGTCGAGGACATCTGCTCGCCAGAGTGCCAGCCGATCTCGGAAGGCGCCTCCTACCATGCCCTCAAGCTGCTCGGCCGTGGCCTCTCGGGGGTCAAGGCCGACCCACTCGACCTCGACGCCCGGCTCGATTGCCAGCTCGGTGCCTGGATGTCGATGGTCGGCTCGCAAACCGGCGTGCCGAAGGGTGCGAGCCACGGCATCGGCCATGTGCTGGGCGGCACCGCGCACGTGCCGCACGGCTACACATCCTGCGTGATGCTGCCGCACGTGCTGCGCTTCAATGCGCCGGTGAATGCCGATCGCCAGGCGCTGGTCAGCGAGGCCATGAGCCGGCCGGGCGAGCCGGCCGGCGATGTCGTCGCCCAGCTGATCGCCGGGCTCGGGCTGCCCGGGCGGCTGCGCGATGTCGGGGTCAAGCCGGAACAGCTCGACCGCATCGCCGAATTATCGATGCACGACCGCTGGATCCACACCAATCCCCGCAAGATCGACGGTCTGCCGGTGATCCGCGAGTTGCTCGACGCGGCATGGTAGGGCACGCTTGCGTGCCTGGTCCGGCTGGCGGAAATTACCGGCCTGCCGATTTGCACGCTCGATCGTGATTTTGCGGTTTATCGCGCGCATCGGCGCGGCGCCTTGACATTGATCACGCCAGACCTGCGCTCGCTCCACGAGGCATAGCCCAACGCGCATCGATCACCGCCACCTGGCGCGGATGCCGCGGCATCTCCGGTGATCGGCGTCACCCGGCGCGGCAAGAGCGCACGGACCGACACGAGGCCGGCCGAAAGCCGAAGTTTGCAGTCGCAATGATGCTGCCTATGATTGTGGTTAATATTTTATACACTAATAGAGCGTATTTTTCGACAGAACCGAACGCGTTTTTCGATAACGATAAGCGAGCCCTTCCGACCTCTGGGCCGCTCTAGCGAAGGCACCTTCCGATGGCTCAATTGAGCGCCGATGCCGGCTTAACGCCGGGCATCATTGCGCGGTCGCCCGCGCACCAACCGATCCGTCTTGGTATTTTCGTCAACGCCAGGTTGTTCAGGCTGCTGATCGGCGTTGGCCTGGTGGCCGCGGCGGCATGGTACATCTATCTCTATGCCTTCAATAAAGTCAGCATCGCCGGGGTCGTCAATGCGCCCCTGCTGACCGTCGTCTCGCAGATCGACGGTCGGGTCAATCAGGACGTGGCCGCACAGGGAGAAGCGGTCAATGCCGGGCAAACCCTCGCCCTGGTGATAAACGACCGCGTCGACGACCGCACGGTTGTCGATCTCGGCCGATCGCTCAACGCTGCGCGGGAGAAGCTCACTGCGCTTCGCGCGAGCATCGATGATCTCACCGGCCTCGGGGCGGCGCTTGCCCGGCGCGGACGGGAATTTCAGGCGGCCCAGGTCGACCGCCTCGAGCAAGAGGTGAAGGAGGGAGAGGCCTCGCTTGCATCGGCGCGCGTCTCGGAGAGCCAGGCGAGCGACGCGCTGAGGCGCGGCTCGGTGCTGATCCAGCAACGCACGATTTCGCGCGTGGCCCATGACGACCTCTCTTATGCCCATCAGCGGGCGATCGCCGAGGCAGCACGGACGGCGGCACGGCTTGCCAGGACCCGTTGGGACCTCGCCTCCGCAGGGGCGGGAATATTCCTCGGCGACAGCAATTCTTCCGACGTGCCCTATTCGCGACAGCGTCTGGATGAGGTCGAGATCCGGCTCGCCGGTCTGCATAACGACGAGCGCGTGCTGGTCGCGACAATCACCGAGCTCGACGCAAAATACCGTGCCGAGACGACCCGCACTGCCAGATTGGCCTCGCAAGAGCTGGTTGCGCCGGTCGGGGGCGTCGTCTGGCGGTCGACGGTCGCGCGAGGGACCGAGATCATCCGCGGGGCGCCGCTGTTTCAGGTTATCGACTGCCAGCACGTTTATATCCAAGCGACCACCCGCGAGCGCTTCTTTGAGGCGCTTCGGCCGGGAGACCGCGTCCGCGTGGCACTGGAGGGAAGCGGCACCGATCTCTCCGGCTCGATTCGCGAGGTCATCGGCCCGGGCGCTTCTCTCGATACCGATGCCAAACTGTCGGTGATCAACCGCCGCAACGGCACGGAGGCTCAGCTCATTATCGACATCGATGCCGCTGCCGTGCCGGCCCTGCCGGGGACGACCTGCAACGTCGGCAGGAGCGCCAAGGTCTTTTTCCAGTGATCGACCAGTATCTCGCCGTCGCCGTCTTAGCGGCCGCCTACGGGGTGCTGCTGACGGTCACCAACCTGAGCGGGAGTTGGCGGCGTCCCGTCGTCTGCCTGGCCGCCGCGCTGGGCACCGGCGCCTTTCTCGCCTGGCGTTACGAGACCGCCGGCGCCGGGCTCGCAGCCGATGACGCACAGCGCTGGTTCACCATTGGCTGCCTCGCCTTCGAGACCATCTTTATCGCTGAATTCTGGGCGTTTCTGCTGCTCTGTTCGCGTTGGCTCGACCGCACTCCGCAAGCCGACCTCTATGAGGCGGCGCTGCGGCGAGCAGGGATCGACGCCATTCCGGCGGTCGACCTTTTCATCACGACCTACAACGAGGAACTCGAGGTCCTCGAAAAGTCGATTATCGG
This sequence comes from uncultured Rhizobium sp., assembly GCA_964392845.1. GTDB lineage: Bacteria > Pseudomonadota > Alphaproteobacteria > ATCC43930 > CGMCC-115725 > DATARH01. The sequence continues at coordinate 27,892 of CAYMRQ010000025.1, forward strand.
TTCGCTTGCCCTGGATTATCCGAAGTTCACGGTGCATGTGCTCGACGATGGCAACCGCGAATGGGTAAAAAAGCTCTGCGAGCGGGTCGGCGCCCGCTACATCGCCCGCCCTGATCACTCCGACAGGAAGGCGGGCAACCACAACTACGCATTGGCCCGCACCGACGCGCCGTTCGTCGCAGTGTTCGACGCGGACTTTGTCCCGTACCGGAATTTTCTGTGGCGCACGCTGGGCTTCTTCGCCGAGCCGGATGTCGGCATCGTGCAAACGCCGCAAGCCTTTTTCAACGTCGATCATTTCCAAAACAACCTGCTGCTCCAGAAGGTTATGCCGGATGAGCAGCGGTTTTTCTTTAACCATATCATGCCGTGCCGCGACGCCTGGGGAGTGGCGTTCTACTGTGGATCGGCGGCAGTGCTGCGCCGCGAGGCGATCGAGGCGATTGGCGGAATCGCGTCCGGCCACGCGACGGAGGACAACGCCACCTCGATGGCAATGCTCGCCAAGGAATACCGAACCGCCTATCTTAACGAGCAGCTGAGCTGGGGCTTGGCGCCCGAGAGCAGCTGGGCCTTTCTCGAGCAGCGCAAGCGCTGGTGTCGTGGCGCCGTACAGCTCCTGTTCCGCCGCGACGGTCCGCTTGGCCCGAACGCACGCCGATTTCGCGATCGCTTGTTTTTTCTTCCCACCTATTGGTTGCTCGGGTTCATCAATCCGATCTACTTTGTCGCGATCGCCCTAATACCATGGTACTTTGGCGTCACTCCGTTCTTCAACATTTCTACCGAGGAGAATTTACCGGTCACGCTGCTGGTGATGCTGGTGTTCGCGCACACGCTGTTATGGCTCAGCCGTGGAACCTGGTTGCCGGTCATTTCGCCGGCGATCAGCCTGTTTCAATCCTTCGCATTGCCGCAGATCGCATACACCAGCCTCGTCAAGCCATTCGGCGCTCCGCTGTTGCGGTTCATTGAGGTTACGCCCAAAGGCAAGCTTGCCGCGGCAGGTCGGATCAATTGGGCGGTGATGACACCGCTGCTGTGTGTCTTTCTGCTGATGTGCATGGGAATTGCCAAGACGATCATCCTCGACGCCTACGTGCGTGACCTCGGCGAAATCGTCACCAACATGTTCTGGGCAATCTTCTTCGCCCTCCATTTGGCGATCGCGTGCGTCGCGGCGATGGAGGTGCCGTATCGCCGGGCGGAGGAGCGTTTCGAGTTTTCGGCGCCAGGGGCGCTCATCTCCGAAGGCGGCGAGGAGATTGGCTGCCGGGTTCTCGACATGTCGCTGCTCGGCGCCAAGATCAATTACTTCGTACCGCCGGGTCGCTGGCGGCTGAGAGCCGGCGGCGAGATGCTGGACACCGAGACGATTTGGACTTTCGGCGACGCGTCGGCGCTGCGGTTTGTCGGCGTGTCCGACGAGCAGCGCCATCGCCTGATTGCTCATCTTTACGTCATCAATCGCACCCCGCCTTTGATCATCCGATATCTCCTGCTGACCCATCGGGCGCTGAAGCGGCTGGTTTATCCGTAACGGCCGGGCCTGGTCCAACCAGCCCTCGCGGCTGGCGAGAGGCCGGCGCTTCGGCTTGCTAAGCCGCCTTTTCCAGTTCGCGCAGGATCGTGTCGCCCATCACCCGGGTCGAGACCCGGGTGGTATTGGGCTGCAGGATGTCGGCGGTGCGGACCCCGGCGGCGAGGGCGCGGCGCACCGCGTCTTCGACCAGGCTTGCCTCGTCGGCCATGTCGAACGAATAGCGCAGCATCATCGCGAAGGAGAGGATCGTGGCGAGCGGGTTGGCGACGCCCTTGCCGGCGATGTCTGGGGCGCTGCCATGCACCGGCTCGTAGAGCGCCTTGCGCCGTCCGCTCGCATCGGCTGCACCGAGCGAAGCGGACGGCAGCATGCCGAGGGAGCCCGTCAGCATCGCCGCGCAATCCGACAGGATGTCGCCGAACAGATTGCTGGTGACGATCACATCGAACTGCTTGGGGTTGCGCACCAGCTGCATCGCGCAATTGTCGGCATACATGAACGAGAGCTCGACATCGGGGTAGTCGGCGTGCACCCGCTCGGCAACCTCGCGCCACAGCCCGCCCGATTCCATGACATTGGCCTTGTCGACCTCGCAGAGCCGGCGCTGGCGCTTTATCGCGAGGTCGAAGCCGGCGCGCACCACGCGCTCGATCTCCGCCTCGGTATAAACCTCGGTGTTGATGCCGCGGCGGGTGCCGTCGGGCATCCTCTCGACCCCGCGCGGCTCGCCGAAATAGATGCCGCCGGTCAATTCGCGCACGATCATCAAATCAAGGCCGGCGACGAGCTCGCGCTTCAGGGCCGAGGCATCGGCGAGCGCGTCGAACACCACCGCCGGGCGCAGATTGGCGAACAGATCCATTTCCTTGCGCAACCGTAGGAGGCCGCGCTCGGGGCGCAATTCGAAGGGCAGAACCTCCCATTTCGGGCCGCCGACCGAGCCGAACAGCACCGCGTCGCTGGCCAGCGCCTCTTCCATCGTCGAGTCGGTCAGCGGCACGCCCGAGGCATCATAGGCGGCGCCGCCGACCAGCCCCTCGCTGACCTCGAAGCTGGCGATGTGGCGGCGATCGAAGAACTCAACGACGCGCATGACCTCGCGCATGATCTCCGGGCCGATGCCGTCGCCCGACAGGACGAGAACTTTGCGGTTGGCGTGTGATTGAGTCATTGCCGTTCGCCTTCGGGAATTTACGGCTCCCGCCCTCAGATAGCCCCCTTGGCCGGGCTTGTCCCGGCCATCCACGTCTTAGGGCGGTGCCGCATGAAACAAAGGCGTGGGTGGCCGGGACAAGCCCGGCCACGGGGTGATTGTGTTCGCTCAGGCCCCGGCCTGGGTCATGCCGAAGAGCCAGGGCCGGGAGAGCCGCGCCTGCTGCTCGTAGGTGGCGATCTCGGCGGCTTTCTGCTCGGTCAGCCCGATATCGTCGAGCCCGTTCAGCATGCAATGCTTGCGGAACGGATCGATGTCGAAATGCACGACGGCGCCGTCCGGGCGCGAGATCGTCTGCGCTTCGAGGTCGATCGTCAGCACCGCGTTGGCGCCCTTCTTGGCATCTTCCATCAGCTGGTCGACGATGTCCTGCGGCAGCGCGATCGGTAGGAGGCCGTTCTTGAAGCAGTTGGTGTAGAAGATGTCGGCAAAGCTCGGCGCGATGACGCAGGTGATGCCGAAGTCGTGGAGCGCCCAGGGCGCGTGCTCGCGGCTCGACCCACAGCCGAAATTGTCGCCGGCGACGATGATCCGGGCTTGGCGATAGGGGCCCTGGTTCAGCACGAAATCGGGGTTTTCCGAGCCGTCGGCACGAAACCGGATCTCCTGAAACAGCCATTTTGCGAGCCCGGTGCGCTTGATCGTCTTCAGATAGACCGCCGGAAAGATCTTGTCGGTGTCGATATTGATCATCGGCAGCGGCGCCGCGACCCCGGTCAATTGGGTGAATTTTTCCATCGAGGGTCCTTTCGGTAAGGCTATGGCCGTGCCGGTTTGTCAGTGGGCTGCGGCGCAGGAATCACAATGATCTGCGGCGGCGGTGGCTGTGCCTGGCGAACCGCAGTGATCGAATTGGCGATGGCGCTGGTTTGAGCGGCCATCTCGCCGCGCATCGCTCGGAATTCATCGGACAAACGAGCCGGGATCGCCGCGACCGCTGTCTCGATGCGATCCACTCGCGCTTCCAGCCGACTTAGCTGAAAGCCGAGAAAACCGAAGCCGCCGATCATCACCACGGCGACGATGCCGACAACCCAGCGCGTGCTGTCAATCGCACCCTTCAAGCCGTCTAGCCGCGCATCGACCGATGCCCGCCAACCCGTCCAAGTGCCAGGCGGAGAGGGAGGAACTCCATTTCCGTTGGTGGTGCTCGTCGTCTCCTCCGATCTGCTGGCCGCTGCAATTTGCTCAAGCCTCCGACGATACCCATCGAAGTTTTCAATGTTACTCACGGCGCTTCTCGATAAGCTCTACGAGCTTCTGGAGATGCTCCAAGCACTGGTCCCTCGCCGTGTTAGCGTTTTTTAAATGCTCTGCGAATTCATCATTTTCCGGTGGCGTCAGCAAACGGAGTGCTTGTTGCGTCGCCATCACGGCAGCCCAGAGCGCGAAAAGAGCCTGGGTAATCGCTATCGTCTCCGCGTTCGATGCCATTTTACACCAGCAGGAAACTCACATCCGCGACCGTTCACCCCAAATCGCGCACGTCCGCGAGGTGGCCGGCGATGGCGGCGGCGGCGGCCATTGCCGGGCCCATCAGGTGGGTCTTGGCGCCAGGCCCCTGGCGGCCCTCGAAATTGCGGTTCGAGGTCGAGGCGATGCGCTCGCGGTGCTCCGCCCGGTCGTTGTTCATC
>CAYMRQ010000026.1:0-9482 GCA_964392845.1 uncultured Rhizobium sp.
GCCGCGGGCGTAACGCCCATCGCGACGTAAGGGCCGTCAGGCGCTCGATCTGCGCCCGGCACTCGGCGCGCTGTCACTGCCGGTGCAGCTGATCTGGGGAAGCGACGACCGGATCATTCCGCCCGCCCACGCCGAAGCCCTCGCTACGCGGCTGCCGGTCCACATCGTCGACGACGCCGGACATCTGCCGCATATGGAAAAATCGGGCGAGGTCAATCGGGTGATCGCCCGGTTTATCGAGGCGCACCCGTGACAGGCTTGGCGCTTGCCCTACGCGAGGATTGACCAGCTGCCGGCGGCGGTGCACCACCTTCCGGTGCACGCGCAGGAGATTTTCCGCGCCGCCTTCAACGCCGCCTGGGACTCCTATGGCGACGAGGAAACCGCGTTTCGCGTCGCCTGGGCGGCGGTCAAGAAAGGCTATCGCAAGCGCGGTGAATACTGGGTCGAAATAATAATCCCACAGTCCCGGCGAAGGCCGGGACCCACTGGTCCGTTCCCGAGAACTTGACAGGTGGATCCCGGCTTTCGCCGGGATGACAGCATTCCTTTACGGCGCTTCGGGCTTTTCGATAAGGGCGAGCAGCTCCATGCCGAGGCCATAACCCAACAGATCGTGCATCTGGCGGCGCAGATACTCGGTCAGCAGGAGGCGCGTGTAGCGCAGCGCCAGGGTCGGCTTTTTGGTGAGCCCTTCGGCCAGTTCCCAGGCGCGCGCCAGCAGCTTGTCGGGCGCCAGCACCTCGGCGACCAGCCCGAACTCGAGCGCCTTGCCGGCATCAAGGGTCTGGCCGGTCAGCAGATAATAGCGGCCGCGGTTGATACCCAAAAGCAGCGGCATGACGATGTGCATGCCGTCGCCCGGCACCACGTCCGAGGGGAAATGCGCCGAGTCCTGGAATTGCGCGGTGTCGGCGGCGAGCACGATGTCGCACAACAGCGGGATCTCGGAGTGGCGCCAGGCCGGGCCGTTGATCGCGCTGATCACCGGCACCTCGATTTCGAGGAGCCGCATCAACAAATGCCGACCCTCCCAGTGGATGCGGTCGATCCGCTCGGCCGGCGGGCGGGTCGGGAACGACGAGGTGCCGGGGGTGGCGCGCGGGCCGGAGAACTCGGCGCCGGTGCCGGTCAGGATGACGACCCGGTTGTCGCGGTCGGCGCCGACATCGTGGAACGCCTCGGGCAATTCGCCATGCGGCCCGAAACCCCACCTGAGCGACTGACCCTCGGTGTGCAGCGTCATCTGCAGGATGCCGTCGCGCCGCTCGAAACGCGCGCATTGGTACTTGTTGGCGTAATCCTCAAGCTTGCTCATCATCGCCTCCCCATTGCGCCCCTCTCCCGCACTGCGGGAGAGGGAGGGACCCACGCCGACGGCGTGGGAGGGTGAGGGTCTTCCCGCGGCGTAACCCTCACCCGCCTCCGTGCTTCGCCCGCAGTAGACCCTCTCCCGCGCCGCGGGAGAGGGTCTACTGCGGTGTCCAGCCCAGGATCGCGGCGGCGACCTCGTCGGGCTTGTCGAGCTCGGCGAGGTGGCCGGCGCCCGGGATGATCCGGATCTCGCTGCGCCCGCTGATGCCGCGGGCGAAACGGTCGGCGTAGCTGCGCGGCATGATGCGGTCCGCTTCGCCCCACAGCAGCAATGTCGGCGCGCTGATGAGCGGCAGCCGTTTTTCGAGCTTGGTGTTGCCGAGCGGCCAGAAGATGCGCGCCGCGGCCTCGCTCGCGCGCACCTGCTCGATCGGCCATTCCGGCGAATTCTGGCCTTCGGGCTCGGCCTTCAGCGCCTTCCAGCGCGCCGGATCGGCGCACAAGAGGCCCGGCACGTCGGGCGCGCGCTGCGCCCACGGATCGGTCATCGGGTCCTTTTCGTCGAACAGGCCGAACGGCGCGATCAGCATGAGGCGCCGCACCGATTGCGGCCAGATCGCCGCGACCTCGGCGGCGAGCGAGCCGCCGACCGAGCTGCCGGCGAGATCGGCGCCGTCGAGCCCGGCCTTATGGACCAGAAGATGCGCGGCGAGCACCCAGTCGAGGTGGCTGTCGAGCGCGGTATGGCCGCGCTCGCCACCGGGAAAGCCGGGCAGCGACGGCACGATGACGGTGCGCTCGCGGGCCAGCGCGTCGAGGAACGGGATCCAGCGCGGCAGGCCGCCAAAGCCGGCGAGAAAACCGAGCTTCGGGCCGCTGCCCTTCTGCCAGATCCGGCAGGGAAACCCGTTCAGCTCGACGGTCGATGTTTGCGGTTCAGGCATCGAGGACCCCACCCCAACCCTCCCCCGCTTGCGGGGGAGGGGGCTTTCTCCCGCGCGTGCCACCGCCGCTATCCTTACTCCCTCCCCCGCAAGCGGGGGAGGGCTGGGGTGGGGGCTCGCTCCGCCGAGCTTCATCACTCCGCCACCATCGCCGCCGCTTGAAACGACGGCAGCGCCGCGCGCTCGGCGCGCGCCATCGGGTGCGGCCACCAGCGGTCTTCCCACTGGTCAAACAAATCGCCCAGCTGCGGCATTACCTGTTCGGCAAAGAGCCTTGTGTTGTACTTGGCGAGGTCCTTCTTCATGTTGCCGAATTGCAGCAGCAGCATCAGGTGGCCGACATTGAGGTTGGTCGCCACTTCGCGCAATTGCGCGGCGACTTCGTCGGGCGAGCCGATGATGACATAGCCCTTGTCGACGATCGCATCCATCTCGCGCGCCAGGCTTTGGAACTTCGTCTCGTAGCGCGACGCCTCGGCGGCCTGCGCCACCATGCTCTGGATACCGCGGCGCTGGGTCTCCTCGGTCGCATAGCCCGGCGGGCCGGCAAAGCGCGGGTCGACGTGCAGGCAGCGGCCATAGAAATACTCGGCCGGCTCGCGGTATAGCTCCATCGCCTGCTCGCGGCTCTCGGCGACCCCGACGAATTGCAGGAAGCCGGCGTGATAGGGGTTCCGGTCCTTGCCGAGCCGATCCATCTCGGCCCAGAACCCGTCCATCGTCGCCTGTCCGGCCTTGTAGCCGTAATAGGACAGGTAGCAGTAGACGTGATCCATCTGGGCGCACCACCGCCAGGTCTCGACCGAGCCGCCGCCCGGGACCCAGATCGGCGGGCGCGGCTTTTGTATCGGGCGCGGCCAGATGTTGACATAGCGCTGCTGGTTGAAGCGGCCGTTGAAGGCGAAGGTCTCGGGTTCGGTCCACGCCTTCACCACCAGATCGTGGGCTTCGAGATAGCGCTCGCGCAGCATCGACGGGTTCTGGCCATAGGCGTAGCAGGTGTCCATCGGCGACCCGACCGGGAAGCCGGCAATCAGCCGGCCGCCCGAGATCACGTCGATCATCGCGAATTCCTCGGCGACCCGAGTCGGCGGGTTGTAGAGCGCCAGCGAATTGCCGAGCACGCAAAGCGCGGTGTCGGTGGTGCGCCGCGCCAGGGTGCTCGCGATCAGATTGGGCGACGGCATCAGCCCGTAGCCGTTCGAATGATGCTCGTTGACGCAGATCGCGTCGAAGCCGCATTCGGCGGCGAATTCCAATTCGTCCATGAAGTCGTTGTACATGTGATGGGCGCGAAGCGGGTCGAACAGCGAGGAATGGATGTCGACCCAGACCGAGGGGTGCTTCTCCCGGAAATCGTCGGGCAGCTCGGTATAGGGCATCAAATGAAACCACATCAGCTTCATGGCTGCTCCTTCGGAACGGCGTTCAGAAAAATTGATCGGTGCAGCCTGACCGCACAGCGCGGACGCGTCAACCGGCAACGCGCGCCGTGTGGTCGGCAAATGGACGCCAACGGGTTTTCGGCTTGCGACGCCTGGCGACAGCCGGTTGACAGTACCTGAAACATATTGCAACAATTTTCAGCGCCTCTCCGCTTGGACGCCGTTGTGTGCCCGGTTATGGTTCGCGCCGGCCGGGTGAACGCCGTTCCCGGAATGGGTATCCAGGCGGCCGTCATCATCTTGTGGACGAAGACGACTGTGGACGAAGACGGCGCGGGATGCATGGCCCGGCGTCGCCGCGCGCCGGAATACGCCAGAACATCTGGTGGGATCGGGACTGTCATAGAATGCGGACTTCAGCCGAAGCACCAATTTTCCCGGCGACCGGACCCGGCGAGACGGTCGCCAGCAGGCGCGGCCGGGCCGCCGGAAAATCCGCGGCCGAGCCGAGCGTGAAGCAGCAGCCATCCCTGCCCGAGCCGCAATCGGTCGCGGTCACGACGGTCAGAATGCTGCGGGTCGATGAAGGCCTCTATGCGTTGCGCATCGGCGAGATCGCCGGAAACCTCGGTGAGATCGCGGGTATGGTGGTCCCGGTGGCGCAGGTGTCGGCACCTTTTGCCGAAGACGGCGATGGGGTCGAGATCGTCGCGTCGTTCCCCCGACGCGGACCCTGGCTCGGCAAAGCGGGCGGGACCGTGATCCTGCGCTCGCCGATCGGCGGCGGTCTGGTAATCGTGACGGTCTACGGCGGCTCGGAGCAGCAGACCAGCGAGCTTTCGTTCGATCTCCAGCGCCTCGACGGCCCGGGCAATGGCGCCGCGGAGCCTGGGCCGACCGTCGCGCGACCAGCTGGCGGGTTGGCTCCCGCCGCCACCGAGGCGCGGGATGTCCCGACCGAGATCCTCCTTCATATCGAGCGCGCCGGCGATCGCCTGTTCCCCGGTCGCGGCTGGGTCGGCGCCCTGGGACGGCGGATGCGGATCGAAGCCTTCAGCATCCGGCCGCTGGAGCGGCTGGCGCCGGCCGACATCGAGATGAAGGGATTTCTGCCCAACGGCGGAGAAACCCCATGGATCCCAGGCGGCGGGTTGTGCGGCACCCGCGGCCGGGGGCTGCCGCTGACCGGGTTCGCGGTGCGGGTCGTGGGGCAGCGGGCCGGCCGGTTCGAGGTGGACTATCAGGGCTCGTTTTTCGCCGGAGGCATTTCCCAGATGCACCAAAACGGCGCTCCATGCCGAGCGGCAACCGCCGACGATCCGTTGGAAGCGATCAATGTTCGCCTGATCGAACGCGGCGCCGATCCCGAGGGGACCGCCAGCGCCGGTTAGCCGAGGCGAAGTCCACTTTCGCCCTCCGCCGGGCGCAGCACGCAAATCCACTGATTGATTGCACACCAGTTTGATTGGCTTCGGGGCACGATGAAGTTTTTATTCGTCCATCAAACCTTTCCCGGACAATATATTCACGTCGTGCGGTACCTCCAGGAAGCTGGACATACCGTTGCGTTCGTTACCCAGCGCCACGATCTGGAGATCGCGGGCGTTCGCACGCTCGACTATCTCCCGGCCCCGATATCGCCTGCGCCGGCGTCCTACGCAAGCGATCTCGAAGGCGGGGTCATGAACGGCCTCGCTGTCGCCCGGCTGTGCGAAGGACTGAAACGGGAAGGGTTTACCCCGGACATCGTCGTCGGGCATACCGGATGGGGCGAACTTCTTTTCGTCAAAGATATTTGGCCCAGCGTTCCGTTGCTGGGTTATTTCGAGTTTTTCTATCGCTCTTCCGGCTCCGATCTCGATTTCGACCGGGAGTTTCCGGCCACCATTGATGACATCATGCGCGTCCGGGTCCGGAACGCGACCAATATGCTGAGCTTGGATGCCGCGGATTGGGGCCACACCCCGACGAAATGGCAGCGCGACCAATATCCGGCGGAGTATCACCACCGCATCAGCGTGATCCATGAGGGGGTCGACACCGAGCGCGTGCATCCCGACCCGACGGCGCGGCTGTGGCTGCGCGGCGGCAAGTCGCTGTCGCGCGAGGATCAGGTCATCACCTACAGCGCGCGCAAGCTCGAGCCCTATCGCGGATTTCATGTGTTCATGCGGACCCTGCCAAAGGTTCTCGCGGCTTGTCCGAAAGCGCATGTCGTCATTGTCGGCGGCGACGGCGTCAGCTACGGCCGGCTGCCGCCGGACGGTACCGGCTGGCGCGAGCACATGCTGGCCGAACTCGGCGGCCGACTCGATTTGAGCCGCGTCCATTTTGTCGGCTGGCTCCCCCAGATGCAGTATTTGGCTGTCCTCCAGATCTCCTCGGCCCACGTCTACCTGACTTATCCGTTCGTGCTGTCCTGGGGGCTGCTCGAAGCGATGGCCGCCGAGTGCCTGGTGATCGCGTCGCGAACGCCGCCCGTCGAGGAGGTCGTCGACGGCGCGGACAATGGCTATCTCGTCGATTTCTTCGACACCGATGCATTGGCCCAGCAGATCCGCTCCGTGCTGGATAACCAAGCGGCGACCACAGCGATGCGGCGCCAGGCGCGGCGTTGCGTCGTCGAGCGGTTCGACGTGAAAACCATATGTCTTCCGGCGCATCTCGCGCTGCTTCACCGGCTCAGCGGGAGCAACCCCGTGCCGCGGCCACGCAAACGCCGCGCCGCCGCGGCGCGGCCCGAGCTCGCCCCGGCCCGATGATCGCCCCTCCCGGGCGCGGCGCGCCGCAATTCGTCGCCCGGCTGGTGCCGCTCGATCCCGGCTTTTATGCCTTCAGCCTCACGGGCGAAGCCGGCTGGCGCGAGAGGGTGGCCGGGCTCGCGCTGCCCGCGGTGCAGCTTTGCGCCCCGCCACACCAGGACGGCGCCCCCCAGGGAGCCATCGAGATCACCGACAGTTTCGGCCGCGCCGGATCATGGCTCGGCGGCCGCCACAAGGTGCTGTTCGTCAAGTCGCCGACAGGCGGCGGCGCGGCGCTGGTTACCGGATATTTGGCCCGCGATCCGGACGGCATGCCGCTGGAGCTCGACATTCGGCGCGTCGATCCGCCCGGCCCGGCGACGATCGTTGCCGAGGGCGAGGAACGCGAGCCTTCTGGGCGCGCGCCGCCGCCGCTCCCCCCTGTCATGACGCTCAGAATGGGCGGCCCGGTCTCGGCGGAGCGGTCACCGCAACCGGTCGGCCTTGATATCGTCGCGCATATCCGCGGCCGCGGCGATGTTCGCTTTCTCGACACGCCCTGGGTCGGCCGTCTCGGCCCGGGATTGTGGATCGAGGGGTTTATGATCTTTCTGCACGGTCCATTGGCGGCCGCGGCGATCGAATACAAGGGGTTGGCCGCCAGCGGCGCGGAAACCCCGTGGATCGGCAGCGGCACGCTGTGCGGTACCCAGGGCATGGGCATCCCGCTGATCGGCTTCGCGGTGCGGCAAAAAGCCATTCCCGGCGGTGCGCCGTTCGACTGCGAATATGCCGGCTATTTCCAGTCGGGAGCGACGGCCGGCCCGACCCGCAATGGGGCGCCGTGCCGCTCGGCAATCGACAACGACGCGCTCGAAGGCATGCAGCTGCGCATCACCCCGCGACCAACCCGTCCGGCCTTGACCAGGACGGCATAGAGGCGAACGCGGTCACGCTTGCGGCAGTCCGGTGTTGCCTCGCCGACGCACCTGCTAGAATGGGGAGGTGATTTTGGTTCTCTCCTCGCTCCTTGCCCATGTCTGGTGGTGCCGGGAGTGCCTACTGCCGAGACGCAAGCAATTTCAGAAACCACCACCACGCAAACCGAACCTGCCGATGGTCCGAGGTTCCGGGAGATGCTCCCACCGGGACGCCCACCACAGGATGCGTGCGCCGCTGCTGCGCAAATTCTCTATCGCGTCGCTCTTTCCGATCCGCCCACCCAGGAGGCTTTTCAATCAAATGCGGCCCGGAACCGACCGCTGGCGGCGATCCATGCGGCCATTCCTCCTGCTCTATGGCGTTGGATTCCCCTTTAGGGTCGTCAGCGGCTGATCGATATGTCGAGTCTGCCTTTTTACAAAGGTAAGGCCGCATACATTGCCCATGTTTCCGTCGATCCGCACGCTGGAAAAGTAAAAATTTCGACCCGCTCCGCACACGTAGATCGGTGGATGTTCGCAACCTTCGATCCCGTTGCGGCCACAATACGCTCAGAGGAGACACGCTAATGTCGCGTGGACTAGGTGCAAGTATAGTGCAAACTCTCCTATATTATGATGGGCCACAGACATTGCTTCTGCTATCCAGCCGTAATATGCACATTGATCCGCGCCTGCCAGATATCGTCGGTCCCGCCGTATTTCTTCGCTTGCAGCGGAGGATGGTGGATATTGTTGGCCAAAATCTCTAACTGTTTGCGTACGGTGTCTTGAAGACGCGGCGGAAGACCATCAAGGTCTTTCACCGCGCGGCGGATCAATACGACCCTCATGCTTCGCCGATGAACTTCTTGTAGTTATCGGTATTTTGCCAGGCCTCGATTTCCTCGGCCGTTTGGAATGCCGGGGAAAGTTGTCCGGCACGCTCGTCTTCAAGCGCCTCAGCCAAAGCCGCGTCGATCCCCGGGTGGCGCTCTGCCACGGGCGTCAGCACGATCCGACCGTTTTCACTGGTAACCTCAAGCTCGTCCCCGTCGTGAACGTCGAACTGTTCCCGGATGGCGGCCGAAAGAGGGATGGTCAGTTTGCCGCGGCGCAGGGCCACCTTCGGCATCATTTCCTCCTTTGTCTCCATGGCCACAGTATAGCACACAGGCTAACCGGCAGGCCTATCGGATGGTCATCGTCGCGTTTTTCGCCATGTCTGCCTATGGCAACTCCTTCTCAAGAACGGCCTTTGGCACGCGCCGCGCGTATCTCTCGAACTACCATGTCCATCGCCTCGTCCTCGGATGGCGGCGGCGCCGGGCCGATGTATTTCACTCGGCCAAGGATTTCGTCGAGTTGCTGGTCGGCGTTGCCGGATTTAGGGGTTTTGGCGGTCATGGCTCGATCTCGTCGGCCGTCGGGTCCTCGGGGGGCAGCACATCGCCCCAGCAGGCAACCACCGAAGGGCTTCCCGGACGGCCTCCGCACGGCTGACGCCCTGACGGCGCCGCAAGTCGTCAAGCTCGGACAATTCCTCTGGCGGCAGAGATATGGCGACAGTCGCAGTCTGTCAACGTGTGGGCTTCCGCGCCGATGGTACCCATACGGTACCCGGCAGCACAATCGGGCCAGCATCTCTAACCCGTTATACCTCTTAACATATTGAGAAAATTGGTAGCGGGAGAGGGATTTGAACCCCCGACCTTGGGATTATGATTCCCCTGCTCTGACCAGCTGAGCTACCCCGCCGCGAGGCCACGCATATAGGAGATGGCCTGCGGTCGGTCAAGCATTGGGCGGTCAGGCTTGGGGGCAAGCTTGCCGGCTTACGCCGCGACGGGTTCGCGGCGGCGCATCCAGCCGCCGCCCAGCAGGCGCTCGCCATCGTAGAGGACGGCCGCCTGGCCCGGCGCGACCGCGCCTGCCGGGGCGTCGAGCACGAGTTCGGCCTCGCCCAGGGCGGCCCCTGCGGCGCCCGCACGGGCGGCCCCACCCGGATAGAGCGTTGCCGGCACCGCCGGCTGCGCCGAGCGCAGCTTGGCGGCGACACTTACGCCGTCGCCGGTGGTGAGCGGGACCCCGAGCCAATTCAGTTCGGCCAGAGCGATGCGCGTCTCGCCGAGCGCGCTTTTGGGGCCGACGACGATCCGGCGGGAGGCGGCCTCGACG
>CAYMRQ010000026.1:9492-31957 GCA_964392845.1 uncultured Rhizobium sp.
ACATAGAGCGGCTCGGCGGCGCTGAGGCCCAGCCCCTTGCGCTGGCCGACGGTGAAATGGGCGATCCCGTTGTGTTGACCGAGCACCTGCCCGCTCGAATCGACGATGTCGCCGGGCTCGCCCGCTTCGGGGCGTAGCCGGGTCACCAGCGCGGCGTAGGATCCGTGCGGCACAAAGCAGATGTCCTGGCTGTCGGGCTTGTCCGCCACCGGCAGCGCGAACTCGCGCGCCAGCGCGCGGGTCTCGTCCTTGGCCAGAGCGCCCAGCGGAAAGCGCAGGAAGTCGAGTTCGGCCTGCGTCGTGCGATAGAGGAAATAGCTCTGGTCGCGCGCACTGTCGCGGGCGCGATGCAGTTCCGGCCCGTCGGGCCCGGGCACGCGCCGGGCATAATGCCCGGTCGCCAGCGCGCTGGCGCCGAGGTCGCGGGCGGTCTCCAGGAGGTCGCGGAACTTGATGCGCTCGTTGCAGCGGATGCACGGCACCGGCGTCTCGCCGCGGCGATAGCTGTCGGCGAAATCCTCGATCACGGCGGCGCGAAACCGCGCCTCGTAATCGAGCACGTAATGCGGAATGCCGAGGCGCTCGGCGACCCCGGCGGCATCGCGCACATCCTGCCCGGCGCAGCAGGCGCCCTTTTTGCCGGTCGCCGCGCCGTGGTCGTAGAGCTGCAGGGTGATGCCGACGATGTCGAACCCGGCGGCGACGAGCAGCGCCGCGGTTACCGACGAATCGACCCCGCCCGACATCGCGACGACGATGCGGTGGCCGGAGGGCGGGCCCGCGAGATCGATGTCGGCGAGCGGCATCAAGGCGCGCATCGGAGGCCCATCGTCCAGAAATCGGCTTCGAGCCGGGCGGCGGTGGTAAATGACGCGGCCAATGCTGGAAAGCGCCCCTCGCCGCCGCGACCCTTAAACTGCTCATCGAGCGCTGCCGCGGCGTCGCGGGCGAGGCTTTGGTAGTCGGCGCCGGCATACATGTCGAGCCATTCGCGATAGGGGTTGCCGTCGGCCCGTGTTGCCGGGTCGGCCATCCGCTCGGCGGCGATCTCGGCGTAGCCGACGATGCAGGGCGCCAGCGCGACTTCGAGGTCGAGCCGGTCGCCGGCCAGCCCGCGGTCGAGCACGAAGCGGGTATAGGCGATGGTCTCCAGGGCTTCCGGCTCGCGCGCCATCGCGGCTTCGGAGAGCCCCCAACCGCGGCAATATTCGATGTGCAGGCCGATCTCGACATCGAGCGTCGCGGCGACCAGCGCGTGCGCCCGGCGCATCTCGGCGAGCGTCTCCGATTTGTAGATCGCCAGCCCCCAGGCGCGGGCGAAATGCAGCAGGAACAGATAATCCTGCACCAGATAGCGCCGGAACGCCGCCTCCGGCAAATCGCCGCGGGCCAGGCGCAGCACGAAATTGTGCCGCGTATAGGCCGGCCACGTCTCGCCGGCCGCGGCGACGAGGCGCGCGAACAACTCGCCTTCCATGGCCTAGCGCCTAGCCAGGAACACCGTCATTCCCGCGAAAGCGGGAATCCAGGGGTCGCAGGGCCGTGTTGGCCACCCTGGACCCCCGCTTTCGCGGGGGTGACGATCCGTTGAGATGGCGAGCTGCATTTTCAAACGAGGCTCAGCCGAGAAGCAGGTTGCGGGTGCTCGCCGGCAGATGCACGATGAGCCCGTCGAGTTCTTCGGTGATGATGATCTGGCAGCCGAGCCGCGAGGTCGCGGTCAGGCCGAAGGCGAGGTCGAGCATGTCCTCCTCGTCCTCGCTTGCCTCCTTCAACAGATCGTACCATTCCGGATCAACGATCACATGGCAGGTCGAGCAGGCGAGGGACCCCTCGCAGGCGCCTTCGATATCGATGCCGTTCTGGTGGGCGATCTCGAGCAGCGACAGGCCGAGCGGGGCGTCGACCTCGCAGCGCCTGCCGCCGCGTTCGATGAATGTCACCCTGGGCACGCGCGACCCGCCTACCGCGCTCCGGGCCGCGGCGCGAGATCCTCGGCGAGGATCGCGGCGGCATGCGCCGCCGGCTCACCGGCGCCAATCGGGTCGCATGCGACCAGGCGCAACAGCGTGAGCCCCGCCGCCTCGCACGCCGTCGACAGATGCGCGGCAAACGCGGCATCGGGCGCCGACGCCACGGCCACAACGGCGTGCGTCACCGGCTGGGCGAGAACCCGCTCGGCGCGCAGCCGCGCGCCCTCGAACAGAAGCTGCCAGCGCTCGGCCGGCGCGGTCGGTGACGGCACCGAGAGGTCGAGCGCAAACCCCTCGCGATCGGCAAGCACGACCGCATTGCCGCCGACCGCGACCGCCACGTCGGCTGCCAAGCCGCTGATGTCGATGCCGATCGCGACGCCCGGCGCGTTGGGATCGACAGGCGAGCCGTCCGGCTCCTCGATTTGAAACAGCTTCACCGGACTATCACTCTCGTGGACCGCAGGCGTCTCGCCTGCATAGCGGCGGGCGGGACGCCCGCGGTCCTTGCTGCCTAAACGTGGAAGGATTCGCCGCAGCCGCAGCGGCCCTTCTCGTTCGGATTGCGGAAGACAAAGCCGGTTTGGAGCCTCTCCTCGACATAATCCATCTCGGTGCCGAGGATGAACATGACCGCTTTGGGATCGACCAGGATCGTTACGCCCTTGTCCTCGACGATTTCGTCGAATTTGCCCTTCTCGTCGGCGTATTCGAGGGTGTAGCTGAGACCCGAGCAGCCGCGGGCCCGCACCCCGACGCGCACCCCCAACGAGGGCTTGCCGCGCCCGGCCAGCAGCGCCTGGATGCGCTCAGCTGCGGCATCCGTCACGATCAAAGCCTGCTTGCGTGCCATCGTTCCCGTTCTCCCAGTCTCTGATATCGTCGGCATCGCCCGCCCAGTCAATCCGAATGGAGGGCGATCTTATATGGCAATCCTATGTGGGGCGCTCGGCGCCTTGCGTCATCCTGCGATCGACGTGCAGTCGCGTCGCGGCGGCGGCCAGCGCATCGACCGCGAAATCGATCTCGGAAGCGGTGGTGAACCGGCCGAGGCCGAGCCGGATCGACGCATTGGCCAGATTCTCGGAGAGGCCGAGCGCGCGCAGCACGTAGGACGGCTCGACCGTCGCCGAAGTGCAGGCCGACCCGGTCGACATCGCGACGGTCGGGCAGGCTTCGATCAGATCGGGCGCGCTGAGGCCGGGAAACGACAGGTTCAAATTCCCCGGCAGGCGGTGCACCGTATCGCCGTTGATGCGCAGCCCGCCGACGCGGCGCATCAGATTGGCTTGCAGCCGGTCGCGCAGCCCGCGCAACCGCGCCGCCTCGCCCGCCATCTCGGCGGCGGCGAGCGACGCGGCGCGGCCGAGGCCAACGCAAAGCGGGGTCGGCAGGGTGCCCGAGCGAAGCCCGCGCTCCTGTCCGCCGCCATCGATCAGCGGCGTGAGGCGCACCCGCGGCCGGCGCCGGACATAGAGCGCGCCGACGCCTTTTGGCCCGTACATCTTGTGGCCGGAGATCGACATCAGGTCGATTTGCATCGCCTCGACATCGAGCGCGATCTTGCCGGCGGCCTGGGCGGCATCGCTGTGCAACAGGATGCCGCGGGCGCGGCATAAGGCGCCGATCTCGGCGAGCGGCTGGATCACGCCGATCTCGTTATGCGCCGCCATCACCGATACGAGGAGGGTGCGATCGGTCAGCGCCGCGGCAAGCCGGTCGAGCGAGACCAACCCGCTCGGCTCGACCGGCAGATAGTCGACGGCAAAGCCCTCGCGCCCCACCGCAGCGGCGCTTTCGAGCACGCATTTGTGCTCGGTCGTCAGCGCGATGATCTGATCGCGCGGCTCGCGGCCCGCCGTCGGGTGGGCGCGGGTGAAATGCGCCGCACCCTTGAGCGCGAGGTTGTTGGCCTCGGTCGCGCCCGAGGTGAACACGATCTCGCGCGGGTCGGCGTTGATCAGATGCGCCAGCTCGGCGCGCGCCGCCTCGATCGCCGCCGCGGCGTTCCTGCCGTAGACATGGCTCTCGCTGTGCGGGTTGCCGAAATGCTCGGTGAAATAGGGCAGCATCGCCTCGAGCACGCGCGGGTCGAGCGGCGTCGTCGACTGGTTGTCGAGATAGATCGGCAGCCGGTTCGGGCGCGGTGTCGAGCCGGGCGACGCGGGGCCGTTCACGCCGCCCTCGCCGCGCCGTTGCGCCGGCCGAGCCGACGGGCGAGCCTGGTCCAGGCATCGAGGAAATGCGCGATATCGGCCTCCGTGGTGGTCCAGCCCAGGCTGATCCGGATCGTGCCCAGAGCAATCTCGGGTGCAACGCCCATCGCCGCCAGCACGTGGCTCGGGCCGACCTTGCCCGAGGAGCACGCCGCGCCGGCGCTGACCATCACCCCGTCGAGGTCGAGTGCGATCACCTGGGTTTCCGCCGGCAATCCCGGCAAGGCCAGGGACGTCGTGTTGGGCAGCCGCTTGACTCCGGCGCCGATCACCACGGCATCCGGGACCGCCGCGATCGCCGCCGCTTCGAGCCCGTCGCGCAGCTGCCGGACCCGCTGGTAATCGGCGATCCCGGCCACCGCGGCCTCGGCCGCCGCCGCGAAGCCGGCGATGCCCGGCAGGTTCTCGCTGCCGGCGCGGCGGCCGCGTTCCTGGCTGCCGCCGCGGATCATCGGGGCCGGCTCGGCATTGCCGGTCACCACCAGCGCGCCGATCCCCGGCGGACCGCCGAGCTTGTGCGCCGAGAGGCTAACCAGATCGGCGCCGATCCGATCGATCGCGAGCGGGAGCTTGCCGGCGCCCTGCACCGCGTCGCAATGGAAGAGGGCGCCATGCGCATGCGCGATCGCGGCGATGTCCCCGACCGGCTGAATGATGCCGGTCTCGTTGTTGGCGACCATAACCGAAACGATCGCGGGGCGCGGGTCGGCGGCGAGAAGCTGTTCGAGCCGGGCCAGATCGACGATTCCCTCGCCGTCGACCGCGATCGGTTCGGCCCCCGGCACCGCCTCGAGCACCGAGCTGTGCTCGAGCGCAGAGACGAGAATGCGCTCGCGTCCGATGCCGAGGAGCGCCAGATGGTTCGCCTCGGTCCCGCCGCTGACGAAGACGACCCCATCGGGCGCCGCGCCGATCAGGGCGGCCACCGCCTCGCGCGCGCGCTCCACACCCTGGCGCGCGGCCCGGCCCCAGCGATGCACCGACGAGGGATTGCCGCAACGCGCGAGCGCCGCCGCAATCGCCGCACCCGCCTCCGGGCGCAGCTTCGCGGTCGCGTTCCAATCAAGATAAGTCTCGCGCCGGGTCATGGGTTCAGCCGAATTCGATCAACCACGGAGGCACGGAGAGCACGGAGGGGCAAAGCGCGGACCGCGGGCGTCTCGCCCGCAATGCGGCCGGGACGGCCGCGGTCCTGATGGCTCTTCGTGGTGAAATCCTCATCGCGCATTCGCCGCCCGATAGGTCTCGCGCTGGGCGAGGCCGCTGGTCCCGAGCACGCGCTTTTCGCAGACATCGCCGAGCGACACCGAGTTCAGATAAAGCCGGATCTGATTGCTCAACTCCTCCCACAGATCGTGGGTCAGACATCGGCTGCGATCGCCGCGGCAGCCGATCGCGGCGCCGGGGGAACAGCGCACCGCGTGGATCGGCTCGTCGACCGCTACGATGATGTCGGAAATCCGCGTCTCGTCGCGGTCATGCGCCAATAAGTACCCGCCGCCGGGACCGCGCACGCTCCTGACCAGGCCGCTGCGGCGCAGCTTGGCAAAGAGCTGCTCGAGATAAGAAAGCGAGATCTCCTGCCGTTCGGCGATCTCGGCGAGCGAGACCGGGTTGCCGTTGCCGTGCCGGGCGAGGTCGACCATCGCCATGACCGCGTAGCGGCCCTTGGCGCTGAGCTTCATGGCTGCGCCCTGAGGGCGCGCCGCCGGACGGGATCGGCCGCTGATGCCGAGCCGTCATCAGCCGGCGACGGTTCGCGGGCGCGCTCAAGCTCGCCGAGGCGCGCCCGCAGCGTCGATACCTCGTCAAGCAACCCGTTCAGCGCGCGGGCGATCGGATCGGGGATCTCGCCGCTGATGCCATAGGGCTCGAAGACCGGTGGAGACTCGCCCGCGGTGCTGCGCCGGCCGACCTGGCGGGCCGGGTTACCGACCATCGTGGCGCCATCCGGCACTTCCTTCACCACCACCGCGGCGGCGCCGATGCGCGCGCCGTCCCCGACCCGGATCGGCCCCAGCACCTGCGCCCCCGAGCCGACGATCACATCGTTGCCGATTGTCGGATGGCGCTTCTGACCGCCCTGCTCGCGCGAGGGGCGGGTGCCGCCCAGGGTCACCCCGTGATAGAGCGTGCAATCGTCGCCGATCTCGGCGGTCTCGCCGATCACCACGCCCATGCCGTGGTCGATGAAGAGGCGCCGGCCGATGCGCGCGCCGGGATGGATCTCGATCCCGGTCAGCATCCGCCCGACATGCGAGACGAACCGCCCGGCCAGATGCCAGCCGCGCTCCCAGAGCCAATGCGCCAGGCGGTAGCAGAGCAACGCGTGAAACCCGGGATAGCACAGCACGACCTCGAGCCGCGAGCGGGCGGCAGGGTCGCGGGCGAGAGTCGCGGCAATTTCGTCGCGGAGGTTTTTCAGGAGCATCGCGGTCACTATGTTATCGTCATGGTATCATCGATCGGGCGTCGCGATGCGCGCGGCCGCATTCGCGGGCATCAACGCGAGCATATAATTGTCCTACTGCGAGGATCAAGTATACGGCATCGGGACGTATATCGTGCCGGCCGGGCTGCTCGCCATACCGTACTGCTCCCATCGGAATTGAACCGGGTTTGCCATGCCTGACGTCATAATCAACGGCCCGGAAGGGCGGATCGAAGCCCGCTATCACCATGCGCGCGGCGGCACGGCGCCGATGGCGGTGGTGCTCCATCCGCATCCGCTGCACGGCGGGACGATGAACAACAAGGTGGTCTACACGCTGTTTCAAACCTTTGTTCGCCGCGGTTTTTCGACCTTGCGCTTCAACTTTCGCGGGGTCGGCCGCAGCCAGGGCAGCTTCGATCGCGGCGAGGGCGAGCTCGCCGATGCGGCAGCCGCGCTTGATTGGCTGCAAGGCTACAATCCGAACGCCGCCTCGTGCTGGGTCGCGGGATATTCGTTTGGCGCCTGGATCGGCATGCAGCTGTTGATGCGGCGGCCGGAAATCGAGGCGTTCATCTCGATCGCGCCGCCGGCCAATCAGTACGATTTCACCTTTCTCGCGCCGTGCCCGTCGTCCGGGCTGGTGCTGCAGGGCGACCAGGACAATCTGGTCCCGGCGGAGGCGGTGCAGAAGCTCGTCCACAAGCTGTCGCACCAGCGCGACATCAAGATCGATTTCCGCAAGATCCCGGGCGCCGACCATTTCTTCGTCGATTGCGCCGAGGTATTGGCGGGCCACGTCGACGCCTATATCGCGGCGCATGCGCGGTTCGCCGAGCAGGCCGAAACGGCCGCCGTGTCCGGCCGCGGCGGCCGCTAATCTAGGGGCCGCCCGGGTTTCAGGTGCGTGACCGGGCGGAACGCAGCGCCGCCCACACCACTGCGGCGATGCCGAACAGGGTGAGGCCACCGAACACCAGGATGACGGTACTGGCCGAGCCGATCAGGCGCTCGCCTGCCTCGCCCACGGCGCCACCGGCGAACAGCAGCATCGGTGCCCAGACTAGGGCCGAGGCGATATTGGCAACCCAGAACCGGCCGCGCGGCATATGCATGATGCCGGCGGCCAGCGGTATGACCGCCCGGATCGGGCCGAAGAAGCGGCCGATGAACACGCTCTTGCCGCCATGGCGGGCGAAAAACTGGATGCCGCTCGGCAGCAGCTTGGGGTTGCGGCTGAACGGCCAGAGCCGGGCAATGCCGCCGCCAAAGCGGCGGCCGATCCAATAGGACACCGCATCGCCGAGCACGGCGCCGAGGATCGCCCCGACCAGCACCGGCAGATAGGACAAGGTGCCGGTTTTCACCAGCGTGCCGGCGGCGATCAGCAGCGTTGTCGCGGGAAACAGCAGGCTCACAAACGCGAAAGATTCGCCGAACCCGGTGATGAACATTACCGCGATCGCCCAGTTCTCGTGCTCCTTGATGAAGTCGAGTAGCGGCTGGGCGAGATCTTCCATGCATTCCGTCGTCAGCGAGGGTCCGCCCGGTATATGCACCGGCGGACCCCTCCGGCAAGGCGCGCCATGTCGGGAAAATGCCGGAAACCCCGGCGCCGGTTATGGTGGTCAGATTGCGCGGCGCTCGGCGCGGTGCGCCGCGACCAGCTCGGCGAGGCTGGCAAAGCGGAAATCGTAATGCACCGCGGCGTCCGGCGGTGGTGTCGCACCCCAGCCCTGGCTCCCCTGACGCCGGTCGATCCAGGCCGAACGCAGCCCGCATCGATTGGCCGGCAAATGGTCGTGATAGAGGCTCTGCGCGACATGCAGGATCTCGTCCGGCCTGTGGCCCTCCTCGGCCAGACGGTCGAGCATATAGCGGAAGTTGCGCGGATCGGGCTTGTAGGAGCCGATATCCTCGGCGGTGTAGATCGCGGCAAAACCGGCTCCGAGCCGTAGATTGCTGCGGGTAAAGCTGGCGCGGTCGACATTCGACAGGATGACCAGCCGGTAGAAGCGCCGGAGATAGGCGAGCGCCCGCGCCGAATCGGCAAAGGCGGGCCACTCGCCGACCGAGGCGCCAAAGGCGCGGTCGGCAGCTTCATCGGGCGCGATGCCCCATTCCGCCGCGAGGCGCCGGTGCACCCGGGCGAGCAGCTCGGAGTAGATCAGACCCGGGGTTTCGGTTTCCTGCGCGCTTTCGTGCCGGCCAAAGGCGGCGAGCGCCGCTTCGCGCGAGGGGGCGCCGCCGGCTTTGGCCCGCAGCGGCTGCAGCGCGGCCCAGATCCCGCTCTCCCAATCGATCAGCGTGCCGTAGCAATCAAAGCTGAGGACGGCGAAATCGCCGAGCCGCATCGGTGCCTACCCTTACATTTTCACCACGGAGACACGGAGGGCACGGAGACTGGAATTGGACTGCGGGCATCCGGCCCGCATTCAGGGCACGCGAGACGCCCGCGGATTATTATCCCAATCTCTCTGTGTCCTCCGTGCCTCCGTGGTGAATTGATCACGGAGATTGCTTCGTCGCCGCGCTCCTCGCAATGCCCTATCCTGGCACGTCAGGAAGCCGACAGAGGGACTCGGCGATGATTGGGCTGGCATCCGAGATCGATGTAGCGGTGATCGGCGCGGGTGCGGGCGGCATTGCCGCTGCGCGCCGGCTGGCCGAGGCGGGAGGGGTGTCGGTCCTGATGCTGGAAGCGCGTGACCGCGCCGGCGGCCGCACCTGGACGATCGAGGCCAACGGCGACCCGCTCGATCTCGGCGGCGAGTGGCTGCATTCGGCCGACCGCAACGTGCTGGTGCCGCTGGCCGAGCGGCTCGGCTTTTCGCTGAACCGCCGGCGGCCGGACTGGACGACGCGGCTGCGCTACAGCGGCGAGAGCGCGGCGGGCGAAGCCGACTGGCTGCGCGAGCGCGAGGCGCATTACTGGGCGATCCACCGCGCCGCGCAGCGTCCCGAGGATGCGCCCGCCGCTTCGGTGCTGAAGCCCGGCGGGCGGTGGAACGCGCTGTTCGATGCGGTCAGCACCTGGGCCAATGC
Source organism: uncultured Rhizobium sp. (assembly GCA_964392845.1). Lineage (GTDB taxonomy): Bacteria > Pseudomonadota > Alphaproteobacteria > ATCC43930 > CGMCC-115725 > DATARH01. The sequence continues at coordinate 19,158 of CAYMRQ010000026.1, forward strand.
GGTCGAGCTCGAAAGCCTGTCGGTCAAGGACAACGACCGGTACCGCGACACCGGCCTCAACTGGCGGGTGCGCGAGGGATATGGCAGGCTGCTGGCGGCATTGGCCGAGGACTTGCCGATCGCGTTCGGCACCGCGGTATCGCGGGTCGAGCACGATGGCGGGCGAATCCGCCTGGTGACCACAAGCGGCACGGTCAGCGCGGCGCGGGTCATCGTGACCGTGCCGAGCGCGGCGATCGCCGGCGAGCACCTGGTTTTCGATCCGAAGCTGCCGGACAAGATCGCGGCGGCGTCCGGCTTGCCGCTCGGGCTGGCAAACAAGCTGTTTCTGCGCTTCGACGGCATGCTGCCGGGTGTCGATCCCGGGGTCGATCCCGGGGTCGCTGGCGAGGTTTTCCTGGTCGGCTCGACCCGGCGGCGCGAGACGATGAGCTATCAGGTGCGGCCCTTGGGGCGGCCGCGGATCCAATGCTTTTTCGGCGGAAATTTCGCCGCCCAGCTCGAACGCGACGGCATCGCGGCGATGGCCGCCTTCGCCGCCGACGAGTTGGCCGGGCTGTTCGGCGCGCAGATCCGCGGACAACTCAGCCCGCTCGCCGCATCGGCATGGCGCAGCGACCCGTTCGCCCGCGGCTCCTATTCCTACGCGCTGCCCGGCCATGCCAACGACCGCGCCCGGCTTGCCGCGCCGGTCGAGGACCGGCTGTTTTTTGCCGGCGAAGCGTGCTCGCCCGATTTCTTCTCAACCGTGCACGGCGCCTACGAGACCGGCACCGCCGCCGCCGCCGCGGCGCTGACGAGCCTTGGGCGTTAAGCGAGAAGCGGGCGTTCGTTGATCGCCAGGACGCGGATGCCGTCGGCGTCGATGCGGATCGTGCTGAGCGAGCCCTGGCCGACTTCGATGCGGTTGTAATAATCCAGCGGCATGCCGAGCGCGAAGAGGAGCGCGGAGCGGATCACATCGCCGTGACTGACCACCGCCACCGTCGCGTGGTGATGGCGCTCGCCCATCTCCATCAGCGCCTCGACGACCCGGCGCTGGACCTCGCGCATGCTCTCGCCGCCGGGAATCCGGGCGAGGCTCCGCTGTGTCCTCCAGGCGTGCCAGCGCGGGTCGGCGCGGATCGAGTCGAATGTCGCGCCGGTCCATTCGCCAAAATCGAGCTCGATCACATCGTCGCGAAATTCGATTGGCAAGCCGAGCCGGGCGGCGACGATCTCGGCGCTCTCGCGGGTGCGTTGCAAGGGGCTCGAATAGAGCGCCGCGATAGTCTCGCCGGCGAGGCGTTCGGCGACCGCGGCGATTTCGGCGCGGCCGCGCTCGGTCATGCCGACCCCCGGCATGCGGCCGGCGAGCACCCGGCCCAAGAGGCCGTGCTCGCCATGGCGCAGCAGGTGAAAGACCGTCATGCCTTCACCGCACCTCGATCAGCTGGCTCATCGAACCGCATTCCCGGCGAAAGCCGGGACCCACTCCTCCGCTTGGGAGATGGTTGCACAGTGGGTCCCGGCTTTCGCCGGGAACGCGGTTTTTTGAGGGGCACCAAAATCGTCCGCCTCGCTCAATTGCCGGACCGGTGCCGGACGTTGCCGCTCTGCTCGGGAATGCCGGTCTGTTCGTGGCACACCCGGGCGAAGGCGGCGACGCCCTCGCGGATCTCTTCCTTGGTGGTCAGGCCAAAGCACAGCCTGAGGCGCGATTTGGCGGCGTCGCCATCGCAGGCCCATTCCGGCCCGGGATTAAAGGCGATGCCGGCATCGAGGGCGGGCTTTACCAGTTTTCGCACGTCGACCTGGTCGGGCAGCTTCATCCACAGAAAGATGCCGCCTTTCGGAACCCACGGCTCGACGGCGGTGCCGAACTCGCGCTCCAGCGCCTCGACCATCGTGTCGAGCTTGCCCTTCAGGGTCTGGCTCAGCTCGTCGACATGGTCCTGGAAATGCGTCGAGAAATACTCGGCGACGACCATCTGTTCGAGCGCGCCGGTGCCGCTGTCGCCCTGGGTCTTGATGGCGACCATGCGGCTCATGAATTGCCAATCGGCGACGACGTAGCCGAGCCGCAACGCCGGCGCCAGGGTTTTCGAGAACGAGCCGATGTGGATGACATGATCGGGATCGAGCGCGTAGAGCGCCGGCGGCGCGTTCATCCCGCCCCAGGTCAGATCGGCGTAGCACTCGTCCTCGAAGATCGGCACGCCGTGCTCGCGGGCGAGGGCAAGCAGCTGGTGACGCCGGTCGAGCGGCATGATGCTGCCGGTCGGGTTCTGGATCGTCGGGATCGTGCAGAGGTATTTCGGGATGGTGCCCCGGCCCTTCAGATCGGCGAGGATCGCGGCCAGCGCGTCGATCCTGATCCCCTCCTCGTCGAGCGGCGCGCCGACGATGTTGACCCCGATGCGGCGCAATTTGGTCAAGTAGCCGCCATAGGTGAACTCTTCGAGGATCACCGTGTCGCCCGGCTCGAGCAGCACCTGGTTGATCAGGTCGATCCCCTGGCCGGAACCCTGGGTGATCAGCACGTCCTCGGGCGCGGCGGCGATGCCGCGCCAGCGCGCGACCTTCTCCGCGACAAAGCGGCGCAGCCCCAGATAGCCCTGCGGCCCCTGCCCCATGCTGTAGAGCGCGAGATCGGCGCCATCGCGCCGCAGCACCGCGGCCGTTGCGGCGATCAATTCGTCAATCGGGATCAGCGAGCGGTCGTTATGGCCGCCGATGAAATTGAAGCGAGCGTTGCCCGGCCAGCGCGGCGCCGGCGCCGGCACCTTCCTGCCGAAGAGATCGGGGTAAGCGAAACCGGTGCTGCTCATCCTAGAGTCCTTTCCCTCTCTTCGATGCCGCCGGAGCTCTAATCCAGCAGGCTCGCGAGATAGCGGCCGTAGTCGTTCTTGCCGAAGCGGCGCGCCTCGGCGAGCAACTGGTCGCGGTCGATATAGCCCATATGATAGGCGACTTCCTCGACGCAGGCGATCTTGAGGCCCTGGCGCATCTCGATCGTGCGGACATATTCGCCGGCTTCCAGCAGATCCTGGTGCGTGCCGGTGTCGAACCAGGCATAGCCGCGTCCCATGCGGGCGACCCGCAGCCTGCCCTGGCTCAGATACACATTGTTGACATCGGTGATCTCCAGCTCGCCGCGCGCCGAGGGCTTCAGCGCGCGCGCGATGTCGACCACCGAATTGTCGTAGAAATAAAGCCCGGTCACCGCCCATTGCGAGCGCGGCTGGAGCGGCTTTTCGGCGATCGAGATCGCATTGCCCGCGGCGTCGAACTCGACGACGCCATAGTCCTGCGGGTTGCGCACCTGGTAGGCGAAGACGGTAGCGCCGGGCCGCGGCTGCGCGGCCTCCTGCAACAGCGGCGAAAGCCCGCCGCCATAGAACAGATTGTCGCCGAGAACCAGGGCGACCGGACCCTCGCCGATGAACTCGCGGCCGATGATGAAGGCTTGCGCCAAGCCGCCGGGGTGGGGCTGCTCGGCATAGGAGATCGTCACGCCCCAGCGGCTGCCGTCGCCCATGAGCGCCTCGAAGCGGGGGCGCTCGGCGGGAGTGGTGATGACGAGGATGTCGCGGATCCCGGCCAGCATCAGCGTCGATAGCGGGTAATAAATCATCGGCTTGTCATAGACCGGCAGCAGCTGCTTGCTGGTGACGAGCGTCACCGGGTAGAGCCGCGTGCCGGATCCGCCGGCAAGAACGATCCCCTTCATTGCTCCTCCCAATACGGGCTGGATCAGGCGCCGGCGGCGACGGCCGCGTCGCCTCGGCTGCCGGTGCCGAGCCGGGCGCCGCGGTAGCGTTGCGACCAGATCGGCTCCCACCACCAGCGGTTGTCGAGATACCATAGGACGGTCTTGCGTAAGCCGGTCTCGAAGCTCTCGCGCGGCCGCCAGCCAAGCTCGCGGCGGATCTTCTGCGCATCCATCGCATAGCGCTGGTCGTGGCCGGGCCGGTCGGCGACAAAGCTGATCAGGCGCGCATGCGGCCGATGCGGCGAGCCGGGCAAAAGCTCGTCGAGCAGCGCGCAGATCGCGGTCACGACCTCGAGGTTGGTGCGCTCGCCCTCGCCGCCGATGTTGTAGCCCTCGCCCGGTCGCCCGCCGGTCAGCACGGCATGGAGGGCGCGGGCATGATCCTCGACATAGAGCCAGTCGCGAATATTGTCGCCCTTGCCGTAGACCGGGACCGCCTCGCCCTCCAGCGCCTTCAGGATGACCAGCGGGATCAGCTTTTCCGGGAAATGATAGGGGCCGTAATTGTTCGAGCAATTGGTCATCACGGTCGGCAGCCCGAAGGTCTCGTGCCACGCCCGCACCAAATGGTCCGCGGCGGCCTTCGAGGCGGCATAGGGCGAATTGGGCTGGTAGCGGCTGGTTTCGCTGAACTTGCCATCGGGGCCGAGCGAGCCGAACACCTCATCGGTCGACACGTGGTGAAAGCGAAAGCTTTCCGCCCGCTCGGCCGGCAGCGAGCGCCAGTATTCGCGCGCCGCCTCGAGCAGCGCGTAGGTGCCCTCGATGTTGGTCTTGATGAATTCGCCGGGACCGTCGATCGACCGGTCGACATGCGATTCGGCGGCGAGGTGGAGGATCGCGTCGGGCGCGAAGGAGCCTAACAGCGCGGCGATCGCCGGGCGGTCGCCGATATCGGCGCGGTGAAACGCGTAGCCCGGGTCGTTCTCGATCGCTTTCAATGAGGCGAGATTGGCGGCATAGGTCAGCTTGTCGACATTGAGCACCGCCGCGCCCATTTCACCGACAAACAACCGGCACACCGCCGAGCCGATAAACCCGGCACCGCCGGTCACCAACACTTTCATGTCCAATTCCAACCCGAATCATTCACGTTCTCGGCCGGGTGCAGCAGTAGCGCCGCGTGCTCGCCAAGCACCTTATGCAGGACCGGTTTGTCGAGGCAAGCCACGGCTGCCCGCGGCAAGATGTCCCGTATCGCCGCCGTTCCAGCGCTCCGGCACGAAGCTGCTCGACAGCTGCAACCGCGGCTCGTTAGAAACCTCGCAGCATCGTATCGTGATCGGTAATGCATGATCTTATTTTCGGTCGGACTGCCCAGCCGGTTTGCCGAGCTGTGTGATGCGCTGACCCTGCGCCTTGCCGAGCGCAGCCTCGGCTCGGTGACGGCCGGGATCGTCAACACCCTTGACGACGTTGCCAGAGTGGCGATCAGCACAGATGCGGCGCATCTCGTAGCCGCGACGCGCCAACCCGTCGTTCGCCTGCAAACGGAAATTACACAAACCGGCCGGCCGTTTCTGGTAACTCTCGGCGCCGTGCATTTGGCCCTGCATGAGCTGTTGCAGCGCCCCGGATACGACCTCGCCACCGCCACCCGCGAAATCGCGGGCAGCTGTGCGGCGATGTTGACGCTGGCTGCGGCCCCGGGAGCGCTCGTGCTGTCGAGCGGCGGCGGTGACGATCGGACCGCGCTCGCCGCTTCCATCGCCCGCCATTTCGGCTTCACGCTCTCTCCCGGCGAGATCGATGCCGCCGCCGCTTCGCTCGAGACCGCCGCAGCGGCGGAAGATCGGGAAGAAAGCGGTTGGTTGGACCAGCTTGGCGCACGCGAGCGCGCGATCATCAACGGGGCGCTGGAACCGTACGTCAAGTATTTTAACGGCAGTGTCGAATTGGAGCCGATCGTCTGGGAGCCGGACCTTTTCTTCGCCACTGAGGGTGCGGCCGACGGGGCCCATAGTCCGGCAAGCGGTCCGATTGACATCACCGGCCGCGCACGGTTCTTGATTTTTGGGCCCTATATCAACCTGCCGCCTGGCTCCTGGTCGGCAACCGTGGTCATCGGTTTTTCGGCGGAAACCGCCGGCTTGAGCTTTGTGATCGAGATCGCCGCGGGCACGCAACTCACCTATGCCCGCGTGCAACCGACCGGGGAGCAGATCATCGAGACGGACCTGCAATTCACGATCGACGATTCGGCCACTCAGCCCGTCGAAGTCCGCATTGTCAGCGAGCGCGCCGCATTCGATGGGCGCCTTATACTGGGGCATGTCAGATTGGTGCCGCGCGCCGGCCTGCAGAACGAGACCCAGCAACGCCTCATCGAAGCCCTGCGCCGATAGCGCCTTCGCCTAAGGCCGGCGCTGCGGTTGGCGGCTCATCAAACAGCAGCAGCCAGTCCTCTCCGGACCGGTCGTCCAATACCTGTTGCGGCGTCACCTGCGTTGCGTTGGTGTCGAAATCGATATACCGCATCCGGCCGTAGAGAGCCGTGAGGGTTTGCAGAAAACCCGCCGCGTCGGCGTATCTCCCCGGATTGAACTCAAGGAGCAGGCTCGGCCTGTCGCGGCGCAGAATGCCCTCCATCCCGGCGACGATGTCCTGCTCGGCACCTTCGGCATCGATCTTGACCAGATCGATGCGTGGGACCGTCGCGGCCAGCCGGTCAAGCTTGATCCGGGGCACCTTGTACAGGCAGCCGGAACCCGGTGCGATCCCCTCGGGCGAGGCAACCACCGTGCTGTTTTTGGGTTCGCCATGCGGGACAAAAAGCGCGGCGTCGCCACCCTCGACCGCACCGGCGGCGGCTTCGATAATCGTGGTGCGCGCTGCCAGGCCGTTCAGATCGACCGACCTACGCAGTTTCGGCATGACCACGGGGTTCGGCTCGACGGCGTAAACGTGGCCCGTGGCGCCGACGAGTGAGCCGAACAGAAGCGTGTAATAGCCGTAGTTCGCACCGACATCGATGACCGTCATGCCCGGTTGCACGTGGCGGGCAAAGAAGATTGTCAGCCACATCTCCCAAAATCCGTCAAGCAGAAGGTGGGAGGCGAAGCCGGTGTCGTTGGTATCGAGGTAAATCTTGGAATAGCCAAGCACACGGCACAGCGCCGTGTGGTCGCCGAGATAGACCGGATTGGTCAATTCCCGGCAACGGTCTTCGACGGCGTAACGATCGGCGGTCTTGAGTTCAAGCGGGCTGATCAGCGGCGGGCTGACGTGACCGGCACCGTGAGCCGGTACGGTTTCGCGAGGTTCGTGCTGCGCGATCGGGGTGCAATGTAATGCTTTTTGGGCATCGCTGGTCCTGTTTTCGATTTTGTCCAAATTGCCCGCGTGCAAGCGAACCATGGTCGCTCGGAGGGAACGAAAGAATCCTTGCCGCAGGGGCTTGGCGCCAGCGCTGTCCGATCCCGCCGTCACGTCTTTCCCTTGATTGGCGAACGGCCGCGTCGCGCCCGCGAAACCCGACCGCACACGGTCGATCGAGCGGCCTGAAGCGTACCCTAGTTCGCAGACCATGGCCAGCGGGCATTGCGTGAGCGGAGCGCCCGCCACGCGCTGGGAGCGCAGGACCGGCACCGGCGGCAATCAGAAGCGGGCACCGCGGGGTAGCGGATTGCAGCGGACCAGAGAACTCGCCACCAGCCGCGACCTCCCTACTGCGCCTTATAAATCATCGTAAATGGCAATTGCCAGGTCCAGATCGTCGAACATTTTTGCTCGGCCGCGGTGCAATACCAGCGCTCGCGAACAATATTCTCGGATTGTCTCGCCGTAATGCGATGCGAGGATCAAGCTGCGGTCGGCGCGCTTTTCGAACAGCTCTTCGTGGGATCGACGTCGAAAGCGCTGATCTCCAACTGCCATGACCTCGTCGATCAGGTAGCAGTCGAACTCGATGGCGATCGACAATGCGAAATTGAGCCGCGCCTGCATCCCGGACGAGTAGGTCTTGACCGGCTCCGACAGATATTTGCCCAACTCGGCAAAGTCGTCGACGTAATCGCGGATTGCCGCGAACGGCCTGTTGTAGAGGCGGCATATCAGGCGGATGTTGTCATTTCCGGTCATGCTGCCGCCGACCCCACCGGTCAGCCCGACCGGCCATGACACCGACATGGTCCGCTCGATGCTGCCGCTTGTCAGCATTTCGATGCCGCCGATCAGGCGGATCAAGGTCGACTTGCCGGAACCGTTGCGGCCGAGCACGGCGATTTTTTCGCCGGGCCTGACCGCAAACGAGACATTGCTCAGAACCCGGTGATAGACGTGCCGGGTTTCCGAGTGATAGTCCTTGCAGGCGTTGGTAACGGTGATCATTCGAGGACGAGGTGCTTGCGCACGTCCCGCATCAGCCACAGCCCGATCAGGGTCACTATCGCGAGAATCCAGCTCAGATACGCAATATCATAGTAGGTTTGGATGCGGTTCCCGAAAAGTCCGCCCCGGATCATCTCAAAGGCGTTGAGCGACGGGACGATGGTCAATGCGATCTGGCGCACCGAAGCGGGCAGCCAATCGGCCATATACATGAAGCCGGAAATCGGCAGATACATATAGGAGATCGGCTGCCAGATGTGCTCGACGATCTCCGAGCGCTCCGACAACGCGACGATAAGCAGGGCAACGGCCAGGGACCACCAGCTCATATAAAAAAAACCGATGAGCAACAGGGGGTAGTCGATCGGCCAATCGATCACCCCGATCATGTATAAGATCAGGTACGAAATCGCGCAGGCCGAGACATTGCCGATCAGGTCAAGACCCTGACGGCCGATGAAAATGTCAAGCGGCGTCACCTGCCGGTGATAGAGCATGGCGGCGTTGGATCTGACTGTGTACAGGGCCCCTTGGGTGATATGCCGGAATATCAGAAGCGGCAGATAACCGCTCCAGATGAACCCAATCATCGGCAGGCCATGCTCGAAGGGCGCGCGGATCATCGACCACATGAAGATGACCGGGAGCGCGAACATCAGCGGCTCGCCGAACAGCCAGGCAAAGCCGAAACCTCTGCGGCCCCAGCGGGTCATGAACTCGCGCATGAACAGCGCGCCGATGACCCGTTTCTGGACGGCCAGCGCTCGCCGGAGCTGGCGGATTTGTGCGAAAGCCACGGCTGCCCTAGGCCGAGGCGTGCTCGTTCACGCCGGCAACCAGCAGCCAGGCGATCCCGTAGACCAACAGACAAGTCGCGGCCACGGTTGCGAACGAGGCGAGCCGTTTCGGGTAGAGCGGGTAATCCGCGAGGTTGGGTTGCGCGATCGTTTCGAGATAAAGCTGCTGGCGTTGCGCTTCGAGACGCGCGGCTTCGAGCGAGGTAAACGCCGACATCAAGGTTTTTTCGGCGAGCAGACGCCGCACGTCGAGGCGTTCGTACTCGCCCACCGCAGTGGCGACCGAGTCGTTGGCGCCGGTGATCGTGGCGCGTTCGTCCGCGATCAGCTTTTCGAGCGAGGCGATCCGCGTCCGGACCAGAGGGATGTGCGGGCTGTTCGGGGAGTTTTTGATGATTTCGGCGAGCTGCCCCTTCGAATTGGCCAGCTGCCCGTTCATCTGCGCCAATAGGGAGATCGGGCCGGCCGAGGCGCTCTTCGGATCGAGCATCTTCTCTTTGATCCGATAGGCGGTCAGCTGGCTCTGGATCTCGGCGATGCGCTCCTCCGTGGCGTTGACCTCGCGCTGAAAGACCGCGAGCGCGTCGCGACGGGCGCGGTCGTTGAGCGCGTTGACCAGCTGTTCGCTGAAGGTGAGCAGCGCGCGGGCCATCCGCTGTGCGTCCTCCGGGCGGTATGCCTTGACCTGCAGCGTGCTGACGCCGCTCGCGGTGTCGACCTCGACAGTGACGAAGCGTGAATAGGCCTTGTAGAGCGCCTCGAAATCCTTGCGCCAAAACCAGGCCCCGGGGAAGCGGGAGATCAGATCCCCTTCCGGCCGGCCGAGCAGGCTGCGCAGATCGTCTTCCCGCTCGAGCCGCCGTACGACGTCGCGCGACATCAGGTATTCGTGCACCGCAAACGTATCTTCTGAAACCGCCGAGGCCGCGCTTGCCAGCATCGCGCTGATCGCGCTCGTCGGCATCTTCGCCGGGCCGTGGACGACGAACTTGACCTCGGACAGATAGAGGTCGGAGGCCAGCGCGAAATAGTAGACCCCGGCGACCAGCGTGGGCAGGCCGACAAGCGCCCAGAACCAGATATTCAGGGAGCCGAAGAACGCGCCGATTTTCGCGGCATAGCGCGGCCGCGCTCCACCGGCTACAGCACCATCGAGTGCGGCACGGGCACGGTTAACGAAGTCGACCATCGCGAGTTCCGAGTTTACCTGACGGGAAAACCATCGAAAAATTGTGACCGGAACAAGGTGCCCCGCCCCCGCAATCCGCGGCACCGACCCCACGACTATACAATCGGCCCGAGCAAAACGGAACCGGAAAGCAAGGAACCCGGGTCGCCCGGCCGATGCGCCATGCCCTTTAGCAGGCGTGCGGTAAAGGCGGCCAGGTCGCCGCCCGGGAAGAGGTGTCCCGGGATACCGGCGGCGGCGGCAGCGGCGAGGTCGCTGTCCTTGTCGCCGACCAGAAAACTCGCGGCGCCGTCGACCGGCCAGGAGCGCAGCAGGTCGAGGATCATGCCCGGGGCGGGCTTGCGCCAATCGCTGGCGCGGCGGTAGGCGGCGACGACCCCTTCCGGGTGGAATGGGCAATAGCGGATATCATCGATGTGAGCGCCGGCAACGGCAAGTTCGCCCGCAAGGTGGGCATGCACCCGGTGAATTTCCGCCTCGCCGTACAGCCCGTGCGCGACACCGGCCTGATTGGTCACGACGAAGACGAACAGCCCGGCATCGTTGAGCGCCTTGACTGCCGCCCGGGCGCCCTCGATCCAGCCGAACCGCTCTACCGATCCGATATAGCCGTCGTCGCGGTTGAGCACGCCGTCGCGGTCGAGAAACGCCGCGGGCCGGCGCCGCCGCTGCGGGATCTCCTGCCGGGCGCGGGCGAGATCCTCGGGTACGCCGATATCGACGAAATAGCGATCGAAGGCAACGCCGCGCAGGCGGCCGGCTGTCGCAAGACCAGGGAACAGCCCGGCTTCGAGCGAGGCTCGCGGTCCCAGCCGATCGACAATTGCGCGGCGCAGCGCGTAGATCCCGCCGCTGACCAGCCCGGGTCCGCCGCCGGGCCGCCGCTCGGCAAATCCGACGATTCGGTCGCCGGCGAGCGTCACCGCGCCATATCGCGCCGCGGCGGGAAGCCGCCGCAAGGCAAGCGCGCCCAACGCTTCAGGCTCGTCCGCCAACCGCGCGGCGAGGCCCAAGAGATTGATATCGAACCAGGAATCGCCGTTGAGCAGCATAAATGCATCGTCGAGACGGTGACGGGCGTGCCACAGTGCACCGCCGGTGCCGGCCGGCTCGGGCTCGACCACCACCTCGATCGCGAGGCCGAAACGCGTCTTGAGCGGGGTGGTGGCTGCGTAGTCGGCAATCCGGGCGGCGCCAAACCCGGCGAGCAGCACGATTCGCCGGATGCCGTGGCGGCCGAGTTCGAACAGCAGCAGATCGAGAAACGGCGCCTCGTCGACCGCCAGCAGCGGTTTCGGCAGGTCGGCGGTGAGCGCCCCGAGCCGGGTGCCGCGGCCACCGCACAGAATGACGGCCTGCTCGATCATGGCGCGCCAATTGTCTCCTCGCCAGCCGCCTGTCAAGCGCCAAGCGCGTGCGCCCGGCCGCCGGCCGCCGCTGGGGCCGCGGTGCCGTGGCTGCGCGGGCAGGCATGATCGGCGATTTTCGTGGACAGTTCGGGGGCGATTGCCGAGATTGGCGCTGTCCTGGCGCAGGCCCGGCGCGCGGCCTGAGAGAGCGGCTGAGCCCCTGATGCGAGCACCTTACCGGGTCGTGGTGATCACCGGGGCGTCGAGCGGGCTGGGTGCCGCGCTCGCCGCTGCCTATGCCGGGCCGCAGACCGCGCTCGGGCTGATCGGCCGCAACCCTGAGCGCCTCGCCGCGACGGCGGCGGTCTGCCGGGCGGCCGGGGCGAGCGTCGACAGCGCCCTAATCGATGTCGCCGACGGCGCCGCCCTTGCCGCCTGGCTCAAGGCTTTCGACCAGGCCCATCCGGTGGAATTGCTGATCGCCAATGCCGGCATCTCGGCCGGCCCGGACCCGGACGCTGCGGGCGAGCCCGCGTCGATCACCCTGCGCCAGATCGAAGTCAACCTGCTCGGCGCGGTTCATACGATCGCGCCGCTGGTGCCGCGTCTGTGCGCGCGCGGGCGCGGGCGGATCGTCGCGATCGCCTCGGTCGCCGCCTATCGCGGTCTGCCCTACAGCCCCGGCTATAGCGCCAGCAAGGCCGGGCTGCGCGCCTATGGCGAGGCGCTGCGCCCGCTTCTCGCGCCGCATGGGGTCGGGGTGACGGTGGTGTGCCCGGGGTTTTTTGCGTCGCCGATGACGGATCGCTGGGAGGGCCCGACCCCGTTCTTGGCGAGCGGCGAGCGCGCCGCCCGGCGGATCAAGCGCGGCATCGACCGCGGCCGCTCCCGCATCGATTTTCCCTGGCCGCTCGTGCTCGGCATGCGCTTTTGCGACCTCGCGCCGGCGGTGGTCGGGGATCGCATCGTGCGCGGCTTTCGTTTTCGCATCCGCTCCGCCTGACGCGATGGGAGCGGTCGAGCTGCTGCATCTTGCCGCCGGGGCACTCCTCGCCGTTGCGGCCTGGCTGATGCCGCGGCGCATTGCGTGCTCGCGCCGCGCGGCGCTGCCGGTGCTGCTGCTCGATATGGCGCCGATCGCGTTGGGCGCCGGATTGCTGGGTTTCGCCGCCGGGCGGCCGCTATTTGCCGGGCTGGTCATGCTGGCGCTCGGCGCCGGCTTTACCCTCACCGACTACACGATGCGCCAGACGCTACGCGAGCCGGTCGTGTTCTCGGAAATGTCCGAGCTGCCGCAGGTCTTCAGCCATCCGCATCTCTATCTGCCGTTTGCCGGGCCGGCGCCGGTGAATTGTTGCGGGCGGGAAAGGCCGGCAAGAGCG
>CAYMRQ010000027.1:0-19163 GCA_964392845.1 uncultured Rhizobium sp.
CGGGCGTCCCGCCCGCATGCGCCCACGGATCAAGTCCGTGGGCTGAAGGCCCACGGGACGGCCGCGGTCCCGGCACGTTAGTGCGGGAAGGAGACAAGCATGCAAGCGGATTACGTAATCGTCGGCGCCGGTTCGGCGGGCTGCGTTCTGGCCAACCGGTTGAGCGAAGACCCGGCGAGCCGGGTCTTGCTGATCGAGGCCGGGCCGCGCGACCGCAACCCGCTGATTCACATCCCGGCCGGCTATATGAAGCTGCTCGAGCATCCGGTCTTGACCTGGGGGTTCAAGGCCGAGCCCGACCCCGGGGTCAACGGGCGAAGCATCCTCTATCCGCGCGGCCGGGTGCTCGGCGGCTCCAGCTCGATCAACGGGATGATCTATGTGCGCGGCCAGCCCGAGGATTTCGATCACTGGGGTCAGCTCGGCAACCGCGGCTGGACGTGGGACGATGTGCTGCCCTATTTCAAAAAGGCGGAGGATTGGGAAGGCGGCGGCGATGCGTTCCACGGCACCGGCGGGCCGCTCCTGACCTCGCATACCGCCGACAAGCCGCTGTTGTGCCAGGTGATGATCGAAGCCGGGAAGGAGATCGGGCTCGAATACCGCGACGACGTCAACCACCTGCCGCCCGGCGCCAGCGGCGGCATCGGCTGGGTGCAACAGACCCGGCGCGGCCGGCGGCGGCAGAGCGCGGCGCGCACCTATCTGCGCCCGGCGATGAAGCGCCCCAATCTCGAAGTCGTCACCAATGCGCTGGTCCACCGCGTGGTGTTTCAGGGCAAGCGCGCGGTTGGCGTCGAGTTCTCGCGCGGCGGTCAAGGAAGCGCGGTCGAGCGCGCCGATGCGGCGGCCGGGGTGATCCTCTGCGGCGGCGCGATCGGCTCGCCGCACCTGCTGCAATTGTCCGGGGTCGGCGATCCCGACCATCTCGGCCGCGTCGGCATCGCGGTCCACCACGCGCTGCCCGGGGTCGGCAAGAATTTGCAGGACCATTTCCTGGCGCGGGTCACCTGCGAGGTCAGCGGCATCCCGACCCTGAACGAGAAGTCGCGCGGCCTGCCGTTTGCCGGCGAGATCCTGCGCTATCTGTTCAGCGGCACCGGCATGCTGACCTATGCCGCCTCGCTGGTCGCGGCCTCGGTCAAGGTGCTGGAGGAAGCGGCGACCCCGGATGTGCAAATCCTCTTCGCCAATGGCAGCTTTGCTCCCGGGCCGGTGCGCCGCCTCGACGACAGACCGGGGATGACCGGCGGCATGTGGCAGATGCGGCCCTTGTCGACCGGCTATGTCGAGGCGAAATCAGCGGACCCGCGCGCGGCGCCGGCGATCAACCCGCGCTATCTCTCGCACGAGACCGATCGGCGCGCGGCGATCGGGGGCTTGCGCTTTGTGCGGCGCCTGTTCGCTGCCCCGGCGCTGGCGCCGTATGTCGTCGGCGAGATCCTGCCGGGGCGGGATGTCGAGAGCGACGACGCGCTGCTGGATTACCTGCGCCAGACCGGCTCGACGGTGTTTCACGCGACCTGCACCTGCAAGATGGGCCGCGACCCGATGGCGGTCGTCGACAGCGAGCTGAGGGTGCACGGGCTCGACGGCTTGCGCGTCATCGACGCCGCGGTGATGCCGGCGGTCACCTCGACCAACACCAACGCGCCGACCATCATGATCGCTGAGAAGGGCGCTGCGATGATCAAGAACGCGGCGCGGCAGAAGATGGCGGCGTAAGTCACCGTCTGTCGTCCCGGCGAAGGCCGGGACCCACGGCGCCGCGAGACTTTGAGTTGGGGAGTTGCATCGGCGCCGGTGCTTGTCCGAGGCGCGGGGCCGGTGGAGGGGTGGATCCCGGCCTTCGCCGAGATGACAATTGGGTGGTGAGGGGAAAAGCGATGCAAGCGGATTATGTGATCGTCGGCGCCGGGTCGGCCGGCTGCGTCCTGGCCAATCGGCTCAGCGAAGACCCGTCGGTGCGGGTCGTGCTGATCGAGGCCGGCGGGCGCGACTGGAACCCGCTCATTCACATCCCGGTCGGCTTCATGAAGCTGCTCGACCACCCGACCCTCACCTGGAACTTCAAGGCCGAGGCCGATCCCGGCACCGCCGGCCGGGCGATCCCCTATCCGCGCGGCCGGGTGCTGGGCGGGTCGTCATCGATCAACGGCCTGATATACATCCGCGGCCAACCCGAGGATTTCGACCATTGGGGGCAGCTCGGCAATCGCGGCTGGAGCTGGGACGACGTGCTGCCATACTTCAAGCAGGCTGAGAACTGGCAGGGGGAAACCGCTGATATTCATGGCAAAGGCGGGTTCCTCACCACCTCGCCGATGACCGAGCGGCCGGTCGTGTGCCAGGCGATCATCGACGCCGCCGGGGAGCTCGGCGTCGAATACCGCGCGGATGTCAACAACTTGCCGGCGGGCACCGGCGACAGCATCGGCTGGTGCCAGCAGACCCGCGGCGGCCGGCGTCGCGCCAGCGCCGCGCAAACCTACCTGAAGCCGGCGTCGAAGCGGCCCAACCTGGAGGTCGTGACGAAGGCGCTGGTCCACCGCATCTCATTCAAAGGCAAGCGCGCGATCGGGGTGGTGTATTCGCGCGGCGACCGGGTCGAGATCGTCGATGCGGCGCGCGAGGTGATCCTCGCCGCCGGTGCGGTCGGCTCGCCGCACATCCTGCAATTGTCGGGGGTCGGCGGGCCGGAGGTGCTCGCCCAGGCGGGCATCCCGGTGCACCACGCGCTGGCCGGCGTCGGGCAGAATTTCCAGGACCATTACATCGCCCGCATGTCGTGCGAGGTGCGCGGGATCGAAACCCTCAACGAGCGCGGCCGCGGCCTCTCCTTCGCCAACGAGCTGTGGCGCTACGTCACCTCGGGCCAGGGCATGCTGACCTACAGCGCGTCGATTTGCGCGGCCTCTGTCAAGGTATTGGAGGAGTCCGCGACACCGGACGTGCAATGCGTCTTTGCGCCGGCCAGCTACAAGCCGGGCCTGATCCGCAAGCTCGACGACGTGCCCGGCATCACCGGCGGCCCGTGGCAGATGCGGCCCTTGTCGCGCGGCTATGTGCTGGCGCGCTCGCGCGACCCGCACGACCAGCCGGCGATCAACCCGCGCTATCTCGCCGAGGATACCGACCGCCGCGCGATGATCGGCGGGCTGAGGTTTCTGCGCCGGCTGTTCGCCGCGCCGGCGCTGGCGAAGTACGTCGTCGCCGAGAAGCTGCCGGGCGCCGACATTCAGACCGACGACGAGCTCTTGGATTACGCGAGGGCGAACGGCTCGACCGTCTACCACGCGAGCTGCAGCTGCATGATGGGCAATCACCCGATGGCGGTGGTCGACGACGAGCTGCGGGTGCATGGGCTCGACGGGTTGCGCGTCATAGACGCCTCGGTGATGCCGGCGGTCACCTCGACCAATACCAACGCGCCGACGATCATGATCGCTGAAAAGGGCGCCGCGATGATCAAGGCGGCGGCCCGGGAGAAGATGGCGGCGTAGCCTTGGTCGTGCGGACGATCTCATGGTATCATATCATTCGTTGATATGAATGGCTGACCCGGGGTCGGAGTACGCCCTTGAATTTCTGCTCGCCTTCGACGGGCGCACCCATCACCTCGAAGGGGGTCATTCGCTCCGGTTTGAGGTCGCCAGTGTTCAAGCGACGACGGATCGACCGCACGGGCTATCCTATTCTCTTACATTGCATGCGCCGGATGGCACTCGGCTTGTCGGCTTTGATAACGCCCATTCGGTGCTCGGTTCCGGCGGCGCTCGCCAGCCAGCGATCACTGGCACCGAACGGAAAGCGATCCCGGTCGGCCTGACGCATTCACAGACGTGGAAACCTTGTTATTCGACTTTTTCGATGCCGCGGAGCGGGTTTTGCGGGAACGGGGCATCGATCCAGCGGTCATCGCCGTAACGGAAACAAGGAGATTGGAGTGAAGCGTCCAAAGATTCAAACCTTGCGGTCGCTACGCGATGAAATGATTGCCGTCGGACGCGGCGAACGTCCCGCACCGCCGGATGCGGCTGAACCGAGCTTTGAATCCATCGGCGTGGTTTTAGGGTTGTTGACGCCGGAAAACCGTCGGCTTCTCGCCACGATACGCGACCGCAAGCCGAAATCGGTTACCGAACTGGCACAGCTGACCGGACGGGCGCAGCCGAACCTGACCCGCACCCTGGCGAAGCTGGAGGCCGCGGGCTTCATCACGATGACGACGACGGGGCGCCGCAAGGCGCCCAGCGCGACGGTCACCAAGATCGTCGTCGAGATCGACCCGTATTCCGATCACGACCGGCTGCGGGTCGCGTGACGCGTAGCGACCCGATGGCGGCGGCGGAATGCGCTGCGCTTTTCCGCCCTACCCGCTACAAGTCCGCGATCAGCTTTTTCACGAAGTCCGGCAGCGTCTCGGTCAGCGGCCCATAACAGCGTTCGTCGAAATCGGCGGAAGCGGGCGACGCTTCGCCGGCGAACTCGCCGGGGAACTCCACCGTGCGGGCGCCGGCGCGGCGGGCGTCGGCGAGGAAGCTGTGGGCCGGCTCGCTGCCGCCGGCGACGCCGATCACCAGAAACAGCGCGCAATGGGCGAGCGCCTCGTACACGAGCGCGATGCGCAGCGGCGCTTCGCCGACCCACACGACCCGCGGGCGCAGATGCCCCTTATTGCCGCAGATCGGGCAATCCGAAGCCGCGGTGATGTCGTCGTGGCGCTCGGAGATAGTGGTGCAGATCATGCACTGCGCCTTCAACAGCTCGCCATGCGTGTGGATGACCGCCTGCGAGCCGGCGCGCTCGTGGAAATCGTCGATATTGCCGGTGACGATCAGCACCTCGCGCTGGCGCACCGCGTCGAGCACGGCAAGCCCCTCGTGCGCGGCGTTCGGCTGCGTCGCCACCAGCTGACGGCGGCGCAGATTGTAGAATTGCTGCACCCGCGCCGGGTCGCGGGCGAAGCCTTCGGGGGTCACGATGTCTTCGAGGCGCAGCCCCGCCGGCATTGTTTCGGCGTCGAACGGGGCGAACCCGGCCTCCCGCGAGAGGCCGGCGCCGGTGAAGGCGACGATCTTGGGCGGCTGCGCCCAGGGGGTGCTCATGACGCCTCGGGCCCGGGTGATCCGATCAGCGCGGCGGGTACGGTCCGGGCCAATAGGGACCGGGCATGCCGTATGGCGGCGGCGCCATAGCAAGCCGGGCCCGCTCGCGCCCGGGCATTCCCCAGTACGGATCCGGAGGCTCGGGGACGATCGCGCCATAGCGCGGGGCGACCGCGTGCGCCACGGTTCGAGGACGGCGATCCGGCGTCGCTTTGGCCACCCGGCGGGCGGCGGTTCGGGTCACATGCCTCGGGGCGACGGCGCGGGCGGCGACGGCTCCGGCAGCAGCGGGCTTCGGTCGCGCGATGGCGGGCGCCGGCGGCACCGAAGGTGGCGTCACCGCGGCCTGAACCGGCGTCGCAGCGGGCGGCATCGTCGCAGCGACCGGCGTTGACCGGCCAGGTGCGGCCGCAACTTGTGTCGGCGTGGCCGGTGCAACCCAAGTCCTGATACTCGGCAGCGACGGCGGCACCGGCAGGGCGGCGGCGAGGATCGTACCGACTGCCCCGATCGCGCCGGCGGAAAGGAACCACAAGCCAAATTTCATGTCTTGCCTCGCTGATCCTTCGCGACGCGATAGAGCGACCGTAAAGCTTAAACCGATCCGCTGAATTTTAGAAACGATCGGGCATCGGTGAATATTCCTGAGGTTTGCCGGCGACAAACCGAGGCGCATCCCGGCGGCCACAGCGAGCCGGCCCAAACCGGAGCGGACCGCCGGATCAGCCCCGATATTCCGGGACGCGGTAGTAGACCCAGACGAGATTGGCCGCCATCACCGCCGCGGTCAACAGGAACACCCAGCTGAGGCCGAACGAGGCGGCGACCGCACCGCCGACCAGCGGCCCCAATGAATTGCCCATGAACATCGCCGAGGAGGTCATGCCATAGACGGCGCCCCGGTCGGAGCGCGCAACCAGCCGCCCGACCAGCGCGTTCGCGGTCGGCAGCAGCCCGCCGATGAAGAGCCCGACGCCGAAGCGCTCGGCGGTAAACAGCCAGTAATTGTCGGTGAAAGCCTGCGGCAGGGTCATCAACACGCCGCCCGCCAGGCAGATCAGCAGCACCCGGCGATAGCCGATCTTGTCGCTGCGGTTGCCGAGAAACGGCGCCGAGATAACATTGGCGAGGCCGGTGATAGAAAAGGCGATGCCGGCCAGGGTGGCGACATTCGGCAGATTGCCGACCATCTCCTTGACGTAGAGCGTCACCACCGGCTGCACCGTGCGCACCCCGAACTGCGCCATCAGCAGGACGAAGAAGAGGGCGAGCAGCGAGGGCGCGCTGACCAGCGCAACCAGACCCCGCAAGGTCGATCGCCCGCCGCCGCCTTTCGGCGGACGCACGAAATCCTCGCGGACGGTGAACCACACCAGTGCCATCGACAGCAGGATCATCGCCGCGGTGCAATAGAACGGAATGCGGTAGCTGCCGGTCAGGTCGGCCAGGATGCCGCCGACGATCGGGCCGATCAGCGAGCCGACCAGCTGGCCGGTTGAGAGCCAGCCCAGCGAATAGCCGAGCCTGCCCTCCGGCACCTGGGTCGCGACCAGCGCGATCGCGGCGCTCGAAAATCCGGCAAAGGCCCCCATCAACGCGCGAAAGGCGAAGAACTGCCAGACATTGCCGGCAATCCCCATCAGCGCGGTGAACAGCGCGATCGCAAAGCTCGACCGCAGCAGCATCAATTTGCGGCCGTGGCGATCGGCCAGGCTGCCCCACAGCGGCGAGGCGAAAGCGGCGACAAACGAGGTGACCCCGCCGAGGATGCCGGCCCACAGAGCGATCGCGCTTTCGCTGGTGACCCCGAGCTCGGGCAAGAACAGCGGCATGATCGGCGTCAGCACCGAATTCGCCATGGTGTGGACGAACTGAATGGCGACCATGGCCCACAAGGTGTAGCGCCAATACGACGTGACGCCTGCCGCCTCCGTGCTCGGCGGCTGCACGGGCGTAATGCGTCCTTCGAGACGCGTCCCTCCGGGACGCTCCTCAGGATGAGGAGGATTTGTGTGTAACATTAAAGCCTTACCTCATCCTGAGGAGGCCGCGGAGTGGCCGTCTCGAAGGACGCACCACGTTCTCAGCATTGTAATGCATGCCACGCCCCGGCATCATTCCGCGCCGCAGGAGGACATGCGATGAAATTCGGCATCTTTTACGAGCTGCAGCTGCCGCGCCCGTGGCTGCCCGGCGGCGAATTGCAGCTCTATCGGAACGCGCTCGACCAGGTCGAGCTGGCCGACCGGCTCGGCTATGATTACGCCTGGGAAGTCGAGCATCATTTCCTCGAAGAGTATTCGCACTCGCCGGCGCCCGAGGTGTTTCTCGGCGCGGCGAGCCAGCGCACCAAACAGATCCGCCTGTGCCACGGCATCATGCAGCTGACGACGACGCACCCGGCGCGCTGCGCCGAGCGGATCGCCGCGCTCGACCTGGTGAGCGGCGGCCGGGTCGAGTTCGGCACCGGGGAGAGCGCCAGCATCACCGAATTGCAGCCCTTCGGCGTCGACTTTGCGGAAAAGCGGGCGATCTGGGAGGAGGCGATCCGGGCGATCATCCCGATGTTCAGGGACGGCGGGTGCGAGCATCACGGCAAGTATTTCGACATGCCGCTGCGCAACGTCGTGCCGAAGCCGGTGCAGAAGCCGCACCCGCCGCTCTGGGTCGCCTGTTCGCAGCTCGACACGATCGAGATGGCCGGGCGCCGCGGCATGGGTGCGCTCGCCTTCCAGTTCCTCTCGGCCGATGCGGCGCATGCCTGGGTGCACGCCTATTACAACGCCTTCACCAAGCGCCAGGAAAAGCTCTGCGATTACGTGACCAACCCGAACCTCGCGCTGACCAGCTATTTCATGTGCGCGGAAACCGACGAAGAGGCGCGCCGCCGCGCCGACGGCATCCCGTTCTTCCAGTTCGCGCTGCGCTTTTACGGGCAAAGCGTCAACCGCGAGCGGCCGGCGCCGGGCACGGTCAATCTGTGGGACGAGTACGAGAAGTGGAAGCGCGCCAACCCCGAGGCGCTGGCCCGCGCGCTGGCGGGCGGCCTCATCGGCTCGCCCGCGACGTTGCGGCGCAAGCTGCAGCGATTCGAGACCTCGCACATCGATTCGGCGATCCTCCTCAACCAGGCCGGCAAGAACACGCACGAGCATATCTGCGAGAGCCTCGAACTGTTCGCGCGCGAGGTGATGCCCGAATTTCACGACCGCATCCCCGAGCAGGCGGAATGGAAGGCCAAGGTCCTGGCGGGCGAGACCCTGCTCGAAGAGATCGACACCCAGCCGTTCCGCGACCGCTACGGGCCGAACTCGGTGCAGCTCGCCGCGGCGCAGGCGGCGGAATAGGCATCCCGGCCGGGCCGTTTCATGAGCGCAATTCGGCGAGCGCGGCGTCGATGTCGGCCGAACTCAGTTCCCAGGAATTGTCGAGTTCGGCGACCACCTGGCGCATGAAGGGCTGGTGGAGCGCCAGCGCCTGCGCGTCGTCGCCCAGATGATCGGCCAGGAGCGCCAGGGCGAGCTGCGCCGGCCCGGCGCCCTCATAGGTCCATTCAAAGCCGGTCGCGGAAAGCCGGCGCAGATCATGGCGCGGTGCGAGCGGTTCGCCGTCGACCGTCACCACCGCCCCGTCGAGGCTGCGGCCGCCGCGGTAGAGCTTTATCGGATCAGCCATGGCGTCGGCTCCGCGCAACCCCAGAATTGTAGCAGATCGCGCTGGATTGTTTGATAAAGGGCGATGGATCACGACGCCTCATCATTCAAGGTCATCGTCGCCGCCCTCGTCGGCAATCTCGCGATCGCCGCGTGCAAATCGGTCGCGGCGGCGATCACCGGCAGCGCCGCGATGTTCAGCGAGGCCGTGCATTCCGCGGTCGACAGCGGCAACGAGGTGTTGTTGCTGTACGGACTGCGCCGCGCCGCCCGCCCGGCGGATGCCGCGCATCCATTCGGCCATGGGCTGGAGCTCTATTTCTGGGTGTTTGTCGTGGCGGTGCTGATCTTTGGGGTCGGCGCGGTGGTCTCGGCGATCCAGGGGGTGCACAAGCTGATCGAGCCCGAGCCGCTCCACCACGTCGTCGTCAACTACGTCGTGCTCGGCCTGTCGATCGTGTTCGAGATCGGCTCGTGGACCGTGGCCTTTCGCGAATTCCGCCGGCAGCAGGAAATACCAGGCTGGTTCGCCTCGGCGCGGCGCAGCAAGGACCCGACGGTCTTCGCGGTCCTCCTCGAAGACACCGCGGCCCTCATCGGGCTGGTCATGGCGCTGATCGGCATCGGCCTGGCGGATGTGCTGAACCTGCCGATCCTCGACGGTGTCGCCTCGCTCGGCATCGCGCTGGTGCTGCTGGTGACGGCGGGGTTTCTTGCCTATGAGAGCCAGAGCCTCCTGACCGGCGAGTCGGTGTTCCCCGAAGTGCGCAGCGCGATCGAGGCGATTGCCGCCGCGGCGCCGGGCGTCGTCGGGATCAATCAGGTGCTGACGATGCATTTCGGGCCGCGCGAGGTCCTGGCGGCGCTCAGCCTCGATTTCGACGACACGATCTCGGCGGCGCAGATCGAGGCCGCAGTCGCGCAGATCGAGCGCGCCATCAAGACGGAGTTCCCCGAAGTCGCGCGGGTCTTTGTCGAAGCGAAGAGCTTTGACGAGCGCCTGCGCAAGATCTGAGCGATGCCCCGCGCTGTGCCAGCCGCGCCTCAGCGCGCGCCTTTGCCCGCCCGACGCGATTTCAGCGCCCATGCTTTCCAGAGGACGCCGCGCCAGTGCCGGCGCCGTTCGACATGGGCGGCATCGAGGGTGCGGGTGAAGCTCTCGACCATCTGCGCCAGGGCGACCGCCTCGTCGGGGGTGATCGCGCCCTGCGTCGCCGCCGCGGCGACCGAACTCATCGCGGCGGCGAGATCGCGGGCGTTGGCGACTGGCGGCAGGGCCAGCTCGCCGACAAGCTCCACCGGCCGTCCGCGCCGCACCCCGAGGATGCGGTCGAGGCACAGCCGCAGTGCGATCGGGTCGCCGGCCAGCGCCAACTCGACCGCCTTGCGGGTCAGCGCCTCGGCCTCGCCGTCGAGCAGCTGCATCGCGGCCCGCGTCGCCCGGTTGACCGAGCCGCGCGGCCGCCCGCCCGGATTGCCCGACCGGCCCTTGCGGAAGCGGCCGCTTCCGTCGCGCGCTCCTGTTTCTCCTGTTATTTGCAGTCCCCCATCAGGCATCGCCCGTCCCGCCTCTCCTCTCGGCCGCGCCCACCCGGGGCGCCGCGACGAGACGTAGGGTACTATATGATTGTGGCAATTTTACAGTTGCTGATATCACAGTTAGGGGATAGGCGGGTGGAGCCGAGGATCGAGCGCGAAGCGCTCCTGAAGCCTCATCGTGTAGGCACCGACAGACGCCGCGGCGATGAAGATCACATTCCAGCTGTAAGTCGACACCGCGCTCGGGATCACGACGAAGACATGTTGCGCGAGCAGGGCATCGCCGAAAGCTTGCTGGCCGGCGCTGGGGTTGCCCGGCCGCAACCAGTTGGGATTGGGCACCGCTGCCGGATCGACGACATGGACCTTGGAGGGGTCCGTCAAATTTATGGCCGTCAGCACGTGCGGCACCGTGTCGAGCGCCTTGAATCCCTCGTGCGCGGCGACTTCCAGGATGGCGGTCGCGGGATC
Source organism: uncultured Rhizobium sp. (assembly GCA_964392845.1). Taxonomy (GTDB): domain Bacteria; phylum Pseudomonadota; class Alphaproteobacteria; order ATCC43930; family CGMCC-115725; genus DATARH01. The sequence continues at coordinate 10,772 of CAYMRQ010000027.1, forward strand.
GAGCGAGCAATAGACTGCGCGGACGCCCTTGCTGTTCCAGCGCCCGCCGACCTCGTAGGCGCCCTCGCCGCTGTCCCAGCTCGTGCGGTATGTCGCCTGGTCCAGCCGCCATGCCACCAGCTCCCCCCGCCCGAGCGGCGGCGGCAGCGGCGTCAAGTGTAGACGCCGTATTCGAGACGCTTGAGGAAATCCTCGACTAGCGTTACGCCGGCCGGGGTCGCCAAAAGGTCGATCGGTCGGCGCTGGTCAAGGCCCATGGCGGGGCGCTGCAGCCACTCTTCCGCGTCCTCTTGCGACCCGAACACCTTGATCGCCTGGGTCAGGATCTCGGCGAATTTCCAGGCCCGGCCGCTCTGCTCCGGGCTGAGCGGCTTGCCGGATGCCGCCTTCATCCGCTGCGAGGTGCGCAGGCTCACGCCGATCGCCGCCTTGAGAAGAGCGTGATTGTGGAGAACCGCAACGTTGCTGATCAGGTGCGTCAACGCCTCACGCGGCAGGCCGCGGCGGAGAACCTCGTGGACCTCCAGCGGATGGCGCAGCCGCCGGCGCAACACCCGGGAGCCGCCGAGCAGCTCCGCTGCCCGGCTGATTTCCGTGACTTCGCCTCCCGGCGTTTCACGTTTTGTCTCCGCCGCCATGGGGTCTCTGCCATCTGTCATTTTACATATGACAGCTGGCATACAGGGCTTCAAGGGAAATGCAGGGTGCGTTTTGGACAATGGCCGTAGGGCGGAAAAGCGTAGCGCATTCCGCCGATTTCCGTGGTGGGCACGTCGGCTCCACGTCGAATACAGGCACCGCGCAACGGCGAGGGCGGCCGATCGCCCGATCCTTCCGCCGAGCGATGCTTTGCCGGTTGCGGCGATAGTTGGCGGAATGCGCTGCGCTTTTCCGCCCTACGCTCGCTGTGCTCGGCTAGATGTCACGAACGGATCGGGATGTCGGAGAAACAAACTCGCTTTTCTGGCTCGGGCACCCCTGCTTCCCGGAGAAGTTCGACGAACGTCGTGTAGATCGGAACTCCGTATACCGTCGGTCCTATAATGATACGGTCCACAAGCGTGGGGATTCCGATTCCTACTACATCTTCATCAGGATTTTCCTTGAGCGGAATCTTATAAATAGGCTGGGGTATGCCGTCAATGACCTCTATCGATCGTTCAATCAGCGGAGACGGATTTGCTTGTGGGAGATAAATCACTCGCCATTCCTTCTCCTCCAGAAAGCCTTTATGTTTGAGGCTTACCGCTGCACTTATGAGCGTAAACAACACAAACGTCTTGAGGCGATCTGGAGGAAAGGTCCGAAGAAAATTTGCGTTCAAATTTATTCCACGAATGATACCAAGTAATTGAGCTTCCAACTCTGCATATTCAAAGTACGCGACTGGGCTCAGCAGAACGCGCAACCCTTCAGCTGAGCCCATCTCGGGAACCCGCATGACCACTGCCGCGCGCGCTCTTGACTGTTGGCCAAAAGCCCGCCACATCGACAACCGGCCGTGGGTGTCCTCTTCATCATTGTGCTCTGAAATCGAACAAATATACGTATTCAGGCGAATATTTATCCACCATTGATCGAACAAAGTTAAAGATTGTTCGCCTATTCCGGAATGGCATGCATTCAACGCGGCGCAGAAGTCATTGCGATACGTTCCCTCGGCAAAAAAGCGAACGAGCAATTCGTGGCCATACTGGACCTCGCGGTAATCCGCCATGCAATTCGTGTTCCGCAACCAGATTGTTTTTGTCGAAAGTATATTGTATAAATTTTCTGCTGACGTGTAATGGACCATGCGTTTCCCCCTTTTACGTATCCGATCTAATTGTCTCTTTGCATAGGGCATAAGGATGCCTGTCAGCCTGCGCATCGTTCTGAGTTCTTTTTTTGTCATCGTGGCCTCCCCACATGGTCGCACCCACCGCTTTGCCGAGGATAAGGGAAAACGTAATTGATATCCTCGCGCGGTCGGCCCGGGTCGGCATCGAGACCGTGGCGGTCGTCTCGGCCATGATGGCTAATGCCAAAGAGCGTGATGATTGACCCGTCATGCCCGGCCTCGTGCGGGGTATCCACGCCTCGAACTTTCCCGGTAAATGAAAGACGTGGATGGCCGGGTCAGGCCCGGCCATGACGTTGCAGGAGGGGGTTGTCCGAGTCCTCCGGCCCCAGCAGTTACACCTCCGCAGCCCGGTACCGCTCCGTCTTGAACAGGCCGCGGGCGAAGGCGAGGTATTCGGCCTGGGTCATCGCCGGGGTGAAGTCGGCGAGGATTTTTCGGGCCGGGGCGGCGTCGTCGAACAGGAGATCAATCGCAGTCATCGCCAGGAGCTTGGCCGGGGTCAGATAGGCGTGCTCGGGCTCGTTGATGCGGAAATCGGCGCCGTGCGTCTTGCCCAGCGCGGCGGCGACATAGGGGTGGATGACCGGCATCATGTGGGCGATGTCGCCCATGTCGGTCGAGCCGGTGCGGTGGCCGCCGATATCGAACGCGCCCGCCCCGAACAATGCCTCGACATTGCCGCCGAACAGTTCGCCCATCGCTCGGTTGTTGCGCTGCGGCAGGTAGCCGGGGATCGTGTTGATCTCAACCTCGGCGCCCATCGCCATCGCGCCGGCCCGCAGACAGCGATCGACCTTGAGGTTGGCGTCGATGATCGCCTCGCGCGAGCCGCCGCGCACAAAGGTCTCCATCGTTACTTCGGCCGGGATGACGCTGACCGCATCGCCGCCCTTGGTGATGATCGGATGGATGCGGACCGTGTCCTTGTCCCAGAAGGTCTCGCGCTGGGCGTGGATCGCGTTGAGCGCGAGCATCGCCGCGCTGAGCGCGTTGATCCCGAGCTGCGGCGCGCCGCCGGCGTGGCTGGCGCGGCCGATGAAGCGGACCATCTTGACCAGCGCGCCGTTCGACGAATCGGCGATGTACGAGCGCTTGGTCATCTGGTCGTGCGACCCGGCATGGATCATCATCGCCATGTCGATGTCGTCGAAATGGCCTTTGGCGACGAGTTCGGGCTTGCCGAGCAGGAACTCGATCTGGCCTTTTTCGCGGCGCTTCAGGCGCTCCTCGACATCGATGAATTCCTCGGCCGGCACGGCGAAAAACACCAGCTCCCCGGCGAGGTGCTCGGCCGCGCCCGCCGCCGACAGCCCCATCGCGACGCCGAGCATGCCAGCGATCTGGGCGTTGTGGCCGCAGCTGTGCGCGGCCCCGGTATGCGGGTCGGCGAGCGGGTGGTCCGAGGTGCGCAGGCTGTCGAGCTCGCCGATGAAGGCGAGGCGGGGCCCGGGCATCCGGCCCCGGATCCGGCCCTTGACCCCGGTCAGCGCGAGCCCGGTTTGGGGGCTGAGACCGAGCGCGGCCATGCGCTCGGCGACCAGCGCGGAGGTCCTGGTCTCGTTGAACCCGGTTTCGGGATGATGGAGGATCGTCTCGCCGAGTTCGATGATCTCGTTGCCGTGGCGATCGATCGCCTCGCACACCGCGCGCTTCAGGTTTTCCTTGGTCACCGCGTCTTTGCCGCTCATCGCCGCTCCCCGACCCGCTGACGCTGCGGCGCCGTGGCCCACACGATCTCGCGCAGGCCACAGCCGCAGGCAGGCGATGATACAGGCAACCGGCCGCTTATCGCTATGCTCTCGCCGCCGCTGGCCGGGGCGGGCGGCGGGAAACCGGGGAAGGCGGAGATGAACGGCTTCGATCGGCAACAAATGTTCGGCGCCTTGATCTTGCTCGTCATGGCGCTGTTTGTGGCCGCCGGCATGCCTCCGGCCGCGCGCTGGCGCCGCCCGCTCAGAGTGGCCACGATTATCGGCTTTCTGATCGCCTTGGCGGCGGCGCTCGTTGAAATCGTCTTCTGGTGGACCGGAATTGACCGGTGAAATTCCGCTCGCGAGGTTTGCTCGGGGCGCTTGGCGAACACCGCCGCAGTTACCATGGTAGGCCGATCAATTATCATGCATTTAACGTAATTCTTGACTGTTTTCGTCGAATCTTGTAACAATTTTTAACGGATTGTTAACCGTCGCCGACGGGCTCGCTTCCGCCCGCGATGCCGCTCAGGGACCGGACATGCCGCTCGATTTCCCGAACATTGTTCCCGAGAACAATCTGCGTCTGCCCGACGCGCTGACGATCAAACACGGCCCGGCGCCGCTGCTCTCCCGGTTTGTGCTTGAAGGCGACAAAGCCGTGAGGCAAATGGGAATCCGTCTCCGGCTGCGTCACGACTTCGATGATTTGGCTTATGTCAAGAGACAACTGGCCGAGCAAGGCATCTGGTGTCCCTTAGTGAATATGTTTAATCCTGATTATACCGACCTTTCGCCAGAAAATTCATTCTGGTTGTCGGGCGAAAATGAGGCGGGAGAAATTGTGCTTACCTGGGCTGCCCGTGTCTATTACTGGCCGGATTCGACGCTGAAAGACAATGTCGGCTTGTTTTTTTGCGGCAAGAAAGACCAGCCGCATCCGTGCCATGTAACGGCCGACGCCGCGAGTGCGCTCAGTTCGATAGGTGGCGTCGTGTTCTGGGGCGGCGCGCTGTGGATTCATCCGGATTACCGGCATCGCCAGCTGTCTGCGCTGGCCGGCCGCTTGGGAAGGGCGTTCGCGGTGTCGCGCTGGCCGGTCGACTGGGTCATGTGCCTGGTGATGCCGATCATCGTCGAAAAGGGGATTGCCGCCGGCTACGGCTACAGGCACATGACGCCCGGCATCTTTTTCCCGGGATCACCGCTCGGCGATCTGGAACTCTTTCTTGTATACTTGTCCGCGAGTGAGGCTTACGCCGATTTCAGCGAGTTTTTGGCCGACGAGCTTGCCGGCTCGGCGTACACCGGTGACGGTGGGCCTTCGTCCGCCAAACGCCTGTTGCAGACCGTGACCAGTATCTCATCGGAAGGCGTCGTCCACGGCAACACCAGCCGTTCGTATCGCGTATGGTAAGTGCTTGGCTGCCGTTGGATCGCTGCGGTGACGCAATCGAACCGCGGCTGGCCGGTGCTGGCCACATCCTTGTAAAACTCTGACGCCCATCCTCCGTAATCCTTGTCGGGCATGTTTTCCAGTTTCTCGCCGATGACGCTGACGTGGTAGTTGCGGTCGAGCCAGCTGGAGTGGTCCTCTCCGATAAATCGAAACACCGGGTCGGCCGGTCGCGGCTTCACCCCGATTATCACCATCCGCGATAGGAGTTGATGGTTGATCGCGAACGAAATGACGGTGCTGTCAAACTGGCCAAATGACGTCCGCCATTTCTGGCCCAGGAAACGCAGGTCGTTTTTCTCATCGTTAAGCAATTGACCATAGTCTTTCGGTTCGACGACAAACCTCTGCCGAAAGGGCTCGACAAATGCCGGCGCTGTCAGTTGTGACAGCCGGACGATCGCCTGCTCGGCGGAAGAAGTGATTTCGGAATGCCACGCCGTGTCGAAATACTTGATGCGGAAAAGTTTGACATCCGACGATTGTACCCGCTGCTGGGCCGCGAGCAGCGCCGGCAGCACCGCGTTGCGCGGGTGCAGCTCGATCTCGACGATCGAGCGTTCGATCATCGAGAATTTGATGAAGCCCAGATTCTTGACCGCAAATGCTTCGGCATCGTAATCGGGATCGGGATCGCCGAGCGCCTCGAGAAACTCACTGCTGCCCGGGAAAACCCACTGCCCATCAGGGGTGACCAACGTCGTCAGTCGCTTCACCGACACCTCCCGTGCACGCAGAGTGTCGGCGCAATGCCGCTCCGCATACGTCAGTGTGACGGCGAATGGTAAAGAAATGATGGATCAATGCCGGCGGTTCGGATTCGCTGCAACTTGATCGGGCACGGCAAGCCTTATCAATTCCGCCGATCGGCAAGGTCGCTCGGAAACCCGTCGGTATAGGAGCCTCAAGACAGAAAATGTCGGTCCAACCGAATTTGCTCACGGGATCGGATCGGCGCTGGGCGACGACGGCGCTGATGCTGGCGACCGCGATGCAGGCGGCCGATGCGACAATTGTCAACGTGGCGCTGCCGCAACTGGAACGCGATCTCGGCGGCGGTCTCGGGGGCGGTCTCGGACTCGGCGCCTGGGTCATGACGAGCTATCTGTGCGCGGCGGCCGTCGCAGTGCCGCTGACCGGCTGGCTGCGCCGCCGTTTCGGCCCACGAAAGATCTACCTGACCGCGATCTTGCTGTTCGTGCTCGCGTCGCTGCTCTGCTCGCTCGCCCCGACTGCCGCAGCGCTCATCGCGTTCCGGATCATTCAGGGCGCCGGCGGCGGGGTGATCCCGGCGCTGGCGCAGGCCGTCCTGCACGATCTCCACCCGAGAGAACGGCATGGAAGGGTTCTGGCGATCTGGGGAGCCGTCGCCATGCTCGGCCCGATATTGGGTCCGGCAATCGGCGGCATCATCACCGATATGGCCTCGTGGCGTTGGGTTTTTGCGATCAATCTGCCGCTCGGCATCGTGGCGATCTGGCGCATGCACCACCTGCTGCCGGAGGCCGAGGCAACCGCGGAGGTGCGGTTCGACATCATTGGACTGCTGCTGCTGACCGCGGGCATCGGCGCGCTGCAACTCTTTCTGCAACGCGGTGTCGGCCATTTCTGGGTGCGATCGCCGGAGCTCCTCGCCGAAGTCGCGATCGTGGTGATTGCCTTTACCGTTGTCGCGGCAAGGATCAGCCAGTCGCGGTTTACCATCCTGCGTCTGGACGTGTTCAAGGATGTGAACTTTGCCGCTGCGGCCTTCTTCAACTTCATGACGAGCGGGCTGCTGTTCACGGCGATCGTGTTTTTGCCAAACCTGGTGCAAGGCGAGCTCGGCTACTCGGCAACGATCGCCGGCCTGACAATCGTCCCGCGGGGCGTCTTGATGATGCTGGTTGTCCTCGCCGTCGGGCAGGTGATCGGGAAGATCGACGTCCGCATCGTGCTGGCGAGCGGATCGGTCTTGATGGCTGTTGGTCTCGCCCTCCTCACGGCAATTCAATCGGCTGATGACCTCGGGTGGATCGTCCTCGGCAGCACGGTCCAGGCGATGGGCGCCGGCATGATCCTGATGCCGCTCAGCACCTATGCCTTTTCCACGCTGCCGATCGAGATGCGCACCGATGCGGCCGGTCTATACTCCCTGCTCCGCCAGCTTGGCTGCGCCAGCGGGCTCGCTCTGATGAGCGGTGTGCTGCAGCTGAAAATCTCGACGCATTTGCTGGACCTATCCGCCGTGCTCCCCGCCTCCGGAGCCCTGCAGCCTGCTCGGCCGGTGGACGGCGCGACGCTGCAAGCCTATGCCGATTGCTTCGGCATGATGTCAATCGCGGCGGTAGTCGTGATGCCCGGCATTCTGCTGTTCCGCACGGGCCGCGCGGAGAAGGCCGCGACGGGGATCGTGTAGCCGGTTGAGCGGCCGCCGGTGCGCGCGGCCTATCGCGGACAGGAGCCGCTTAGAGTCCGACCCAAAATGAATCAAACGTTTTCAATGTATTATAGTTATTGTCTCGTCATTCCCGCGAAAGCGGGAGTCCAGGGGCGGCAAGGACTTCAGCGGTTGCCCTGGACCCCCGCTTTCGCGGGGGTGACGATAACCCATTGATAGAGCGAATTTCATTTCGAGTCGGACTCTTAGGCTCCGTGGGACAATTATCGAATTGTCTTGGGTGCACGCCGATCTTGGGAACGCGGCCGTCCCGTGGGCCTTCAGCCCCGGACTTGATCCGTGGGCGCATGCAGGCCGGGGGCCCGCGGTCCAAACAGTGCAGTTCTAATGAAGTCACAATGCTTTGAGTGCTGACCGCCTTCATTTTGAATTGTCATCCCGGCGAAGGCCGGGATCCACTGATCCGGTGACGAGACGGTTGGACGGTGGATCCCGGCCTTCGCCGGGATGACGGCATTATTGTACGCCGGAATTGTGGGACAACGCTCGGGACTCAAAGCGGATCGACCCTGGTATTATTTCCGGGTGGGCGCTAACCTTGGGCCATGGCGCGCTCGGTGCCGGCTGGGTCGACCATGCTCCGGACCAAGTCTTGAATGGCGTCCGGCAGTTGCGATTGCTGCGGCAGCACGATGCGGACCAGGGTGCCTCGCCCGGGGGCGCTCTCGACGACCAGCTTGCCGCCATGGGCTTCGGTCAAGCCCTTGGCGATCGGCAGACCGAGCCCCGTGCCGCCATGGGTCTTGGTCACCGCGGGTTTCGCCTGTCCGAATGGCTGCAAGGCGCGATCGATCTCGTCCGCGGCCATGCCGATCCCGTAATCCTCGACATCGAGCACCAGGCCACCGACATCGTCGAGCAAAGCGCGGATGTCGACCCGCCCGCCTTCATGCGAAAACTTGACCGCGTTCGACAACAGATTGAGCATGATCTGCTTGATCGCGCGCTCGTCACCCCAGACC
>CAYMRQ010000027.1:19173-28337 GCA_964392845.1 uncultured Rhizobium sp.
GGTGGCGCGCAGGTGGTAAGCCATGGAAGCCGCCCTCACACCAGCCCCGCCACCAGGTCCCCCACCTCCGGCGTCGGCCAGGGCTGGCTCATTCGGGCACCGTGGCGACCAGGGCGAGCCCGCGGCTGCGCGCCCGCTCGCTGACCATGCGAACCGCTTCCCTGATCACCGGCTGGACTGGCACCCTCTCGGGCGCCAATTCCAGCTTGCCGGCCTCGATTTTCGACATGTCGAGAACATCGTTGATGATCGATAAGAGGAGCAGCCCGCTCGAGTGAATGTCCTTGATGTATTCAAGCTGCTTCTTGTCGGCGACCGGCCCGAGAAGCTCGCTGGAAACCGCCTCGGCGAAGCCGATGATGGCATTGAGCGGGGTGCGCAGCTCGTGACTCATGTTGGCGAGGAAATCGCTTTTGGCCTGATTGGCGAGTTCGGCCTGGGCGCGGGCCTGCTCCATCTTTTGTTCGGCGGCCTTGCGTTCGGTGATATCCGAATAGAGCGAGACGACGGCGCCGTCGGGCATGGCGCGGCGACGGATCTGCAACACGCGCCCGGTCGCGGTGGTGCGCTCTTTGATCGTCGGCACCTCGCTATAGAAGCGCTCGACGCGCTCGCGAGCCTCGCTCACTGGATCCACCGCGCCGAAATCGCCGCGCAGCGCCTGCTGCAGCAGAATGTCGTGCAGCGAGGCGGTGGTCAGATCGATCGGCAGGTTCAGCACTTTGGCGAACCGGGAGTTCCAGGCGATCAGCCGCCCGTCGCGATCAAAGACGCTGAGGCCCTCCCCCATGCTTTCGAGCGTGCTCTGCAACAGCGCGCTTTGTTCTGCGAGTTGTTGCTCGCGCGCGCGGAGATCTCGCACCGCTTGCTGCTGACGGTTCAGCGAAGCGAGCATGAGCCAGCCGAGGCTGCCGGAGATCACTGCGATCAAGAGGTCGCGGTGGCCACGCGCCATCGGCAGAAACCCGCTTGCGCTGTAGGCGACCACCGCCAGCGTGCAGAGCACGACCGTTACGTGCTGCAAGCGCAGGGAATTGGGCAGGCGCCCGAACCACCGAGATGCTACGCTGTCTCGCGCGACGTGCGGGACCGCCGGACGCAGCCTGCCGTGCCGAACCTGCAATGCTCCGTCCTCACCAAGTTCAGGAGCTAGGCTTTTAGAAGCCCGGCGTTAATTTTTCGTTAGGCCACGGCCCGGCGCAGACCGCGAAGCGTCGCGGAGCAGCCATGCGCATCGGATTCGCTCTATGGCGTTGCCGCGTCGTTGCCCGATATCGTGTCCGAGGCCAGGATCAGCGCGTCGAGCGCTGCCGCGCCTTCGCCCTTCGGGCGCACCAGCAGCGGGTTGATGTCGATGCTGGTGAACTCGGCGCGCTTGGCGGCGGCGAACAGCGACAGTCGCGACAGCGCCGCGGCGAGCGTGTCAAGGTCGCAGGGCGGCTGGCCGCGCGCGCCTTTGAGGATCGCGACGCCGCGCAGTTCGGCAATCATCCGATACGCCTCCTCGACCCCGAACGGGGCGATGCGGAAGGTCACGTCGCGCAATACCTCGACGAAGATGCCGCCGAGCCCGAGCATGACGACCGGGCCGAACACCGCATCGTTCTGCACCCCGAGGATCATTTCGACCCCGCCCTTCACCATGGGCGAGAGCAGGACGCCGTCGATCTTGGCCCGCGGCGCCCGCGCCTTGACCCGCTCGACGAGCCGGTCGTAGGCGGCGCCCGCCTCTTCCGCCGGGACGTCGAGCATGACGCCGCCCATCTCGGTCTTGTGCGGGATGTCGGGCGAGACGATCTTGAGGACGAGGCGCTCGCCGATCTCGCGCGCGGCGGCGCGGGCCTCCCCGGCATTGCTCGCCAGCCGCTCGTCGAGCACCGGGATGCCGGCGGCGGCGAGGATGCGCTTGGCTTCGTGCTCGGCGATGCGGCCGCGCGGCAGCGGCGGCAGATTGTGCGGCACCGGCGGCACCGGTAAGGGCGGCGCCGCGAGGCGCTCGGCGCAGCGCATCGCCGCCGCGACCGAGGCGACGGCGCGCCATGGATCCTCGAACAATCCGACCCCCGCCGCCTCGTAGCGGCGCTGCATCTCCGGGCTGGCGATCGCCGACAGCGCAAAATAGCGGTCGGGATAGCGCGCCGCCGCCTTGCTTACCGACTGGAACAGCGGCTCGGCCATTTGCGGCGAACTCGCCCAGGTCGTGAAGAAGGCGACCATCGCCGGGAAATTCTCCTTGCCGAACAACAGCTCGAAGGATTTGTCGAGGATCGACGGGTCGTTCAACACCTGCGCGGTCACATCGACCGGGTTGCGCGCCGCGGCAAACGGGACCCAGCCGATCACCTCCTTCTGCGAGTCTTCGGCGAGCGGGGTCAGCTCGAGCCCGCCCTCCTCGGCGGCGTCAGCCATCAGGACGCCGGCGCCGCCCGACATCGTCATCACCGCGAGGCGCCGCGAGCGCGGCAGGCGCCCGCGGGTGCAGGCATAGGCGATATTGACCAGATCCTCGGGGGTCTTGGCGCGCTCGACACCGAGCTGGCGCAGCGCTGCGTCATAGACCGCATCGCTGCCGGCGAGCGAGGCGGTGTGCGAGGCGGCGGCGGCGGCCCCGATCGTCGAGCCGCCAACCTTCATCGCGATCACCGGCTTGCCGTTGGCGCGGGCCCGCGCGACCGCTTCGGCAAACAGCGCGCCGTCCTTGATCGCCTCGACATAGCAGGCGATCGCCGTGGTATCGGGATCGTCGGCGAGGAACGAGATGCCGTCGGCGACCGACACATCGGCCTCGTTGCCGGTCGAGAGCCAGACGCCAACCGAGATGCCGCGGCGCGCGGTCAGCGCCAAGAGATGCGTGCCGAACGCGCCCGACTGCGTCACCATACCGAGCGGGCCAGCCGGGGTCGGGCCCTCTTCGAGGAACGAGCTGAAGGTCGGGGTGTGGCCGATGCGCATGTTGAAGAGGCCGAGGCAGTTCGGCCCGCACAGCCGGATCCCGCCGCCTCGCGCGATCTCGATGATGCGGTCCTGCATCGCGCGGCCTTCGGGCCCGGTTTCGGCGAAGCCGGCGGTGAACATGACGACCGCCTTCACGCGCTTCGCGACGCAGGCTTCCATCGCCTCGATCGCCAGATTGGCGGGCACCGCGATCACCGCACACTCGACCGGTCCCGGCACCGCGGCGATATCGGGATAAGCCTTGAGGCCCTGCACCGTGTCGCGCGTCGGGTTGATCGGATAGAGCGCGCCCTGGTAGCCGGCCTCGCGGTAATAGCGCAGCGAGCGGCCGCTGATCCGGGTCGGATCGTTGGAGGCGCCGAAGATCGCGACCGAGCCGGGGGCGAGGAGCGGCGTCAGGGGGTGAGGTGCGGGCATGCGGCTGATCTCCGGGGGCCATTCGCTGCTGATCGGGCAAGGCGCGCATCCTTCGGCGAAACGCGCGACGGCGCAAGGGTCTGCGCGCCGATGCTCCTCGTTATCATTGGCTTGCTGGCAGGATTTTCGCGGCGGTCGCCAGCGGCAGAAAAAGGGTCCGTGGCGCGGTCGCGAAGGGGATGAACCCGTGGTGACGATAAAACGCCGCTGCCGTGTCGTCCTTGGCATCGACGAGAAGGGTGAAATTGGCCTGTTCAGACCGCAACGCGCGGGCGATCGCATCCCACAGCAGCAGCCGGCCAAACCCCCGCCCGGCAAACCTGATATCGACGGCAAGGCGGCCGATGCGAACGGCCGGCAGCGTTGGGTATCGCGGCAGGCGCCTGGCGAGATCGGACGGCAATTCCGCGGCCGGAATGCCGCCGGAAGCGAGGGTGTAGTAGCCGGCGACCGAACCATCGCCCATTACCGCCACAAAGCAGGAGGTCACCCGCCGGCGGATGTCCTGCGTGACCTGCTGGTGGAAATAGCGGTCGAGATCGGCGACGCCGCAGGAGAACGCGCGCCGGTCATGGTGTGCCGACAGCGGTTCGAAGCGGGGGCCTTCGATCACTCGCTCCGCCGAACCAGCCGTCGGTAATTTTCTGCGGCGCGCACGAGCGCGGGTGCTGGCTCAGGCGGGTTCAGCAGGGCCTCGGCCAACAGGCGCTGGTCTTCGGCCGAGAGACGGATGATCTCGACCTCCTCGATCGTCCGGTATGCCGCCTCCTGCGCGGCGGCGACGACGAAGTCGCTGAGGCTGCGCCCCTGAATCTCCGCCGCGCGCTTGACGATCGCGAGGCCGTCCGGGCTGATCCGCGCCTCGATCCGGGCCGTGCGGGTCTGATTTTGGGGCATCGCAATCCTCTCGCATTTCGCTTGATGTACGGAAATATACCGAACAATACAACAGGTGTGCGCCCTACTCCGCCGCCCGCGCCGGGGCGGCGCAATAGCGCTTCAGCGCGGCGACGAGCGCGTCGGCTTCGGCTTCGGTCACATCGAAGCGGCAGACAAAGCGGGCGAGCGTCTTGCTGCGGCGGTAGAACTGGAAGCCTTCGCGTTCGAGCGCGTCCATCACCGCGCTGGACGTTTCGAGGAAGAGCTCGTTGGCCTCGACCGGCGCAATCAGCCTGAGGCCGGGAACGTCACCGATTCCGGCGGCGATGCGCGCGGCGGCGGCGTTCGAGGCCTGCGCCAGGCGGAGCCACAGCCCGTCGGCGACATAGGCCTCGAGCTGGGCCGAGGCGAAGCGCATCTTCGACCAGACCTGGCCGGCGCGGCGTAGCTGGACCGCGACCCCGTCAGCCAGTTCGGGTGCAAATACGACGATCGCGTCGCACAAGGCGCCACCGTTCTTGGTCGCGCCGAACGACAGGATATCGACCCCCGAGCGCCAGCTCATCTCGGCCGGGCTGCATTGGAGCCGCGCCAGTGCGTTGGCGAAGCGCGCCCCGTCCATGTGCAGCTTGAGCCCGCGCGCCTTGGCGATCCCGGCGATCGCGCGGATCTCGTCGATCGGGTAGACGGCGCCGAGATCGCTCGCCTGGGTGATGCTGACCGCCGCCGGCTGGCCGCGATGGAGCTGGCCCGGCTGGATCGCGGCGAGCGTCTCGGAGAGCGCCTCGGCGGCGATCCGGCCATGGCGGCCGGCGACCGGCACAAGCTTGAGGCCGCCGCCGAAAAACCCGGCCGCGTTCGCCTCCGAGGTATTGATGTGCGCCGCCTCGCTGCAGTAGACGAGCCCCCAGCTGGGGCTGATCGCGGCGAGCGACAAGGCATTGGCGGCGGTGCCGGTCGCCACTGGAAAGACCCGCACCGGCGTTTCGAACAGCTCGCTGAAGCGATCCTGCAACCGCGAAGTCCATTCATCGGCGCCGTAGCCGAGCGCCGTCCCGCTATTGGCGCGCACCAGCGCATCGAGGATCTCCGGCGCGGCGCGCCCGGTATTGTCGCTGCGATAATCGATCATGGCGTCATCCCATCTGTCGACTCGGCAGCTTAACCGCTCTCGCAAATCGCCGCACCATTGGACCGCAGCCGTCCCGGCCGCATTTGCGGGCGAGACGCCCGCGGTCCGATTGCCGACGCTTGGCGCGCGCTGCGATCGGCACTAGCCTCCACGCGTGCAGCGCTATTCGATCCTCTCCCTCGCGCGCCATGCGCTGACCGGGCACCGCGGATGGGCGCCGGCGTGGCGCAAGGCGGCGCCGCGGCCGCGTTACCAGGTGGTCATCATCGGCGGCGGCGGGCATGGGCTGGCGACCGCCTACTATCTCGCCAGGGAGCATGGCATCCACGATGTCGCGGTTGTGGAAAAGGGCGCGATCGGCCTCGGCAATACCGGGCGGAACACGACGATCATCCGCTCCAACTATCTGTGGGACGCGAGCGCGCGGATCTACGAGCATTCCTTGAAGCTGTGGGAAGGGCTGTCGGCCGAACTCAATTTCAATGTGATGCTGAGCCAGCGCGGCGTCGTCAACCTGGCGCACAGCGAAGCAGACATCCGCGAGGGGATGCGCCGGGTCAACGCCAACCGGCTCAACGGCATCGACGCCGAATGGCTCGATCCGGCCGCCGTCAAGCGCTTCTGCCCGATCGTCAACATCGCCGGCGACGCCCGCTACCCCGTGCTCGGCGCCACGTTGCAGCGGCGCGGCGGGGTGGCGCGCCACGACGCGGTCGCCTGGGGCTATGCCCGCGCCGCCGATGCGCGCGGCATCGACATCATCGAGAATTGCGAGGTGACGGCGATCCGCACCGCGGGCGGGCGGGCGGTCGGGGTCGACACCAGCCGCGGCGCGATCGATGCCGACAAGGTGGCGATCAGCGCCGCCGGGCATAATTCAGTCGTCGCGGCGATGGCCGGGGTGCGCCTCCCGTTGCAGAGCCACCCGCTGCAGGCGCTGGTGTCGGAGCCGGTCAAGCCGGTGCTCGATTGCGTCGTCATGTCGGGCGCGGTGCATGTCTATGTCAGCCAGAGCGACAAGGGCGAACTGGTCATGGGCGCCGGGATCGACGCCTACAATTCCTATGCGCAGCGCGGCTCGTTTCACGTGATCGAGGGGCAGATGGCGGCGCTCCTCGAACTGTTCCCGATCTTCTCGCGCCTCCGGATGCTGCGCAGCTGGGGCGGCATCGTCGATGTGTCGCCCGACGCCTCGCCGATCATCGGCAAATTGCCGATTCCGGGGCTCTATCTGAACGGCGGCTGGGGCACCGGCGGGTTCAAGGCGACCCCGGGCGCCGGCTGGGTGTTCGCCCACACGATCGCCCGCGACGAGCCGCACCCGCTCGCCCTGCCCTTCGCGCTCGACCGCTTCACGTCAGGCGCGCTGGTCGACGAGCACGCCGCCGCCGCGGTGTCGCATTGATGCATCCGCGCATTTCCGGCCGGCGCTGTCGCTCAACGGCGCGCGTCTACCGACGATAGATTTGATGCGTGCCGATATCGACGGCGGCAAAAATCTCACCAGCTTCATCAGTCTGGCGAACGAGCAAAATCCGGTATTGCCGATTGACCCGGATGCTGTAGGTATCTTCCCGTCCGGAAAGCCGCTCGAAATTTAATCCCGGGTGATCGGGGTTGTCTGCGAACTTGATAAGGGCCTGTGCCGCCCTTGCTTTAATACGGTCGGGTATTCGGCTGACGGATCTTTCATAGCGATTGGTGACGCGAATTCGCATTCATGCGTTCGCAAGGTACCGGCCCAACTCCGTGGGATTATCAAAGACTGGCCCGGCGCGCGAATCAGGGTCGAAATGTGCTCGCGACGCCATCGCCTGCCACCGCGCGTCGCGCAACGCTTCGACAAAGCGCGCGACAGCATCCTCTTGGCGTCTTCCCATGCCACGTGCTCGGCGCGCGATCTCCGGCTCCGAGTCCCGAATAAACATCAAGATCCGCTGCACCAGCTTTTGGATGTGGAATAGATCACGGGCAGCTTCGGTCTCGTAAAACTCAAGTCGTTCGATCAAATAATCCCAGTCAATTCGGCCACCGCTATCCGCCGCAATTCGGCTATTAGCTATCAGCCGCGCAATCGCTTCGACGCTGCGATTTATATCGGCTTCACCTTCGGCGAGCGCGATCTCAGCCTCAGCCAAGCGAACCTCGCCCGGCGCTTTCACGTTCGCAAGTGCGGCGCAGAAACCGACAAACGCCGACGCGGGCCGAACCTCAAGCACGGGATTGGTGTAAGCTGGAACGTCCATGTTGAACACATAGGGCACACGTCGCGCCGCGGCAATGATCGCGCGCGCTCTTGCTGGCCGTCTTCACCAAAGGCGACCGGGCGAATCTAAGCAAGGCCGAGCGGAACGAATTGCGCCAGCTGCTCGCGGGCCTGGTTGCAGAATACGAGAAAGGAGCGTGCTGAGATGTCGACGGCAGGGCAAAGCATCCTGCGCGGCGCACGACAGGCGCTGGACTATGCGCGAGGCGAGCGGAATGGCTTTATCGCGCACGTACCCGAAAGGGTCGATGTCGGCGCGATCCGCCAGGGGCTTGGGCTGTCACAGGCGGAATTCGCCGCGCGTTTCGGCTTCAAATTGGACGCCGTTCAAAACTGGGAGCAAGGCCGCCGGCGCCCCGAGGGCGCCGCACGCGCATTCCTGCGGGTGATCGAACGAGAACCTGAAGCCGTGCAGCGCGCCCTTACTCCATAGAAGTACATCGCCGTGCACCCTCGCCACGGCGGGGGCGGTCGGCGCATGACGAATGAGGTTACGCGGCGCTTGCCGCCACCTGCTTGCCGACGAGGCGGTCGAAATCCTCCCACATCAGCCGGCACAGCGTGCCGGGGGTGAAGCGGTAATGGCCGACCTCGCCGATGATCTCGCCGACCGGGGTCACCTCGGCGGCCGAGCCGGTCAGGAACATCTCGTCGGCCTTGGCCAGTTCGGCGGGCATGATCGCGCGCTCGACCACCTTGATGCCGCGCGCCTTGGCGAGGCCGATTACCGTCTGCCGGGTGATGCCGTTGAGGAAGCAGTCCGGGGTCGGAGTATGCAATTCGCCATTGATCGCCAGGAAGAGGTTGGCGCCGGTGCCCTCGGCGAGGTTGCCGCGCCAGTCGAGCATCAGCGCATCGTCGCAGCCTTGCGCCTCGGCCTCGTGCTTTGCCATCGTGCAGATCATGTAGAGGCCCGAGGCCTTGGCGTGCACCGGCGCGGTATGAGGCGCCGGGCGGGCCCACCGGGACCACAGCATGCGGATGCCCTTGGCGCGCGCCTCGGGCGAGAAATAGGCCGGCCAGTCCCAGCAGGCGAGCGCGAGATGGATCTTGTTCTCCTGCGCCGAGACGCCCATCTGCTCGGCGCCGCGCCACGCCACCGGGCGGACATAGCCGTCGACGATCCGGTTGCTGGTGATCACTTCCTGCGTCGCCCTGGCCAGATCGTCCATGCTGGCCGGGATCTCGAAGCCGAGGATCCTGGCCGAGTTGATCAGCCGCTGATTGTGGTCCTCCAGGCGGAAGACCCGGCCGTTATAGACGCGCTCGCCTTCAAAGACGCAACTCGCATAATGCAGCCCATGGGTCAACACGTGCAGCTTCGCGTCGCGCCACGGGACGAGCCTTCCGTCATACCAGATGAAGCCGTCGCGGTCGTCGAAGGGGAGCATGGACATGAGGTCCTCCTGGTAGCGCCCTTGTCGGGGAACTTTATATCGTAGAAGACATCGGGGTTGTACCGAAGGTTGCCGAATAAGTCAATATGACTGACATAAAAAATCGAGACGGAGAGAC
>CAYMRQ010000027.1:28347-29589 GCA_964392845.1 uncultured Rhizobium sp.
GGGCATCGAGCTGTTGTTTTTCGCCTATCGCGACTTCACCGCCGAGCCGGATGCGATCCTCGCGCAATACGGTTTCGGGCGGGCCCATCACCGGGTCGTGCATTTTGTCGGGCGGCATCCGCAGATGACGGTTGGCGAGCTGCTCGGCATCCTGCGGATCACCAAGCAAAGCCTCAACCGGGTGCTCGGCCAGCTCGTCCGCCAGGGCTTCATCATCCAGCATCGCGGCACGGAGGACCGCCGCCAGCGCCTCCTCGAACTGACCGATAGCGGCCGCGAATTGGAGCACCGGATGTCGGAGCTGCAACGCGCCCGCGTCGGGGCGGCCTACCGCAAGGCGGGCCCGCAGGCGGTCGAGGGCTTCCGCAAGGTGCTGCTGGCGATCATCGCCGCCGAGGAGGATCGCCGGCGTTTCGGCCGGGGGCGGTGAGTCGCGGCGGTTAAGGAATTGGAGCAGGCCGGCCCGAGATTGCTTCGCTTCGCTCGCAATGACAATGAAAGGCTGTCATTGCGAGGAGCGTAGCGACGACGCAATCCCGATGGCCTGGTTGGGGTATACTGGCCGACGATGGACGAGCTTGAACCTCACCTTCTTGTCGTCGATGACGATGGGCGGCTGCGCGAGTTGTTGCGCCGCTATCTGTCGGAGAACGGCTTTCGCGTGACGGTCGCGGCCGACGCCAGGGAAGCGCGCGCCAATTTGGCGAGTTTTGCCTTCGATCTGATCGTGCTCGACGTGATGATGCCGGGCGAAAGCGGGCTCGACCTGACCCTCGCGCTGCGCGGCCAGGCTGGCCCTGGAAATGCCCGGCCCCCCCGCATCCCCGTCCTGCTGCTGACCGCGATGGCCGAGCCCGAAGACCGGGTCAACGGGCTCGAACAGGGTGCCGACGACTTCCTCGCCAAGCCCTTTGAACCGCGCGAGCTGGTGCTGCGTATCCGCAACATCATCGAGCGCCGCGGCATCGCTGATAATGCCGAGCGTAGCGTTCGCTTCGGGAGCTTTCGCTTCGATCTCGCCCGCAGCGAGCTGTTTCGCGGCGGCGAGATCGTGCACCTGACCGCCGCCGAGGCCGGGCTCTTGTCCAGTCTCGCGGCGCGGGCGGGCCAGGCGGTATCGCGCGAGGATTTGTCGCAATCGGCGCAATTCCGCGGCACCATCCGCAACGTCGATGTGCAGATGACCCGGCTGCGCCGCAAGATCGAGCCCGATCCACGCTATCCACGCTACCTGCAAACCGT
>CAYMRQ010000027.1:29599-31585 GCA_964392845.1 uncultured Rhizobium sp.
GCCCGGTGATGCTGGCGTCGGTGTAGCTCGTGAGAGTCCGGATCGTCACCGTGCGGGGCACCGGCTATGCGCTCAAGCCGGAGTGAGGCCGAAGCGGCCAATGCGACGGCCGATATGGCGCCCCATAGGGCGCCAATGGCCGGCGACCGGCCGGGCGACGCCCCGGTCGATCTCGACATTCGCCAGCGCAGCCCGATCAAGCGGGTGCTGCCGCAGACGATGTTCGGCCGCTCGCTCTTGTTGATCGTGATGCCCCTCCTGCTGGTGCAGATCATCGCGACCTGGGTGTTCTACGCCCGGCATTGGGAGATCGTGTCGCGCCGGCTGTCGGCAGATACCGCCGGCGACATCGGCATGGTCATCGACGGGCTTCGCTATGTCGATACGCCGCTCGATCTGGCGCGCTGGCTGGAGAACGCCTCGGGCCTGACCGGGATCAACTTCAGCGTGACACAAGGCGCAACGCTGCCGCCGGAACAGCCGGCGGGCGGCAGCCTGCTCGAGGAACAGCTGCGCTTTGCGATGAGTGAACGGGTCGGCCGGCCCTACCGCATGGACGCGGTCAGCGACCCGCGCGACATTCACGTTCGGGTGAAGGTCCCGGACGGCGTCCTCGCAGCCGGAGTGCCGCGCAACCGGGTCTACACGTCGACCACCTATATCTTCGTCCTGTGGATGGTCGGCTCGTCCTTGGTCCTCTTGTGCGTAGCGGCGCTGTTTCTGCGCAATCAGGTGAAGTCGCTGCGCCGGCTGGCAGCGGCCGCGGAGGGGTTTGGCAAGGGCCGGGCGGTCGCGTTCAGCAAGATCGAAGGCGCGCTCGAAGTGCGCCAGGCGGCCGCCGCCTTCATCCAGATGCGCGACCGCATCCAGCGGCAGATCCGGCAGCGCACCGAAATGCTCGCCGGGGTATCGCACGATCTGCGCACGCCGCTCACCCGCATGAAGCTCGCCCTTGAGCTGATCGATTGCGGTGCGGTCGCGGCCGAGCTGAAATCCGATGTCGCCGAGATGGAGCATCTGGTCAATCTCTACCTCGATTTCGCCCGCGGCGAGGGCACCGAAAGCCCGGTCGCAACCGACATCGCGCGGTTGATCGAGGATGTGGCGGCGGCGACCCGGCGCGACGGCACGAAGCTGACGGTCGACCAGCCGGCCGGGCTGGTCGTGCCGGCCGATCTGGTCGTACTGGTCCGGCCGAATGCCTTGCGGCGCTGCCTTAGCAATCTGATCGCCAATGCCCGCCGCTACGGCCGGCATGTCTGGTTGTCGAGCGTGCCGGTCGACGACGGGGTCGATATCCTGGTTGACGATGACGGGCCGGGCATCCCTCAAGCAGAGCGCGACCGGGTGTTCCAGCCGTTCATCCGGCTCGACCCGTCGCGCAACCCGTCGACCGGCGGCGTCGGGCTCGGCCTCACGATCGCCCGCGACGTGGCGCGCAGCCATGGCGGCGATGTCCGGCTGGAAACCTCGCCCCATGGCGGCCTGCGCGCCCGCGTCCACCTGCCGCGGTAACCAAAAGGCTTATTCGATTTCGAGCCAAAGAAGGCCAGGGTCTACCGGTTCGAAATCCGTACTCGCGCTCAAATGAGCTGGTGTGCATAAGCTACCCATGCGCACCGTGGTTCCCTGGAACGCGAAATTATATGCGTCCTGGTAAAGAGTAGAGCAGACAAGCGCGCGTACACTAAAGCGTGGACCCCGCGGCATTGTCGACCAGAAGCCTCGGCCACTATACGCGGCGACGCCGAATTGAATGAGGTCGAAAAAACCGTAGCTTTTGCCCAGGTTTACTAACGCGCCGATGGCGATACGCAACCGCTGTTTAGCATCCATATTGCGCGGCCGCCGCGCTCTGATCGCATAGGTACCATCACAGTACGTGAAGGCGGACCGGATCATCACTCCAGCTGAATACCCGGGAACTTTGAAATTAGAGCGGAATCCGCTCAGGCCCGCGCATAACCTGAGTTTGCGAAGAAGTTG
>CAYMRQ010000028.1:0-27242 GCA_964392845.1 uncultured Rhizobium sp.
TCCCGATCTCGACGCGGCGATCGATCAGGTGATGCGCGGCGCCAGCCTCCCACCCTTCCCGGCCGACATGACGGCATCGGAGATCGAGGTTTCGGTGGCGATCCGCTTCGCGCTCGCCCGTTAGACTGATCGTCGTCCCGGCGAACCCACTCATCCGCGCCCGGGATGGTTGAAAAGTGGATCCCGGCCTTCGCCGGGATGACACTTTAAAATTATCGCGCGGGCACCGTCATGCGCACGATGCGGGCGACATCGGCCTCGCCCTCGATCGCGCGGATCGCGGCGATGAGGCCCGGCGCATCGACATCGGGCGCGCCGGCCGCCATCAGCTCGCGCACCTTGGCGTCGAGCTCAGCCTCGCTCATCTTCCGGCCGGGCGTGCCGCGCCCGTGGCGGACCTGCTCGGTAAAACTGGTGCCGTCGGCGAGACGAAGGGTAACGATCGCCGACTCGATCGGGACGCTCTCGTCCTCCTCAACGGCGACCTTGGCGCGCAAGGTCCGCACCGCTGGGTCGGCGACGCAGGCATCCTCGTATTGCGCCAGCCCGGCCGCGCCAAACAGAAAGGCCGCCGGACGCTATGCTGGATGCTCACCTTGGCTTCGCGCCCGGTCTCGACCGCCGGCCGGTCGGCGCGCTCGCGCAGCAGCGGATGGCCGCGTACGACGATCTGCGCGATGCGTTCCGGCGCCGGCGCGTGGCGGGCGCGCAATTCGAGGCAGGCATCGATGACCGGGAACAGCACGACGCCGCACGGATAGGGCTTGTAGGCGTTGGCGAGGATCTCCCAGCTCTCGCCGAGATGGTCGGTGATCGCGCCGAGGTTGACCGAGTCGCTGGTCACCGGCGCGAAACCGTAGCGCCCCTCGATCGCCTGGCTGGCGGCGGTGAACCCGGCTTCGGCGAAGAGCGCGGCGGCGAGCCCGTTCTTCGCGGCGTTGCCGACCCCGATGCTCTTCGACATGCTGCCGAGGCTTTCGACGAGGCCGGCCGATTGCGTCGCCGCGTGGCCGAGCGCCCAGGCCATGCGCCTCTTGTCGAGGCCGAGCAGCTTCCCCGCCGCCGCGGCGGCGCCGAAGATCCCGCAGGTCGCGGTGATGTGCCAGCCGCGCCGGTAATGCGTCGGCATGACGCCCAAGCCGATGCGGCACTCGGCCTCGACCCCGAGGATCAAGGCGTGCACCAGCGCGGCGCCGGAAACGCGGCGCTGTTCGGCCAGCGCGAGCAATCCCGGCGCGACCGGCGCTGCCGGGTGGATCACCGTCGCCAGATGGGTGTCGTCATATTCGAGCACGTTGGCGCTGACCGCGTTGAGAAACGCCGCGTTCAGCGCATCGGGCCGCTCGCTGCGGCCGATGACGCTGGCCTGCGCCGGGCCGAAATAGGGCGCGAGCACCTTGGCCGCGAGGCTCACCGCCTCGTCCTGAGAGCCGGCGAGCGCGCCGCCGACAAAATTCAGCAACGAGCGTACCCCCTCGCGCCGCGCCGCTTCCGGAATATCCTCCCAGCGCGATGCGACGAGAAACTCCGCCAGACGCTCGGTGACGCGCAGATCGCCGGTCATATCCGATTCCTCTATCGGTCATTCCCGCGAAAGCGGGCATCCAGGGCTCCGAGTTTTCGTTGTTTGCCCTGGACCCCCGCTGTCGCGGGGGTGACGATTTCCGATTGATGGAGCCATTCTGATCTCAACGCGGGCTTTTCAGATCGCCAGATAGCCGCCATCGACCGTGACGGTGCTGCCGGTCACCCAGCGCGACTCGTCCGAGGCCAGGAACAGCACCGCGCCGACCAGATCGTCGGGTTGGCCGAGGCGGCCCAATGGGATCAGCGCCTCGGTGGCGCGGCGCGCAGCGGGATCGGTGTAGCTGGCGCGGGTCAGCCCAGTCAGGGTCGGGCCGGGGGCGATCGCGTTGACCCTTATGCCGTGCGCCGCCAGATCGACCGCCATCGCATGGGTCAGCGAGCGGCCACCGCCCTTTGAGGCGACATAGGCGGCGCGCTCGGGCCGGGCGACCTCGGCGAGTTGCGAGGTCACGTTGATGATGCTGCCGCCGTTGCCCCCAATGGCGCTGGCGCCCTGATGCACCATCTGGCGCGCCGCCGCCTGGCCGAGATGGAACATGCCGGTCAGGTTGACCGCGATGATGCGGTCCCAGGTCGCCGGTTCGAGGTCGAGGAAATTGCCGCGATGGCTGATCCCGGCGCAATCGAGGAGGATGTCGAGACGGCCGAACTCGCGCACCGCGGCATCGACCGCCCCATCGACCGCGGCGCGGTCGCACACGTCGAGCCCCTGCGAGGCGGCATGCCCGCCGGCATCGCGGATACGCCCGGCGGTGGCCTCGGCCGCGGCGGCGTCGATATCGGTGCAGAGCACCGCGGCGCCCTCGCGCGCCAGCCCCTCGGCGCCCGCGCCGCCGATGCCGCCGCCCGCACCGGCGACCAGCGCCACCTTGCCCGCGACCCGGCCCATGCCGCCCTCCCCTCTCGTGATGCCCGGCATTATAGGCGCGCCGCGCCGGCGGACGACACCGATGTTCCAGCAAGTCCGTGCCGGCCAATCCAGGTCGCACCCCGGCTAATTACATTTATATATCGTATTGTAAACTCATTGGCGCTATCAGACATGTATATCCTATGGTGCGATCCGCAGGGAGCCGGCGATGCACATCCATGTCATCCACGAGAATGCGGCCTGGCTGGAGCCGTTGGCGCGCGCGCTCGATGCCGAGCATTTGCCGTGGCGCGACTGGTTCCTCGATCGCGGCGTCTTCGACCTGTCGACGCCGCCGCCCGAGGGCGTCTTCTACAACAGGATGAGCGCGTCGTCGCACACAAGAGACCACCGCTACGCCGCCGAGCTGACCGCCTCGGTGCTGGCCTGGCTCGCCCGGCACGGCAGGCGGATCGTCAATGGGCCGCGCGCGCTCGATCTGGAGATCAGCAAGACCCGCCAATATGCCGCGCTCGAAGCCGCCGGCATTCGCACGCCGAAGACCGTGCTGGTCGCCGGCCAGGACCAACTCGTCGCCGCGGCGCGGGGGCACTTCCCGGGCGATCCGGTGATCCTCAAGCCGAACCGCGGCGGCAAGGGGCTCGGGGTCCGGCTGTTCCACACCGCCGAGGCGCTCGCGGCCTATGTCGACGGCGCCGATTTCGAGATGCCGGTCGACGGAATCCATCTGTTGCAGCAATACATCCGCGCGCCAATCATCGGTCCATCTGGCATCGGTCCATCTGGGCCGCTGATCACCCGCGCCGAGTTCATCGGCGGGCGGTTTCTATACGCGGTCGAGGTCGATACCTCAGACGGGTTCGAGCTGTGCCCGGCCGATCAATGCACCATCGACGATGCGTTCTGCCCGGCCGGGGCGGAGGACGCGGGCACGCCGCGCGCCAAATTCACGATCATCGACGACATCGACCCGATCGGCACCCCGGGGCTGAAGCAGCGCTATGAGGCCTTCCTCGCCGCCAACGACATCGAGGTCGCCGGGATCGAATTCATCAGCGACGCCGCCGGGACGCTCTACACCTACGACGTCAACACCAACACCAATTACAACCCCGAGGCCGAGACCCGCGCCGGCCGCTCGGCGATGACCGCGCTTGCCCGTTTTCTCGGCGCCGAGCTCGCGCGCCTTGCCCAGCGCCAAGACGCGGCGCAGTGACAGCCAACCGGCGGCGGGCATCTGACTGAAACGGGAGCGATCTTCTATGGCCGTCCGGACGCCCCGGGCGCCCGCCTCAGCTCAACGCATCGACCTGATCCATGCTGAGCCCACCGGGCACGATGGCGATCGGGATGCGCAGACGGGCCGCGGCCTTGCCGGCGAGGGAGGAGACCAGTGGACCCGGTCCCTCGGCCCCGGTGCCGGCAGCCAGCACCAGGACCGAGATCGTCGGCTCTTCGTTGATCAGCGCCAACAGCTCGTCGCGCCGCCGCCCCTCGCGAATATAGACGACCGGCATCGCGCCAGCGATCGGGGCGATATCTTCGCACAGCCGCTGAAGGAGTTCCTCGGCGGCCTCGCGCCGCTCGGCGCGCGCCAGTTCCTCGATGGCGAGGAAATGCTGCAGCTCGGTTGGCTCGATCACATACAGCATCGCGAGCCGACCGCCGGTATGCGCCGCACGGCGGGCGGCATAGCGGACCGCGATGCGATGCTCCGGCGTCTCGTCGACGACCACCAGGAACACCCGCGATGGCGCGCTCTCCGGCATGGTGCAGGGCCTCGGCTCTCGGATCAGACGCGACGGAAGGGCAGGCTCGCCAGCCATCCTGCCACTACCGCGGTCAGTACCGCAATCGCGCCATAAGCCGCCGCCTCGCGCGTCGCGAAATCGGACACCGCGGCGTCGATGCCGACCTTGGAGACGATCAGCGGCGTGGTCTGCCCGCCAACCACGTCGCTATCGCGCGCCAGGAACACTTCGACCAGGTAGGTGCCGGTCGGCACATTGGCAGGAAAGGCGAGCGAGGCGCGAAACAGCCGTTCGCCGAGGAAGGTAATCTTGCCGATCTCGGCGGCAATCAACCCGGCGCGCTGCTGCTCTTCGATCAGCGCCTGGGCGAACTGTTTCGCACGCTCCCCGGTCATCGGTTGCTTGCTTTCGAGCTTCAAATTGGCCGTGCCGATGCGATAGAGCGCCGCGGCTCCGGGCAGCAGCGCGTCATCGAGCGGCCGGCTCGCCGCGACGGCATAAAAGCTCGGCACCTTGGTAAAGGTCATCGATTCGGCGTTGACCCAGATGCCGGCGACCTTGCCCTTGCGCCACACCGTCATCTCGCGCTCGGGCCCGCGCACCACGGCGATGATGTCGCCGGGGCCGTCCGTGGCGCCGAACAGCACGACCGAGGCGCCGGTGAACCCGGTGGTGATCGCGATCAGATGGCTGCTGAGATCGGCGACGATGGCATCGCCGCGCGCCGGCCCGGCCGCGAGCGCGAGGCAGAACAGCACCGCGAACCCCTGAAGGCGCGGCGCGCGCGGCAGCAAGGCCCGGTTCATCCGCTTGCCGTGGTGACGGCGTAGAGGTGGGCGGGACGCACCGTCAGGTCGAAAGCGAGCTTGGCCGCGACCGCCAGCACCAGCACGGCCAGCAGGAACCGCAGCTGCTCGCCGCGCAGCCGCGAGCCGAGGCGGGCGCCGATCTGAGCGCCGAGCACCGCGCCGACGAGCAGCACCAGCGCCAACACGGCATCGACGGTGCGGTTGCTATAGGCCTGCCAGAAAGTGATGTTCGCCGCGACAAAGAGGATCTGTAGCAGCGAGGTCCCGGGCACCACGGCGGTCGGCATGCCGAGTATGTAGATCATCGCCGGCACCAGGATGAACCCGCCGCCGATCCCGAGAATCCCGCCGACCGTGCCGATCGCGAAACCCAGGCCGACCGGCAGCAGCGCGCTGATGTAGAGTTTGGAGCGGCGAAACCGGGTCTTCAGCGGCAGGCCGTGCATCCAGTTGTGCTGATGCAACTTGCGTCGGGTGCCGCCCGGACCGCGCCGACGCATCACGGTGCGCACGCTCTCGACCCCCATCAGCGTGCCGAGGGTCCCGAGCAGCACGACATAACACAGCGAGATCACCAGCTCGATTTGTCCCAGACGCCGCAGGATCGTAAACAGCCAGACCCCGAGAAACGAGCCGGTAAGACCGCCCAGCAGCATGATGAAGCCCATCTTCGGGTCGACGTTGCCGCGCTGCCAATGCCCCAGCGCCCCCGAAACCGAGGCGCCGACAAGCTGATTGGCCGAAGCAGCCACGGCCATCGCCGGCGGCACCCCGATGATGATCAACAGCGGGGTCAGCAGAAATCCGCCGCCGACGCCGAAGATCCCCGTGATCATGCCGATCGCGCCACCCAGGCCGAGCAGGACGAAAACGTCGACCGACACCTCAGCGATCGGCAGGTAGATATCCATCGTTGGGCAGATGCCCCCGGTCTCGCGAAACGCGTGCCGCGCTGCTCCGCGAAACGGGCAGCGTGTTGATGAAACTTACAGCCCGCGTGCCGCTCAGGAAAGCGGCAAAGCCGCGACCGCGGGCATTCCGGCGGAGCTCGGGGGCGGGCAGGGCGCCCGCGATGGCGCGGCTCGCCCCGCGAAAGGCCCGGCTCATCCGCTTTCCATGGTGACGGCGTAGCGGTGGGCGGGATGAACCGTCAGATCGACCGCGAGCTTGGCCGCGACCGCCAGCACCATCACGGCCAGCAGAATGCGCAGCTGCTCGCCACGCAGGCGGGTTCCGAAGCGGGAGCCGATCTGGGCGCCGAGGACCCCGCCGACGAGCAGCACCAGCGCCAGCACGGCATCGACGGTGTGGTTGGTATAGGCCTGCAGGAAGGTGACGTTCGCCGCGACGAAGATGATCTGCAAGAGCGAAGTGCCGGGAACTACGGCTGTCGGCATCCCCAGCGCATAGATCATCGCCGGCACCATGACGAACCCGCCGCCGATGCCGAGGACGGCGCTCAAGATCCCGACGGCGAAGCCGAGCGCGGTCGGCAACAGCGCGCTGATATACAGCTTCGAGCGGCGGAACCGCGTCTTGAGCGGCAGACCGTGCAGCCAATTGTGCTGATGGAGCTTGCGGCGATACCCGCCGGGGCGGCGCTGACGCAGCACCGCACGCGTGCTCTCGACCGCCATCAGCGCACCCAAAATACCGAGCAGCATGACGTAAAGCAGCGAGATCGTCAGCTCGACCTGGCCCAGCCGCTTGAGCCAGGTAAAGACCCACACGCCGAGCACCGAGCCGGCAAGTCCCCCCAACAGCAGGATAAAGCCCATCTTGAAGTCGACATTGCCGCGCCGCCAATGGGTCAGCACGCCCGATACCGAGGCGCCGACGAGCTGGTTGGCCGACGAGGCCACCGCGACGGCGGGCGGCACGCCGATGAAGATCAATAGCGGGGTCAACAGAAACCCGCCGCCGACGCCGAACACACCGGAGAGGAAGCCGATTCCCGCGCCAATCCCCAAGAGGAGGAAAACGTCGAGCGACACCTCGGCAATCGGCAGGTAGATGTCCATGTCGGGCAGCTGTCCCTAGTCCGGCGAATCACGCACAGCGCCGCTCCGCGACGCGGGGCAGCGTGTTGATGAAAACCTAAAGCCCGTGTGCCGCTCAGGACAGCGACAAAGCCGCGACCGCGGGCCTACCAGCGGCGTTAAGCGCCAGGGCGGGCGCCCGCGATGCCGGATCTTCAGAATCCGCTGATCACGGCCGCAACAGGCCGGTGATGTCCTTGACCTCGCGCAATACCGGCATCGAGATCGCCGCCGCGCGCTCGGCGCCGCGCCGCAGCACGCCATCGATATGGCCGGGGTCGGCCAAGAGGTGCCGCATCTCGCCGCCGATCCGGCCGAGCACCTCGACGGCCAGCGCCGACAACGCCTCCTTGAAGGTCGAGAAATTCTTGCCCGCAAAACGCGCCAGCGCATCTTCCCGCGATATCCCGGCGAGTGCGGCATAGATGCCGACGAGATTATCGGCCTCGGGGCGCGCTTCGATCTCGGTGATGCTGTCCGGGAGCGGCTCGGGGTCGGTCTTAGCCCGGCGGATCTTCAGCGCGATTAGCTCGGCGTCATCGGTCATGTTGATGCGCGAATAATCCGAGGTATCGGATTTCGACATCTTCCTGGTGCCGTCGCGCAGGCTCATCACCCGGGTCGCCGCGCCGAAGATCTGCGGCTCGGGGAGCGGGAAGAAGTCGCGCTCGTAGCGCCGGTTGAACGCGCCGGCGATGTCGCGGGCGAGCTCGACATGCTGCTTCTGGTCCTCGCCGACCGGCACATGCGTCGCCTTGTAGACGAGAATGTCGGCCGCCATCAGCACCGGATAGGCATAAAGGCCGAGCCCGGCCATGTCGCGCTGCTTGCCGGCCTTTTCCTTGAACTGGGTCATCCGGTTGAGCCAGCCGAGCGGGGTCAGACAGCCGAGCAGCCAGCCGAGCTCGGCATGGGCGCTGACCGTACTCTGGTTGAAGATGATGCAGCGCTCGGGATCGATGCCGGCCGCGATATAAGCCGCGGTCACTTCGCGGGTTGCGGCGCGCAGCTCGACCGGGTCCTGCGGCTGGGTCAGCGCGTGCAGGTCGACAATGCAGAAGATGCACTCGTAATCGTGCTGCAGCGCCACCCAGTTGCGGATCGCGCCGAGATAATTGCCGAGGTGAAGATTGCCGGTCGGCTGGATGCCGGAAAAGATTCGGTTCATGTGACCTCAATCACCGTATCGGGGGCTGTTATCGCCGGAACGGGACCCGGGTCAAGCCGATTGGCGGGTCAAGCCGGTTGGCCCCCGGATCGCATCAACCGGCCGCGCAGCTCGCGCCAATCGGTCACGCCGAGCCCGAGGATCAACGCGCCGAAAGAGCATAAACCGGCGGCGATCAGCCCGGCCAGCGCGGCGAGCCGCAGCAGCGCCGGCCCGCCGAGCGCCGGGTCGAGCAGCACCCGCAAGCCGACCAGGATCGCGGCCATCGCGAGCGCCGCCGCGGCGATCCGCGGAATGTGGCGCAACGCCCGCCGGTCGAGCCGGAAATACCCGTGCCGTGCCAGGAGAACCAGCAGGATCAGCGCCTGCATCCAGCCCGCAGCCGACAGCGCGATCGCCACCCCGACATGCGCGAAGAACTGCATCAACACGAGGGTCAGCACGAAATTGACCGCCACCGCGGCGAGCGCCGCCTTGACCGGGGTCACCGTGTTGCCATGGGCATAAAACCCCGGCGCCAGCACCTTGACCAGGACGAACGCCGGCAGTCCCGCCGCGTAGGCGGCGAGCGCGGCGGCGGTCGCCGCCACCTCGGCCGGGCCGAAGGCGCCGCGCTCGAACAGTACCGCAAGGATCGGCTGCGCCAACACGACGAGCGCGGCTGCCGCCGGCAGGGTCAACAGCAGCGCTAGCTCGACGCCGCGATTCTGCGTCGCCGCCGCGCCGGCACTATCGCCGGTGCGCACCTGGCGCGACAAGGTCGGCAGGATTGCGGTGCCGACGGCGATGCCGACGACCCCGAGCGGCAGCTGGTTCAGCCGGTCGGCGTAGTAGAGATAGGAGACCGAGCCGCCCGCCAGCAGCGAGGCGAGGGCGGTCGAGATCACCAGGTTGAATTGGGTGACCCCGGCGCCGAATACGCCGGGGGCCATGATCCGCAACGTCTCCTTGACCCGCGGCGTCAGGCGCGGCAGGCGCAGGCGCAGCGCGACCCCGGCCCGCGCGCAGGACATCATCAGCCAGAGGAATTGCGCAACCCCGGCGGCCGACAATGCCCAGGCCAGCGCGTGCCCGTCATGCCAGCCGAACCGCACCATCAATAAGAGCGCCGCGATCAGGAACAGGTTTAGGAGGATCGGCGTCGCTGCCGGGGCGGCAAACCGGTCGACCGCATTCAACAGCCCGCCTTGCAGCGCGGTCAGCGAGATGAACAGGAGATAGGGAAAGGTGATATGCGAGAGGGTGACGACGAGATCGAATTTTTCCGCATCGGCGCCAAAGCCGGGTGCGATCACTCGCATCATCGCCGGCATGAAGATTTCGCCAATGAGGACAAAGGCGAGCAGCACGGCGAACAGCGCGGCGAACGCTTCCTCGGCAAATTCGCGCACCGCCGGCTTGCCGCCCTCGGCCAGCACGCCCGAGGCGAGCGGCACGAAGGCAGTGCTGAAGGCGCCTTCGGCGAACAGGCTGCGGAACAAATTGGGCAGGCGCTGAGCGACGAAAAACGCATCGGCGACCGGCCCGGCGCCGAGGATCGCCGCGGTCAGGATGTCGCGGAAGAAGCCGAGGACCCGGCTCACCAGCGTATAGGAGCCGACCGTGGCGACCGAGCGGAGCAAAGCCATGTAAGCGATCCGGGAAACCAACCAACTCAAGTCGTCGTTCCGGTGAACGCTGGGACCCACTGGTCCGCGCCCCAGACGGTTGAAAAGTGGGTCCCGGCTTTCGCCGGGACGACAACTTCTTTCGGGTGTAGAGCAAAACTCCCGCCGATGAAACGATCGCGGGCGCCGCTTGTGTTTTACGGAAGCAGGAACGACGCTGTTGCCGGACAAAGCAGGAGGCGGGCATGGCACAGACCAGGATCGGTGTGATCGGCTGCGCCGGCCGGGTCGGCCGCATGCTGGTCGCCGACATCGTCGCGACCGAAGGCTGCACCTTGGCCGGCGGCGTGGCCCGGCCGGGGAGCACCGCGCTCGGCCAGGATATCGGCGAACTGGCCGGGATCGGTCCTGTCGGCATCGGCGTCGGCGACAGCCCGGAACGGCTCTTGCGCGACAGCGAGGTGGCGATCGAGTTCACCACCCCGGCCGCCACCGCCGGGCACGCCACGCTGGCGGGGCGGCTCGGCACGCCGCTGGTGATCGGCACGACCGGGCTGCAGGGAGAAGAGGAGCGCGCGGTGCGCGAGGCTGCGACGCGCGTGCCGATCGTCTGGGCCGCCAATACCAGCCTCGGCATCAATCTGCTGCTGGGACTGGTCGAGCAGGTGGCGCAACGCCTCGGGTCCGATTGGGATCTCGAAATCATGGAGATGCACCATCGCGGCAAGGTCGACGCCCCGTCCGGCACCGCGCTTGCCCTCGGCCGCGCCGCCGCCGCTTCGCGCGGCGCCGCGTTCGACGCGGTGGCAACGCGCGGGCGCGACGGCATCACCGGGCCGCGCCAGGCCGGCGCGATCGGCTTCGCGGCGCTGCGCGGCGGCGACAACATCGGCGAGCACCATGTCATCTTCGCCGGCATCGGCGAGCAGCTCGAGTTGACCCACCGCGCGACCAACCGCGGCATCTATTCAAAAGGTGCGGTGCGCGCTGCGCTGTGGCTCGTCGGCCGGCCGCCGGGACTTTACGGGATGAAGGAAGTGCTCGGGCTGTAGCCCGGTAGACAGCGGCCGAGTGGCGGGCCCTACTTGTATAAATTCACTCAAAATGATACCTATTGCTCATGATAACCGCTGATCAGATCCGCGCGGCCCGCGCCCTTTTGCGCCTCGATCAATTCGAATTGGCGCGGCGGGCCGGCGTCTCGCTGGCGACGCTTCGCCGGGTCGAGCGCGGGGCGGAAAAGGCGCGCGCCTCAACCCGAGCGGTAATGGCGCTTCAACATGCGTTGGAAACGGCCGGGGTGGAATTCATCGACAACGGTGTCCGATGCAAGCGACGCCGCACGCCTGAAGAAGTAGCGGAGCGCGTCCGCAAGATCATGGAGATCGCACATCGATCCGCTCAATTTATTGCCGAAAACCCGGGGGGATTTTCGGAGGACGATCTCTATGATGAAAATGGGCTTCCGGCGTGATTGTCGTCGATACCTCGGCTATCGTCGCGATACTCAGAGAGGAAGCCGAAGCCGGTAAGTTTGCCGCGATCATCGGCGAGGCGGAGTCCTGCTTCTTTTCTGCCGTCAGTCTGTTTGAGGCTTCGATGGTAATCGTCGGCCGCGGCCGACCCGAGCTTGCCCAGCGGCTGGATGAGCTAATGCGCGAACTCACGATTGAAATCGTCCCCTTCGATGAGGACTTGGCGCTGGGAAGCCAAGCGGCGTTTATCCGCTTCGGCAAGGGGCGGCATCCGGCCGGTCTCAATTTCGGCGATTGCGTTTCCTATGCCCTGGCGCAGTCGCGCGGCTTGCCGCTGTTGTTCAAGGGCACCGATTTCGCGAAAACCGACGTCATCAACGCCTTGGGGTGATGAGACCGATCGGGAAAGGACGCGCCGGTGGGCTATGCGGAGACGATCGGCGGAACCCGCTATGTCTTTCCCGATGTGAAGACGCTGCTGGCCAGGGCGACGCCGCACCGCTCCGGCGATCTTCTCGCCGGCATCGCCGCCGCCGATCGGACCGAACGGGTGGCGGCCCAGCGGGCGCTTGCCGATCTGCCGCTGCGCGAGCTGGCCCTCAACCCGGTCGTGCCCTATGAGGCCGACGAAGTCACCCGCCTGATCGTCGACCGCCATGATTGCGCCGCCTTCGCGCCGGTCGCCGCGATGACCGTCGGCCAGCTGCGCGACTGGCTGCTCTCGGATGCGGCCGATACCGGCGCCCTCGCCCGGCTCGCCCCCGGGCTTACCCCGGAAACCGTCGCCGCGGTGTCGAAGATAATGCGGCTGCAGGATCTGGTCAGCGTCGCCGCGAAATGCCGCGTCGTGACCCGCTTTCGCAACACGATCGGGCTCGACGGCAGGTTGTCAACCCGGCTGCAGCCAAACCACCCGACCGACGATGTGCGCGGCATTGCCGCAATCATCCTCGACGGGCTGATGCTGGGCTCGGGCGACGCGGTGATCGGCATCAACCCGGCTACCGACACGCTCGACAAATATCTCGAACTCACCGGTTTTCTCGACCGGCTGCGCGAGCGTCTCGATCTGCCCGGCCAGGGTTGCGTGCTCGCCCATGTGACAACCGCGATCGCAGCGATCGAGCGGGGCGCGCCGGTCGACCTGGTGTTTCAGTCGGTCGCCGGCACCGAAGCCGCCAACCGCCATTTCGGGATCGATCTGGCGCTGCTCGACGAGGCGCGCGCGGCAGCCCTGTCGCTCCAGCGCGGCACTTTGGGCAGCAACGTCATGTATTTCGAAACCGGCCAGGGCAGCGCGCTGTCGGCCGAGGCGCATCATGGCGTGGACCAGCAGACGCTCGAAGCGCGCGCCTACGGCGTGGCGCGTGCCTTCGATCCGCTGCTGGTCAATTCGGTGGTCGGCTTTATCGGCCCGGAATACCTGTTCGACGGCAAGGAGATCATCCGCGCCGGCCTGGAAGACCATTTCTGCGGCAAGCTCCTCGGCCTGCCGATGGGCTGCGATGTCTGCTACACCAACCACGCCGAGGCCGACCAGGACGATATGGATGCACTGCTGACCCTGCTCGGCGTCGCCGGCTGCACCTACATCATGGGCGTGCCCGGCGCCGATGACGTGATGCTGAGCTATCAGAGCAGCTCGTTCCACGACGCGCTCTATCTGCGCCAGGTATTGGCCAAGCGCCCGGCCCCGGAATTCGAAGCCTGGCTCGAGCGGATGGGCATCACCGATTCGGCGGGCAGGCTGACCGATCCCGGGCAGCCCGGCTCCCTGCCCGCGCCGCTCTACCGGGCCTTGGCCGCGCTCACATGACCGAAGCCGGCGGCCCGCCGCTTTCCTCGTCGGCGCCTTCCTGGTCGGCGCTGCGCCGGGCGACCCCGGCGCGCATCGGCCTCGGCCGCAGCGGCGCCGGGCTGCCGACCGGTGCCCATCTCGACTTCCAGCTGGCGCATGCGCGCGCCCGCGATGCGGTGCACGCGATCTTCGAGCCGGCCCGCATCGTCGCCGAAATCCGGGCCGGCGGGGGCGAAGCGGTCCTGTTGCACTCCGCCGCCGGCGATCGGCTGACCTATCTGCGGCGGCCCGATCTGGGCCGGCGGCTGGCTGCCGAGTCGCGCGCTTGCCTTGCCGCCCGTCCGCCCGTCCCGCCCGTCCCGATCGACATCGTGTTTGTGATTGCTGACGGGCTTTCCGCCACCGCGGTCCATGCCCATGCCGGCGCGCTGCTGCGCGCCAGCCTCGCCCGGCTGGACCCGGCGCTGCACATCGGCCCGGTCGCGATCGTCGAGGGCGGCCGCGTCGCGATCGGCGACGAGATCGGCGGCCTCATGGGCGCCGATCTCGCGGTCGTGCTGATCGGCGAGCGGCCGGGGCTCAGCGCCGCGGATTCGCTCGGGGTCTACGTCACCTGGCAACCCGCGCCCGGGACGGTCGATGCGGCGCGCAACTGCCTGTCCAACATCCGCCCGCAGGGGTTGCCGATCGAAGAGGCGGCCAAGCGGCTGGTTACGCTGCTGACGGCGGCGCGGCGCCATCGCATGACCGGCGTGACGCTCGGCAAGCTTCTCGCGACGCAGCCCTCGCGCCGGCTCACGGAACCGGGCTAGGATTGCCGCCGTGCTTCACCGCGGCAACAGCTATGACGAGGTCTATCGCTCCTTCCGCTGGGAGGTGCCGGAGCGCTTCAACATCGGCGTTGCGGCCTGCGATCGGCACGCCACCGGAGAGGGCCGGCTCGCGCTGATCTACGAGGCGCCCGACGGCACGGTCGAACGCTTCAGCTTTGACGATCTGAAGCTTCTCTCCAACCGCTGCGCCAACGCGCTCAAGGGGCTCGGCATCCGGCGGGGCGACCGGGTCGGGGTGTTGCTGCCGCAGCTTCCGGAAACCGCGATCGCGCATCTCGCGATCTACAAGCTTGGCGCCGTGGCGGTGCCGCTGTTTATCCAGTTCGGGCCCGACGCGCTCGAGCACCGCCTCGCCGACAGCGGCGCGCGGGCCCTGATTACCGATGGCGACAACCTCGCCAAAGTCCCGCGCGACCTGCCCGAGCTGGCGACCATTCTGGTCGTCGACGGCGACTCCAATTCCCAGGGCGCCGGGCACAAGCTGTTCTGGCCGACCCTGGAGCGCGCCCGCGACACGTTCGCTCCGGCCGATACGGCAAGCGACGACCCGGCGCTGATCATCTACACCTCGGGCACGACCGGCCGGCCGAAGGGCGCGCTGCATGCCCACCGCGTGCTGCTCGGGCATCTGCCCGGGGTGCAACTGCCGCACGATTTCTTTCCGCACCCCGGCGACCTCTACTGGACCCCGGCCGATTGGGCATGGATCGGCGGGCTCCTCGACGTGCTGCTGCCGAGCCTTTATTTCGGCGTGCCGGTGCTCGCCCATCGCGACCAAAAGTTCGACCCGGAGGCAGCCTTTGCGCTGATCGGCCGGCACCGGGTGCGCAACGTCTTTCTGCCGCCGACCGCGCTGAAGATGATGCGGCCGGTCGCCGCGCCGCGCCAGCGCTTCGGCCTCGATTTGCGCTCGGTGGCGAGTGGCGGCGAGGCGCTTGGCGCGGACATTCTGGAGTGGTCGCGCGCGGCGCTCGGCGTCGCGGTCAACGAGTTCTACGGCCAGACCGAGGCCAACCTGCTCGTCGGCAATTGCGCATCGCTGTTTCCGGTGCGCCCGGGCTCGATGGGCAAGCCGATTCCCGGACACCTTGTCGCGGTCGTCTCGGCCGAAGGTGAGCCGGTGCCGCCGGGCGAGACCGGCATCATCGCGGTGCGCCGGCCCGACCCGGTGATGTTTCTCGGCTACTGGAACAACCCCGAGGCGACCGAGGCGAAGTTTGCCGGCGATTGGTGCCTGACCGGCGATGTCGCGATCGCCGATCCGGACGGCTACATCTGGTACAAGGGCCGCCAGGACGATCTGATCTCCAGCGGCGGCTACCGCATCGGCCCGACCGACATCGAAGATTGCCTGATGGAGCACCGCGCGGTCTTAATGGCGGCGGCAGTCGGTCGCCCCGATCCGGTGCGCGGCGAGATCGTCCGGGCGTTTGTCGTGCCGACCCAGGGGGTATCACCGAGCCCGGCCCTCGCCGACGAGATCCGGGCGTTTGTCGGCGAGCGCCTCGCCTGGTATCAGGCACCGCGCGAGATCGTCTTCGTCGACGAATTGCCGCTGACCGCCACCGGCAAGATCATCCGCCGCGAATTGCGCGAGCGGTGAGGTAGAAGAATAACCACGGAGGCACGGAGGACACGGAGGGGAAAAACATAAGTTGTCATCCCGGCTTGCGCCCATAGGCGCTAAAATAAATCTTGCACGTTGGAATCTTTCATGATTCTAGGGTGGGATGAATCGCGCACAGCTATTCGTCCAGGACTGGCAGGTGGTTGTCGATCGCCTTGGCGGGGCGGCGGCGATCGAGGCCAGCGCCCGCCACACCAAGGCCTTCCTGCGCCCCCGCGGGATCGCCAACGCGCGCGACCTGTTGCAGCTGATCCTGGCGTATTGCCTGGGGCAGTGCGGCTGCCCGAGCGAAGCGAGGGAGGGAGCCCGGAACCTATGAACACCGCCTCCGGAAACTGGATTCCGGGTTCGCCGCTGCGCGGCGCCCGGAATCGCGGCAACGGGTGTGCTTTGTTGGAACGCACCCACTAGCCACCGGTGGCGCCGGTACGGCTGACGGCACCGCGCGCCCGGTCGTAGATTCGATGCCCATCGCGGCAGCCTCGCAGAAAGTGATAGAACAACACACCCCGGTAGAGTTGCCAGTGCATCATCCGCGCGATGGTCGGGCTCCGCTCTGCCGCGTGTACCATCGGCTCCCACAGGCCGCGCACGGTCACGCCATTGAACAGCACGGCGCGCAGCAAATATCTCGCCGCCAATATCGCGGGGTTCCGGTCCGCGGCCGTCAGGTATTGTCGGCGCGGCCCGAACAGCGCGCGGAAATGATCCGGCAGTGTCGACCAACTCAGCACGTGATAGGCGACGGGAATTTCCGGCACTGGCACGTTGCTGTGGAATTCACCGAAATTGAGCCCCTGCATGTAGCGCCGATCGCACGCTGCCTCGAAGGTCGTGGGGTGGTGATGAAAGCCTAACGCCTGCGGACGATAGAGAATGCGCAGGCCGGCGCGCGACAGCTGATAGGCGAGTTGCGTGTCCTCGTGCGCGGCGGGACCGGCGCGGCCCATTCGTTCCCGGTAGGGACCGTAGCGCAGCACGAAATCGCGCTTCACCGAGATATTACACGCCACGAAGCGGTAATAGGGTAGCTCGCTCAAGCCGGTGAAGTCGCGGTATTGCCGCCAGTGGACCCAATTGCGCAGAAAGACGTTCGCGTCGGCCGGTGGCGCCTCTTCGAGCCGGCCGGCCACCGCCACTTCCTGTTCGGGATGCGCCCGGTGCGTGTCGAGATGGGCCTTCAGCGCCTGCGGCGACATGAAGATGTCGTCCGCCATCAACAGAATGATCGGCGCCTCCGCGGCTCTGATGCCGCGGTTCTGGGTGTAGCCGGGGCCATGGTTGCTGTGGTGCAGATAGCGCAGTCGATATGGCGCCCGAACCATCCATTCCTCGACGACCGCCCGCGTGTGGTCGGGCGAGCCGTCATCGACGACGATCACCTCATACTCGGTAGGGTCAAGGTCCTGCTCTGCCAAATGGCGGAGCGTCTCACGGACGATTTCCGCTCGTTTGTAGGTCGCCACGACGACAC
The DNA here is from genome assembly GCA_964392845.1 of uncultured Rhizobium sp. Lineage (GTDB taxonomy): Bacteria > Pseudomonadota > Alphaproteobacteria > ATCC43930 > CGMCC-115725 > DATARH01. Next base: position 17,040 of record CAYMRQ010000028.1, read on the forward strand.
TGAGCGCCGGCTCTTTACTCATTCGCAACTCATCTCACCGATTTGTCCGCCATGTCCGCTGCGCAAGCCCGGTCTCCGGCTCGCAACATTAGACACATTCGGCGCTGGGCTATTATATCGCGAACTTACCCGTACCGCTCGGGCTAATGCAAGGCGTGAGCGTGATGCGAGCGGCACCGAGTCCGCATCAAATCGCGACGCGCGCAGCGGCGCTGGCGGCGACGTCGTCAACGCCGGCGTTGAACGGTCGGCCAAGGGCGTGTAATCTCGATGGCTTGGCAAACCTGCCCAGAACGTTTTTAACAGAGGCTCGGATATCAGACTCGGGCCGGGAGCGCGCGGTCAATGGTCGGGAGTACGAACAACCAGCTGAAGCTCAGCGTCGTCGTACCCACCTACAACCGGGCGGAGACGTTCCGCGAGACGCTGCGGCATTTGGCAGAGCAGGAACTCGATCCCGCCGAGTACGAGGTGGTTGTCGTCGACGACGGCTCGTCCGACCACACCCGGGCGGTAGTCGAAGAATGGATCGCGCGAGCGCCCTGTCGAATTCGCTACATCTATCAAAGCAACCATGGTCCCGGCCACGCGTACAACCGTGCGTTTGAGGCGGCGGAAGCGCCGGTCGTGCTGCTGATCGCGGACGACATCTTCATGACTCCACAGAGCTTGAAGTGGCATGTGGCGATGCACAGTAAGCATCCCGAGGAGGAGGTGGCGGTGCTCGGCCCGGCCGAGGTGTCGCCGATGCTGGACCAGAGCGTTTTTCTGCGCAAGTTCGACCGCCTGCGTTTCAGCGACTTCGCCGGCTTGGCGGAAGTGCCTTACTACCGGTTTTGGGGGAGCAATATTTCGGCCAAGCGAGAGTTCGTGCTGCGCTACGGCGGAATGCCGGAAGAGATCGGACGCGGCGGCGCCATCGCGCACCAGGACGTGGTGCTCGGGCACCGGCTGGCGCAGGGCGGTTTGCGCATCCTCTATTGCCCCGAGGCGCTGGCGTTTCATCATCACATGATGACCCTCGAGCAGATGTGCCAGTTTAGCTTCAGGTATGGGCAGAACTTCGGCAAGCTTCGTGAGTGGGTGAGCGAGCCGGAGATCGCCGTCGCCTATCATGTATGGGACATCTCGACGCTGCGCGACCATCTGCGCGTCTGGTTCGGGCCACGCCGGCGCTTAGTCCCGCCAAGCGACCGCAACCCGGCGCTCCTGCTCGGCCGCTACCTGCTCCGCGGACTTGCGTTCAATTCCCTGACCATATGGTTGGTGTGGATGCCGGCCGCGCAGCTCGCCGAACGTCACCCCGCTATCGCTCGCTTCATGCGCCCTCCGTTTTATCGCGGCATTATCGCCCATCATTTCTTTCGCGGATGCCGCGAAGGCAGGACGTGGATCGGGATGCCCGCAGCGCAACCCATCAGGCAAGCTTGACTGCTCAGTCACCGGGAAGTCCCGCCGGCGGCGCCCGTTTGCAGGCTGCCGCCGGATTCATCGGCAATGCCGGCATCACGCTGATCGGCGCAGCCGCAGGCGCGGTGGTGATGATGGGCAGCGAGGTAGTCGCCGCCCGCTTCCTCGGAGTCGCCGGTTACGGTCTTTATGCGCTGGCGCTGATGGTCGCCAAGGCGAGCGCGGTGATCGCCGTCTTCGGCGTGCCGGTCAGCGTCTTGCACTATCTTCCCGTGCAGCTGAGCCGCAATGAGCGGCAACGTGCATTGGGGACCGTCCTCGGCTGCATACCGTTGCCGCTGGCGATCGGCCTCGTGTCCGCGGTGGGCCTGGGGATCGGTGGTCATTGGGTCGCGGCGCATGTGCTCGGGCAAGCCGGGGCCGGTCGTTTCCTCGTGGTGCTGGGCTTTGCGATCCCGCTCCTGGTAACGATCGACCTGCTCGCCCACATCGCACGCGGGTTCGGCCGGGCTCTGCCCGCCATCGTGATGCAAAACATCGCGCCACCACTCTGCCTGGCGGCGGTGTTGCTCTGGCTGCTGCTGTCCAGCGGACCGCAGATCGGGGTTGCCTACGGCCAACTGGTCGGCCTCATCGTCGGCGTCTCCCTCGGGGCCTGGTTTGTCCTGCGGCTGGTGCGCGACCGGATCGGCCGGACCCGACCGGCATTCCAGCTGGGCCGCCTCTACGGCTACGCGCTGCCGATCACGCTCCATATCGTGGCGGCTCAGGCGATTGGCTTCACCGACCTATTGCTGCTCGGGCTGCTGACCGATGCCAATTCGGTCGGCGCCTATCGTGGTTGCGTGCAGATCATCCTCGTCTTCGGCGTGCCGATGGGCGCTCTAGCGGCGGCGACTGCGCCGGTCTACACGGTGCTGATCGCCGAAGGCCGGCGGGCATCCTTACAGGACACTCACGCCGCTGCGGTCCGCCTGGCGACGTTGCTGGCTTTCCCGCTGCTGCTGGTAATCGTCGTGAACGGCGGCGATATTCTTGCGATCATGGGGCCGGCATTCGCCGTAGGTACGCCGGCATTGCTGGTTCTGGCATGCGGAATGTGTGTCGAAGCTTCGTTCGCTCCGGCTGCTACGGTGCTGACGATCGGGGGCCGGCAGCGGCTAGAAGCGGCCAACATGGCCCTAACGGCCGGGCTCAATCTGGTCCTGAACCTGGCGCTGATCCCAGCCTACGGCCTCCTCGGCACGGCGTTGTCGACCGCGATCGCACTGATCGGCCTCTCCCTGTTGCGCAGCTTACAGGTGCGCCGCATATGGGCGCTTCGCACGATCAACCGCACGCAGCTGCGGATCGTGCTGGTCACCCTTCCGCTGGCGCTGTTGATCTGGGCGGCCAGCTTGCCGTTCGGCCTGGGCCCCGGCTCCGGTTTTGGACCACTGGTGCTGCGGCTGGCTGCGATGTCAGTGCTGATCGGCAGCGGATTATGGTGGCTCTGCGTCAATGCGCAGGATCGCGCGATGCTGCTGCGCCTCGCGCGGTGGCGCCGCTCCGCGCCGGCGCCAACTGGCTAGCGCTGCGACGAACAGGCCCCGATTTTTCGGATGCTGAGGTGAGCGACCTTAAGCTCAAATGGTTGCCGGAGGTTGATGGTAGAATTGCCGCAATGATGAAAGCACCCCGCGCCTTCGGCTCCCTCGGCCTCATCCCAGCCGTCCTCATTGGCCTTGCCGTCCTCAGTGGGCTTGCATATTACCTCATCACCAGAACAAACCCGCCTACTCCGCTACCGCCAGTGATTGTACATCCAAATAATCAACCACCAAGTACGTCGGAAACAGCTCTCGTATCGGCAACCCCAGCCGGTAGCAACACATCTATCAACACCGAATTCGCTAACCCCGAGCCCGTTGTAATCCAAGGGTATAGAGGCAACGCAGAAGAACCGTACCTAACTCCCGACGGCCAGTATCTCGTCTTTGACAGCAGGACTGGTTTAGCAGCAAATGAGCATCCGAAGATCTACTACGCCAAAAGAATCAACGACACGACCTTCGCCTTCCTGGGCGAGGTTAAGGGCGTCAATACAGGCTCCGTTGCCATCATGGCAAGTATCGATGACGACAATAACTTCTATTTCATATCACAAATCGGTTCCGATGTCCGAAACCTAGCCTACACGGGCAAGTGGCATGATGGCACCGTTGCCAACGTTGCCCCCGTACCAAACCTGTACAACCATCAACTGGGTGTGCCTGAAGGCGTCGTTAACGTCAGCCCCGACGGGAATACACTGTATATTTTTACAGTCGGCAATCCGCAAAATACCCACATAGCAATTGCGCTGAGGAAAAGCGACGGAACCTTCACAAAGCTAGAGGACGGCAGCTCGGATCCCCGGATGCTCAAATTTGAAGAAGAGTTCAAGAATATCTATGGCATGTACTATGGCGGACCGCACGGTATCCACTTTAGCGGTCCCATGATGATGACCCGCGACGGACTCGAAGCCTTTTTTGAACAGATGAATATCAAAACTGGCGGATTTCCACCACATCTAAATCGGATTTATACAGCAAAACGCACCACCACCTCCGAGCCGTTCGGCGCGCCGCAATTAGTGGGAGCACAGACCCCCGGTTTCAACGAAGGGGCCTTTATCTCCCGTGATGGAAACCATTTATATTACCACCACCTCGACCTCACTACCGGCCATTTCAGCATCTATGCGATGACGCGGCGATAACCTCCGCAACCTCCGCCATATTCCGGTTCACACCACGTGGGGGCCCACGCGCGTAATCCGGCTCGAAATCAATTTGTCGACTCGATTCGCGGCATGCGCGTTCCGGACCTGCCGGCCGGCTTTCCAACCGCATTTGTTGCATGCGATAGTCACGCATTGCTGAGGCGCAGCTACCGGCGACAAGTAAGCGTCGCGGGAATCCCACGGCTTGATCAGGCTGCGATGGCGGTGGGCGCGGACTCCCAGTTCCAGGGAAGCAGCTCATCGAGGCGGTTGACCGGGTGCCCGGCGACGAGCTGCTTGAGAACATCGCGCAGATAGGCAAGGGGCTCGACCTGGTTGAGCTTGGCGGTCTGGATCAGCGAGGCGATGATCGCCCAACTCCTGGCGCCGCCATTGGAACCGGCGAACGGGGCATTCTTGCGGCCGAGAGCAATGGGGCGGATCGCTCGTTCAATGGCATTGGTGTCGACTTCGACGCGGCCGTCGTCGAGAAACAGGGTGAGGCTCTGCCAGCGGTTGTGGTCGACCAGATAGGAAGCGGGTATCCCCATAGGCGTCCGGTTTTAGTCCTGCCGCGACCGGGATCGAGCACCGGCAAGTTCCCGCAGTCCTTCGCGGATACGGTGCGTCATGAACCAAGCCCCGGTACGCCGGAATGAGGTATATTTGAGACATCACCGACATGGTTGACCATCCTCCACCGCACACTCGCGGCGTGCCGCACAGCTCCCATTGGGGTGCGTTTTCGGTGCTCGTACGGGATCATGGCATCGAAATTGTTCCGCATCCGCGGGACACCGACCCCTCGGTCCTGCTCGGCAACATCCCGGCCGCGGTGTCGCACAAGGCGCGGGTCGCCCGGCCGATGATCCGGCGCGGCTGGCTGGAGCGGGGTCCGGGACCGGATCGGCGGCGGGGCCGCGATGAATTCGTGGCGGTCTCGTGGCCGGAGGCGCTCGACCGGGTCGCCGCGGAGTTGCGGCGCGTCTATGCCGCGCACGGGCCGTGCGGGATCTTCGGTGGGTCGTATGGCTGGGCCAGCGCCGGGCGGTTTCACGACGCGCAGCACCAGATCCACCGCTTTCTGAACCTCGCCGGCGGCTATGTCCGCTCGGTCAACAGCTACAGCTCGGGCGCGGCGGCGGTGATCCTGCCGCACGTCATCGGCCCGCAAGCTGCCGTCGCCGGCAACAACGTCAGCTGGGCCGAGCTGGTCGAAGAGAGCGCGCTGGTCCTCGCCTTTGGCGGCATGGCGCTGAAGAACAACGATGTCGGTGGCGGCGGCTCAAGCCAGCATATCGCTCGCGACCGCCTCGCCGCGGCGCGTGGGCGGGGCGTCGAATTTCACCTGGTCGGCCCGTTGCGCGATGATTTTCCAGCGGCAGTCGAGGCGGTGTGGCATCCGATATGCCCCGGCACCGATGTCGCGCTGATGCTGGGGCTCGCTCATACCCTGGTCGAGGGAGGGTTGCACGACCGGGCCTTCCTCGGCCGGTTCTGCGTCGGCTGGGAGGCGTTCGCGGCTTATCTGTCGGGCCGTAGCGACGGTCAGCCGAAAGATGCCGCCTGGGCCGCCGCGATCTGCGGCATTCCGGCAGACGAGATCACCACCCTCGCGCGGCGCTGCGCGGGACGGCGCACCCTCGTCACCTGCTCGCAATCCTTGCAGCGCGCCGAGCATGGCGAGCAGCCGGTATGGATGGGCGTGGTATTGGCCGCCATGCTCGGCCAGATCGGGCTGCCGGGCGGCGGCTTCGCCTATGCGCTGGGCTCGACCTCGAATACCGGCAAGGCGCCGCTGGCGGTACCGCTGCCGACCGGCCGCAACAGCATCACCGACTTCATCCCGGTGGCGCGGATCGCCGATATGCTGCTGCACCCGGGCGAAAAATTTGATTACGACGGAAGGCGGCTGACCTATCCCGACATCAGGCTGGTCTACTGGGCCGGCGGCAACCCGTTCCACCACCATCAGGATCTGAACCGGCTGCGCCGCGCCTTCGCCCGCCCGGATACGATGATCGTGCACGAATCAGCGTGGACGGCGAACGCGCGCCACGCCGATATCGTGCTGCCGACGACGATCACCCTGGAGCGCGAGGATATCGGCGCCTCGGAGGGTGACCCGCTGCTGGTGGCGATGCATCGGGCGGTCGCGCCCTACCGCGAGGCGCGCGACGATCACGAGATTTTCGCCGGCCTCTCCGAGCGTCTCGGCTTTGCCGAGGCGTTCACCGAGGGCCGCTCGCCCCGGCAGTGGCTCGAACACATCTACGAGCCGACCCGGCGCGCATTGGCGGAGCGCGGCGTCAATGCGCCCGATTTTGCGCAGTTCTGGGAAGACGGCGAGCTGGTCTTGCCGACCCTTAAATGGGACGGCGGCATCGTCCGCGCCTTCCGCCGCAATCCCGCCGCCGCACCGCTGCCGACGCCGAGCGGCAAGATCGAGATCGCCTCCGCGACGATCGCCGGGTTCGGCTATCCCGACTGCCCGGGGCATCCGGCCTGGCTGCCGCCGGTTGACGGCGCCGGGTCGCCGGCCGCGTCACGCTTCCCGCTGCAGCTCGTCGCCAATCAGCCGGCGACCCGGCTGCACAGTCAGCTCGATTTCGGCGCCACCAGCCTCGCCTCGAAGATCAGCGGACGCGAGCCGGTGCGCATCCATCCGCGGGACGCCGCTGCCCGCGGCATAAGCGACGGCGACATCGTGCGCCTCTACAACGCGCGCGGCGCCTGCCTCGCCGGGGCGGTGCTGAGCGACGCGTTGCGCCCTGGCGTCGTCCAGCTCTCGACCGGGGCGTGGTACGACCCGGAAGACCCTGCCGCGGAGACGCCGCTCTGCGTGCACGGCAACCCGAACGTGCTGACCCGCGACGCCGGCACCTCCCGCCTCGCGCAGGGCTGCGCCGGCCAGCTCAGCCTCGTCGAGATCGAGCGGTTCGCCGGCCCCCCGCCGCGCATCAAGGCATTCGACCCGCCGCCGGGAGCGATTGCATAACGGGCCAGGTCCGCCGCTCATACCAGCCGGCATAAATTTCGACTCGTCATGCCCGGCCTTGTGCCGGGCATCCACGTTTTCAAAGTCCGCGTAAAATCAAACACGTGGATGGCCGGGCCAAGCCCGGCCATGACGGCGAAGAGCGATGACTGCTTCGGTCGGCTGGCATCAATCCAGGAGCCAGGGCGCCGCGCTGGCCTGGGCGATCTGCCGGATCTGGTTGAGGAGGCCGGAGCCGACCGGGATCCCCTCCGCCATGCGCTTTGCCGCGTTGTTCCATTGCGGGTCGCCCGCCACCATGACTGGCTGGGCCGGGTCGACCGGCTTTGTCGCCCGCAGATCGTCGCAGAACCGGGTCACATCGGCGGTGAAGTCCTGAGGATCGCGGAAGAGGCCGGGGTCGATCGCGATAAAGCAATGGCCGATGTCGTTGCCCTGCGGTTTTTTGGTGTGCATCGGGTCGGTAATCAAGGTCGCGCCCGACAGGCATGAGCCAAGGATGTTGACCATCGCCGAGAGCCCGTAACCCTTGTAGCTCGAATTCTCCGGCGAACCGCCGAGCGAGGTCAGGAACCCGCCCTTCTCGCGCGCCTCCAGGGGGTCGGTGCTGGGCAGCCCATCCTTGTTCAGCACCCAGCCGGGCGGACAGGGCAGCCCTTCGTTGGCCTTGTTGCGGATGCGGCCGGCAGCGACCGTCGTCGTCGCCATGTCGAGCAGAAACGGCCGACCGTCGGCGCTGGGCGCGGCGAACGACCAGGGGTCGGTGCCGAGCTTGGCTTCCTTGCCAAAGGTCGGCGCGACCTGGATCGAGGAGGCGCTGGTGCACGCCATGCCGATCAGCCCTTCCTTCGCGGCCATCAGCGTGTAGTAGCCGGTGGCGCCGAAATGCGCCGAGTTGCGCACCGCGGCGATCGCGATGCCGGATTGTTTCGCCTTGTCGATCGCCACCTGCATCGCGAAGCGCGCCGGCACATGGCCGAGCCCGCCGTCGCCGTCGACCAGCGCGGACACCGGCGTTTCCTTGATGATCCGCGGCTGCGCGTTCACGTTCGCCCGCCCGGCGCGGCGCAGCCGGTCATAGCCCGGGATCATCGACATGCCGTGGCTGTCGACGCCGTGCAAATCCGCCCAGGACAGGATGTCGGCGGTCGTTTCGGCGTTGGCCTGCGGCATGCCCCAGGCCAACAGGATGGCTTTGAGCTGGGCGCGATGCGTCTCGTAAGGTGCCGGCATGGAGTTCTCCCTTTGGGCCGAGCTTCAGACCACCTGGTTGCGCAATTCCCCGTCTCCGCGCCGGAGCCGGCCCAGATTGTCGCGCAGGATCTCGATCACATTGTCTTCGTAACGCCGCGTCTCGCCTGCCGTGTGCGGCGTGATCAGGACATGCTCCATTCCCCAAAGCGGCGAATCAGGCGCGAGCGGCTCTTCCGCCGTCACGTCGAGGGCGGCGCCGGCAATGCGCCGTGCATCAAGCGCCGCTACAAGCGCGGCCTCGTCGACGACCCGCCCGCGCGCCAAATTGACGAGATGGGCGGATGGTTTCATCCGGCCGAGCGCCGCGGCGTCGACGAGGTTCTCGGTCTCCCTGGTGAGCGGACAGGTGAGGGCGACAAAATCGGCCTCGGGCAAGAGATTCTTAAGTTCGCTCATGGTGTGCACCGAATCCGCCGAGCCTCGGCCGCGGGAGGAATCGCGCCGCAGCCCGACGACGCGCATGTCGAACGCTTTGGCCAGCCGGGCGAGACGCCCGCCGATGTCTCCCAGGCCGACGACCAGCAGCGTCTTGCCGCCGAGTTCGTCCTCGCGCTGCGCGAGATCGCCGATCATGCCGCGCCACACATGCGCGCGCTGGTTGTCGCGCGCCTCGGGAAGCCGGCGGCTCAAGGCGAGGATGAGGGCCATCGCGTGCTCTGCGACCGCGCGGGCGTTGACGCCGCGCGCGCTGGCCAAGCGGATGCCGCGCCGGGCCAATTCGTCCCGCGGGAACTGGTCGGTGCCGGCGCCGATCGCCTGGATGAAGCGGAGTTTCTTCGCGCGGTCGAGCAGGCTGTTCTGCCACAGCCCGGAGATCACCAGCACGTCGGCCTCGCCGACGCGGTTCGCCAAGGTCTCCCCGTCGCGGACCGGGAAACTGTCGATGCCGGTATCGAGGGCCGAAAACCGCTCATGCAGCCGATAGGCAACGTGAGCAAAGCAGATTTCAAGCTTGTCGTCGGTGGGAATCATCGTTGCACTCCGTTCGACGACAAAATAGGCCGGCCCAGGCGGGCGAGTCGACCAAGCGCGATGGCAAGCGCGATTGACAACTGCGACAAAAAAAGCGCGACAATTTTCGCATGGCTGCATTACATTTGACGCAAGGCTTTGAGACAGAGGCTGGCGAGCAGGCGAAGGGTGTAAGTTTTGAGGGAACAGCCGGTGGCGTCGCGTCCGCAAGTATCTCGCGGCATCGCGTTGCCGCCTCCGCTCGAGCCTCAGCGCCGCTGCATCGGTAAATCACGCCATACCGCATCGGGAGACCGATTGCGTCTTCCGATTCCGTGCAGCAGCATCCTCACCGTCACGACGGAAGCAACCGATGGGGACGACGATGCTGAGACGTAACCGTGCCGGCGACCGGGCCTTCCGCAACACTGGCGGCATAATCAAGTGGTTTGGCGTGCTGGGGAGTGCGCTGATTGCGATGGCACTGCTGTCGAGCGGCAGCTTCGGGCAATCGGCAGCACAGACCCCGATCCTCGCCGGCCCACTGGCGAAGCTGGACATCAGAGACGCTCAGATCGAGCCCGGCCGAGGCAAGTCCAAGGGCACCTTGACCATCGGGATGCACTTCGCCCTCGATCCAGGATGGCTCGATCCGCTCGAACACTCCTACGCCCTCACGCAGCAGAAATACGACTATTTCGTCCACGACGCGATGATCAAGCCGATGCCGCAGGGCGAGGCGACCTACAGCCTGGCCGAGCATGCCGAGATGACCGCGGACTACAAACAAGCCGCCTTCCGTCTGCGCCCAGGCTTGAAATTCCAGGATGGGACGCGGCTCACC
>CAYMRQ010000028.1:27252-30964 GCA_964392845.1 uncultured Rhizobium sp.
CACCACCGCCGACGTGAAGTGGACCTACGAGAACTTCAAGGGCGCCAACGCCAAGATCTTCCACACCAAGCTCGACCGTATCCAGACCGTCGACGACCGCACGATCGTCTTCCACTTCAAGGAGCCGTTCGTCGATTTCATGGAGCTCTATAACGGGGTGGTGAGCGGCATCGGCTGGATCGTCCCCAAGGACTATTACGCGAAGGTCGGCCGCGATGGCTTCAAGACGCGTCCGATCGGCGCTGGTCCGTACAAACTCGTCAGCCAGGAGGCCGGGACGCAGATGGTGTTCGAGGCCTGGGACGAGTACTGGCGCCGCACCCCCGCCACCAAGACGATCGTGGTCAAGGGTATCAGGGATCCCGCCAGCCGCCTCGCCGGCCTGGAGACCGGCGAGTTGGATCTTGCCTATGGCATGACGGGGAAGCTCCTGTCGCGCGTTATGGCCAACGAAAAGCTGCGCTGGAACCCGAATTTCACCGCGCCCTGGTGGCTGATGTTCCCCGGCTACAGCGAGCCCGATAGTCCCTTCCACGACAAGCGCGTGCGTCAGGCGGCGAGCCTGGCGCTCAACCGGCTCTTCCTGGTCAAACAGGAGACGCAGGGCGTCGGCATCCCGTGGGGCAACTGGCTCAGTGCCGAGGAAGGCGATGCGCTGCGCGGCGACGGCAAGGATCTGCCGGTGCCCGAGTACAACCCGCAGAAAGCGAAGCAGCTTCTCGCCGATGCCGGATTCCCCAACGGGATCGATTTCGAATGGTATGTGCCGTTCGTGCCGTATTTCGACATGGGCGAGCGCATCATGAACGATCTGCGCGCCGTCGGCATCCGCGGCAAGCTCGAGGTGCTCGAGGGACCGGCCTTCCGGGCCAAGATTGGCCAAGGCCGGAAAGGCTATCCCGGCAATCGGACGATCGTGCAGAACATCGATCCGCGTCCGGGCGGGTCCGCGACCAACATCGGCGTCTATGCCGTGTGCGGGGGCAGCGCATCGTTCCTGTGCGAGGAGACGATCGAGAGCCTGTGGAAGAAGCACCAGGCGAGCGTTGACGTTCAGGAGCGGAACCGGCTGGTCAAGGCGATCCAGCAAATCATCGTCGACGAGTATTTGTTCGTGCCGATCTACCTGAACCCGTTCATGCACGCGGTGGGACCCCGCGTCCTGCCGGAGGGGAAAGCCGTCGCTCGCTACTGGGACACGGTGCACGCCCCCTACCCGTGGCCGTGGGAGGTCTGGGAGGTAAAAGTGGATGGCTGAGAGTGGCGGTCGTAATGAGCACACCGATCTCGACGAGTCCGCCAAACCCCGGCGAAGGCGGGCGTCTGGGACAACGGTTGCCCTGCCCTCGGCCGTCGCCTTCTGCGGTCGCGAGGGTGGCCGGTAACATATCGGTTGCGCAGAACCAATTGCGGTCGCGCGTCGCGGCAGAGGCGCCGCGGTGAAGAACTACGTCCTGCTGCGCGCCCTCTACAGCGTGGTCACGCTGTGGCTGCTGGTGACGATCATCTTCGCGCTGGTGCGGCTCAGCGGCGATCCGGTCAAGATGAAGGGAGAGATCGGCGCTGATGCTGCCCATCTGGAGCAGATTCGGCACGACTGGGGCCTCGACCGGCCGCTCTATGTGCAATACGCGGCATTCATTGGCAACCTCGTGCGCGGCGATTTCGGCCACTCCTTCGAGAAGTCGCTGCCGGTCAGCAGGATCTATTTTGAGCGTTTGCCCAACTCGCTGAAGCTGGGATTTGCCGCCTTCGCCATCTCGATCGTCATCGGCGTGCCGTTTGGCATGCTGTCGGCATTGCGGGTTGGCACGTGGTGGGACAGCAGCGGCAAGTTAGTGGCCCTGCTGGGGCTTTCCGTTCCCGGCTTCTTCGTCGGCCTCGTGCTGATCATCATATTCGGGGTGACCCTCGGCTGGCTGCCGGTACTCGGTAAGGGGCAAAGCACTTTCGTGTGGAACGACGCCTCGACATGGGTGCCGTTCTGGTTCCGGGACTGGCGGTATCTCGCCATGCCCGCCTTTGCGCTGGGCTGGTACTTCTCGGGCGCGATGCTGCGCATCACGCGCTCGGGCATGCTCGACGTACTCGGCACCGATTATGTCAAGCTGGTGCGCCTTAAGGGCGTCCCCGAGGCCATCGTGCTGGCCAAGCACGCGCTGAAGAACGCGATGATCCCGGTGCTCACGATCGCCGGCCTTAATCTCATCGTCATGATCAACGTGGCCGTGGTGATCGAAGTGATCTTCAACTGGCCAGGCGTCGGCCTGTTGCTTTACGACGGTCTGACCAATCGCGATTTCCCGATGGTGCAGGGCGTCGTGCTGATGTCGGGCGTGATGATCGTGCTGCTGAACTTCGTCATCGACGTGCTCTACGCCTATGTCGACCCCCGGGTCAGGCTATCACGGTAAGAGGGGCCACGATGGCCATTGTCGCTGATCACACGGCTGGCGTCGCGACCGTCTCGCAGCGCGCGCAGCACCCGCTGCACCTCCTGCGCGAACTGCCGGCGATTCCGCTGCTGCTCCTCGGCCTGCTGGCCTTCGCCGCCATCCTGGCGCCGGTTATCGCGCCGCACAGCAAGCTCGACCCGGTGACCCCGTCGGCGGCGCAATGCCTCGCCCGCTACGGCATCGACAGTTGCCCCTACCTCGACGACGTGCCGCCGTTCTGGTCCGACGGGGGCAGTTTTGCGACGCCGCTCGGCACCGATTTCCTCGGCCGCGACGTGCTCAGCCGCTTGATCTACGGCGCCCAGATCTCGCTGCTCGTGGCCCTGACCGGCACCATCGTGGCCGGCGCCATCGGCACATTGCTCGGCGTGATCGCTGGCTATCTCGGCGGGTGGTGGGACCAGATCATCATGCGGATTACCGATGCGTGGCTGACCTTGCCGTCGCTGGTCTTTGCGATCCTGATCTCCAGCGTGCGCGGCCCGGGCATATGGAACCTGGTGCTGATCCTCGCGCTGGTTTTCTGGAGCCGCTACTCCCGCGCGGTGCGCGGCGAGATCCTGGCATTGCGCGAACGGGAGTTTGTGAAATTGGCGGAGATCAACGGGATCAGCAAACCGCGGATCATCGCCCGCCACCTCATTCCCAACGTCATGAACACCGTGATGGTGCTGTTCAGCCTGCAGGTGGGCGTGGCCGTCATCATCGAGGCCTCGCTCAGCTTCCTCGGCGTCGGCGTCCCGCCGCCCGAGCCCTCGTGGGGATTGATGATGGCTCAGGCACGCGACGGTCTGATGGAAGGCAAGTGGTGGCTCGCCGTCTTTCCCGGCATCTGCATCACGATGCTGGTGCTCTCCGCCAACATGCTTGGGGACTGGCTGCGCGTGCACCTCGATCCCCAGTTGCGCAACCGCTGAGGCGGGACCGGTCTAGATGCCTCCGCTGCTGCGTGTCGAGGGTCTAAAGACTCATTACTTCGGGTTCGGCGGCAGCCGAATCGTCAAGGCTGTCGATGGGATCAGCTTCACCGTCGAAGCCGGCGAGACGTTCGGCCTGGTGGGCGAGTCGGGTTGCGGCAAGACCACCACCTGCCACTCGATCGTCCGCCTGCTCGCGCCGAGCGCCCGGATCGTCGCCGGCCGCATCGAACTCGACGGCGAGGACCTGCTGGGCCTCACCATGCGGCAGATGCGGGCGATCCGCGGCCGACGGATCGCCAGCATATTGCAGGACCCGATGGCCTCGCTCGACCCGCT